>NZ_JBGGGT010000002.1:0-300000 GCF_041276405.1 Microvirga sp. TS319 | reverse complement strand
CGTCATGGCCGGACCTGATCCGGCCATGATCGTGCAAAGGCCATCAGACCGGCAGCACGCCGTCGCTCTTGACCTCCTCCATCACCGCATAGGTGCGGGTCTCCTTGACGCCTGGCAGCGCCAGCAGGATCTCTCCGAGGAAGTGGCGGTACGCTCCCATGTCGGCGACGCGCGTCTTGACCAGATAGTCGAACCCGCCCGCCACCATGTGGCATTCGAGAACCTCGGGTGCCCGCTTCACGGCTTCCGCGAATTTCTCGAAGACGTCCGGCGTGGTCTTGTCGAGGGAGACTTCCACGAAGACCAGAAGCTCCAGGCCGAGCCGATGGGGATCGAGCCTCGCGCCGAAGCCCGCGATATAGCCCTCCCGCTGCAGGCGCTTCACCCGGTCGCTGGTGGAAGTCGCCGAAAGGCCGACCTTCTCGGCGAGGTCCACCGTGGAAATCCTGCCGTCCTGCTGCAACAGCTTTAGGATCTTCCTATCGATCCGGTCAATTTCCGTCATTTTCACGCCCGATTGCCAGCTTGGCCGCGTATCTTAAGGACAAACCCGCAATATTGCCATCGAAACACGGCCGTGGACCGCTTATATGTTGCGGAAACCTTCAGAGGCCCGCCATGACCGTCAATCCCAGCATTGCCCTTTCCTTCAATCCGCCCTTCGCCGAGGACGACAAGGCGATCGCCGCCCGCCTTCTGGCGAGCTCCCGCCTGCCTCCGGAGCGTGAGCGCCGCGTGGACGAGCGCGCCACACGACTGATCGAGGCCATCCGCGCCAAGGGCGGCGGCCTCGGCGGCGTGGAGGAGATGCTGCGGGAATATGCCCTTTCCACCAAGGAGGGCTTGGCCCTCATGGTGCTGGCGGAAGCGCTGCTGCGGGTGCCCGATTCCGCCACCGCCGACAAGCTCATCGAAGACAAGCTCGGCCAGGCGGATTTCGCCGGGCACGAGGCGAAATCCGATGCCTTCCTGGTCTCGGCTTCGGCCTGGGCGCTCGGCATCACCGCCCGGGTGATCCAGCCGGGTGAGACGCCGGAGAGCATCCTGGGCCAGCTCACGAAGCGCATCGGTGTTCCCGCCGTCCGCACCGCCACCCGTCAGGCCATGCGCGTGATGGGCAACCATTTCGTGCTGGGCCAGACCATCGAGGAGGCGCTCAAGCGCGCCTCTTCCTCCAAGGGCCGCATCTATCGTTACTCCTTCGACATGCTGGGCGAAGGAGCCCGCACGGCGGATGACGCGCGGCGGTACTTCGAGTCCTACGCCTCCGCCATCGACGCCATCGGCCGCTCGGCAGGCAACGAGCCGCTGCCGAACCGCCCCGGTATTTCCGTGAAGCTCTCGGCGCTGCACCCGCGTTACGAGGCGACGAGCCGCGACCGCGTGATGCGCGAGCTCGTCCCCCTGGTGATCCAGCTCGCCCAGAAGGCGAAGTCCTACGACCTCAACTTCACCATCGATGCCGAGGAGGCCGACCGTCTCGAACTCTCGCTCGAGGTGATCGAGGCCGTGGTGGCCGATCCGTCGCTGGCGGACTGGAAGGGCTTTGGCCTTGCCATTCAGGCCTATCAGAAGCGCGCGGGCTCCGTGGTCGACGCGATCGCGGCCATCGCGGAACGCTATGATCGCCAGATGATGGTGCGTCTCGTGAAAGGTGCCTACTGGGATACCGAGGTCAAGCGCGCCCAGGAGCGCGGGCTCGACGATTATCCGGTCTTCACCCGCAAGGCGATGACGGACCTGCACTATGTCGCCTGCGCCGAGAAGATGCTCAGCCTGCGGCCGCGCATCTATCCGCAATTCGCCACCCACAACGCCCTCACGGTCGCGTCGATTCTCGAGCGCGCCGGCGGTACGGAAGGCTACGAGTTCCAGCGTCTGCACGGCATGGGCGAAGCGCTTTATGCGCGCCTGCTGGAGGACAATCCGGGCTTGGCCTGCCGCGCCTACGCCCCGGTCGGCGGCCACCGCGATCTACTGGCTTATCTCGTGCGCCGCCTGCTGGAGAACGGCGCGAACTCCTCCTTCGTGTCGGTGGCTGCCGATCCGAACGTGCCGGTGGAGGCCTTGCTCAAGCGGCCGGCCGACATCATCGTCTCGGCCGATCAGGCCCGCCACCCGAAGGTGCCGCTGCCCCGCGATCTCTACGGAGCCGGGCGCGCCAATTCGAAGGGCGTGGAGTTCGGTCATCGCACCTCGCTCGAAGGCCTGCTCAAGGAGATCTCACACGCGGGCCAGCGGAGCTTCCGCGCCGATCCCCTGATCGACGGCAAGGCCGCGTCCGGTGAGACGCGCCCGGTCGTCAGCCCCGTCGACGGAACGACGGTCGTCGGCCAGGTTGCGGAAGCGACGCCGGAGGTCGCCGACCGCGCCATGGCGTCGGCCCGGGCAGGCTTCGGTCCGTGGAGCCGTACGGATGCCACGGCCCGCGCCGAAGCGCTGGAGCGGGCGGCCGATCTTCTGGAGGAACGGCGCGGCGCGCTGCTGCATCTGCTGCAGGTCGAGGCGGGCAAGACCCTCGACGACGCGCTTTCGGAAGTCCGTGAGGCGGTGGATTTCTGCCGCTATTACGCAGTCCAGGGCCGCACCCTCTTCGGCTCCGGCGAGGCCATGCCCGGGCCGACCGGGGAGAGCAATGTGCTGCGCCTTCGCGGACGTGGCGTGTTCGTGGCGATCTCTCCCTGGAATTTCCCGCTCGCGATCTTCCTCGGGCAGGTGAGCGCGGCCCTGATGGCGGGCAACGCTGTCGTGGCGAAGCCCGCCGAACAGACGCCGCTGATCGCCGATATGGCGGTGCGCATTCTGCATGAGGCGGGCGTACCGAAGACCGCCCTTCATCTCGTTCCGGGAGACGGCCGCGTGGGCGCGCGCCTCGTCGAGCACAGGGATGTGGCGGGCGTCGTGTTCACCGGTTCCACGGACGTGGCGCGGATCATCAATCGGACGCTCGCGAACAAGGACGCGGCCATCGTCCCGCTGATCGCGGAAACCGGCGGCATCAACGCCATGATCGTGGATGCGACGGCGCTTCCGGAACAGGTGGCGGACGACGTGGTGATGTCGGCCTTCCGTTCGGCGGGCCAGCGCTGCTCGGCGCTGCGGCTCCTGTGCGTGCAGGAGGACGTGGCCGACCGGATGATCGAGATGATCGCGGGCAATGCGCGCGAACTGAAGCTCGGCGACCCTCGAGACATCTCGGTCCAGGTGGGGCCGGTGATCGACCGCGAGGCGAAAGACAAGCTCGATGCCCATATCGCGGCCATGCAAACGCAGGCAAAGGTGCGCTATGCGGGCACTGCGCCCAGCGCGGGGACCTTCGTGGCGCCGCATATCTTCGAGCTCAACCGGCCGCACGATCTGGCCCAGGAGGTGTTCGGCCCCGTGCTGCACGTGGTGCGCTACAAGGCCAACCGCCTTGAGGATGTGATCCAGGCCGTCGAAGGGACGGGATATGGCCTGACGCTCGGCGTTCACTCCCGCATCGACGCCACCGTGAAACGCATCGTCGATGCGCTCTCCGTGGGCAACGTCTATGTGAACCGCAACATGATCGGCGCTGTGGTCGGCGTGCAGCCCTTCGGCGGCCATGGCCTGTCGGGCACGGGTCCGAAGGCCGGCGGCCCTCACTACCTGCTGCGGTTCGCAACGGAACAGACCGTGACGATCAACACGGCTGCTGCTGGCGGAAACGCCAATCTGATCGCGATGGGCGAATAATCGTCGGATCGCTCGCGTCTGCCGTGATGCCCGGTGTTGAACCGGGCATCTTCATCTTCGGCACAACCGATGGTCGTGCCGTTCAGCGGAATGCGGAGCGCGCCACCTTTTCCCATGGACCACCGCGATACCACCAGAGGTCCACGCCGATGCCTGTCGCTTCGAACGGCACGAACTCGGCCGAGAGCCTCAGCAACAGGTCTCTCGCGTCTTTGGGATCGACGTTGTTCTGGATCGTGACGTGGGGCTGATGCTTCTGTCTGTCTTGAGCCGTCAGCCAGGATCCCCATTCACGAGCGAGAGTGCTGCGAAAACCCGTGAGTTCAGGAGCGTCGAGCATGTAGGCAACGCCGCGTCCGAGCGAGCGCAGACCCGTGACGCTCAGCGCGAATCGGGCCTGTTCGCGGCTCGTCTGTTCAAGGAAGTCCTGGATGGCGGCAACCCGCTCGCCGGGTAGCTGGTGGAACAGCGTCAGATGCGCCGGAATGAAGTTTCGCTCGGGCGGGAAATAGCGCCGCCTCTGTTGGTCGAGAAAGGCGAAGGAGCGCTCGTCGAGAGCGAGCGTCAGGATCAGGGGCGCAGACTTGGTCATGCAAAGAAAAACCCGGCTCGGGGCCGGGTTGTTTCGATTCAGTAGTTCAGCGCCGCCTTCGCTTCGCGCAGCTGCGCGATGGTCGATTCGGCTGCGTGCTTGGCAGCCGGCTCCGCGGTGGAGTCCCAGATCATCTCGGCCTGGAGGATTTCCTTGTCCAGGAGCTCCTGCGTCAGCTCCTCCTCGGGAAGAGCGCGCTCGGCCAGCACCGTGAGGCCGCTCTGGTTGATGTCGGCGAAGCCGCCGCGCACCAGCACCCGGCGACCGTTGCCGGGATTGCTCGTAATGACGAGGAAGCCGGTCTTGAGGGTCGTCATCGTCGGCGCGTGACCGGCGAGAACCGTCATGTCGCCTTCGCTCGCGGGCAGGACAACCGCATCGACGGAGCCTGAGAACAGCACGCGCTCGGGAGAGACGAGTTCGAAAGTGAAGGTGGCCATCTGAGCTTCTCGTCATCCGCCGCTCGAGGGGAGCGGTCCGGGGTCGTTGGAGACAGGCTTTAAAAGCGAGTCCCGGAGCGTGAGGGCACGCTCCGGGACGAGCCTTACGTTCAATTAAGCAGCTTCAGCCGCGAGGCGCTGGGCCTTCTCGATCGCTTCCTCGATGGTGCCGACCATGTAGAAGGCGGCCTCCGGGAGGTGATCGTACTGACCGTCGACGAGGCCCTTGAAGCCCTTGATGGTGTCTTCAAGCGCGACGAGCTTGCCGGGCGAGCCGGTGAAGACTTCCGCCACGTGGAAGGGCTGCGACAGGAAGCGCTCGATCTTGCGGGCGCGGGCCACGGAGAGCTTGTCCTCTTCGGAGAGCTCGTCCATGCCCAGGATCGCGATGATGTCCTGGAGCGCCTTGTAGCGCTGCAGCACCTGCTGGACCTGACGGGCGACGTTGTAGTGCTCTTCGCCGACGATGGCGGCGGACAGCATGCGCGAGGTCGAGTCGAGCGGGTCCACGGCCGGGTAGATGCCCTTCTCGGCGATCGAACGCGACAGCACGGTCGTGGCGTCGAGGTGGGCGAAGGACGTGGCCGGCGCCGGGTCGGTCAGATCGTCGGCGGGCACGTAGATGGCCTGCACCGAGGTGATCGAGCCCTTGGTGGTGGTGGTGATGCGCTCCTGCAGGGCACCCATGTCGGTAGAGAGCGTCGGCTGATAGCCCACGGCCGAGGGAATGCGGCCGAGAAGCGCCGACACCTCGGACCCTGCCTGGGTGAAGCGGAAGATGTTGTCCACGAAGAACAGCACGTCCTGGCCCTGGTCGCGGAAGTGCTCGGCGACCGTCAGACCGGTCAGAGCGACGCGGGCGCGGGCGCCCGGGGGCTCGTTCATCTGGCCGTACACGAGAGCGCATTTGGAACCGGCGGCCGAGCCGTTGTTCTCGGCCGGGTTCACGTTCACGCGGGACTCGATCATCTCGTGATAGAGGTCGTTGCCCTCGCGGGTGCGCTCGCCGACGCCGGCGAACACGGAGTAGCCGCCGTGCGCCTTCGCGACGTTGTTGATGAGCTCCATGATGAGCACGGTCTTGCCGACGCCTGCGCCCCCGAAGAGGCCGATCTTACCGCCCTTGGCGTAGGGAGCGAGCAGGTCGACGACCTTGATGCCCGTCACGAGGATCTGGCCCTCGGTGGACTGCTCGGCGTAGGACGGAGCGGGCTGGTGAATGGCGCGCTCGGTCTCGCCGACGATGGGGCCGGCCTCGTCCACGGGCTCGCCGATGACGTTCATGATGCGGCCGAGGGTGGCGGCTCCGACCGGCACGGAGATCGGGGCGCCGGTGTCGGTGACTTCCTGGCCGCGCACCAGACCCTCGGAAGTGTCCATGGCGATGCAGCGCACGGTGTTCTCGCCGAGCTGCTGCGAGACTTCGAGCACCAGGCGATTGCCCTGGTTGGTGGTCTCGAGAGCGTTGAGGATCTCGGGGAGATGGCCCTCGAACTGCACGTCGACGACGGCGCCGATGACCTGCGTGATGTGGCCGACGTTGCCGGCGGGATTAGCGGTGTTAGCCATGTGAGGCTCCTCTCGGATTCGTCAGAGCGCCTCGGCGCCCGAAATGATTTCGATCAGTTCCTTGGTGATCATCGCCTGACGCGACCGGTTGTAGGTCATCGTCTGCTTCTTGATCATCTCGCCCGCGTTGCGGGTCGCGTTGTCCATGGCGCTCATGCGGGCGCCCTGTTCGGAGGCGGCGTTCTCCAGGAGCGCGCGGAAGATCTGCACCGTGAGATTGCGCGGCAGAAGCGTCGTCAGAATCTCGCCCTCGTCGGGCTCGTAATCGTAGACTGCGTCCGATGTGGTGCCGGTGGCTTCGATCTGGGCGGGGATGATCTGCTGCGCGGTCGGGATCTGGGCGATCACGGAGCGGAAACGCGAGTAGAACAGGGTCGCGATGTCGAATTCGCCGGCCTCGAAGAGTCCGAGCACTTTCTGGGCGATCTGGTCCGCCTGCTCGAAGCCGATCTGACGCACGGAGCGGAGATCGACGAGATCGATGATCTGCTCGGCGAACTGACGACGCAGGATGTCGTAGCCCTTCTTGCCGACGCAGATGATCTTGACCGTCTTGCCTTCGGCCAGGAGCCGGTTGGCGTGCTCTCGGGCAAGACGCGCGATCGAGGAGTTGAACGCACCGCAAAGGCCGCGCTCGGCCGTGCAGACGACCAGGAGATGAACCTGGTTTGCGCCCGTTCCGGCCAGCAGACGCGGCGTCTCGGGCCCGACCGTAATGCCGGACGCGAGGTTGCCGAGCACCGTGGCCATGCGCTCCGCATAGGGACGCGCGGCCTCCGCCGCGGTCTGCGCGCGGCGCAGCTTCGCGGCGGCGACCATCTGCATGGCCTTGGTGATCTTCTGCGTCGCCTTGACCGAGGCGATGCGGTTACGAAGGTCTTTCAAGCTCGGCATCGAGCGGCCCTACCCTCTCCGGAATTCCGGCTGGATCTTACGAGAACGACTTTGCGAAGGACTGGACGACGTCCTTGAGCTTCGCTTCGGTGTCGCTCGACAGGTCCTTGGAAGCGCGGATCGATTCCAGGATGTCGGCGTGCTTGCCGCGCAGGAGCGCCAGGAGACCGTCCTCGAAAGCGCGCACGCGGTTGAGCGGCAGGTTGTCGAGGTAGCCGTTGACGCCGGCATAGATCACGGCGACCTGCTCTTCCATCTTCAGCGGCGAGAACTGCGGCTGCTTCAGGAGTTCGGTCAGGCGCGAGCCGCGGTTCAGAAGGCGCTGCGTCGTGGCGTCGAGGTCGGAGCCGAACTGAGCGAAGGCCGCCATCTCGCGGTACTGCGCCAGCTCGCCCTTGATCTTGCCCGCGACCTTCTTCATCGCCTTCGTCTGGGCCGAGGAGCCCACGCGCGACACGGAGAGGCCGACGTTCACGGCCGGACGGATGCCCTGGTAGAACAGATCCGTCTCGAGGAAGATCTGGCCGTCGGTGATCGAGATCACGTTGGTCGGGATGTAGGCCGACACGTCGTTCGCCTGCGTCTCGATGACCGGCAGAGCGGTGAGCGAACCGGCGCCGTTGGCGTCATTCAGCTTCGCGGCGCGCTCCAGCAAGCGGGAGTGCAGGTAGAACACGTCGCCGGGGTAAGCCTCGCGGCCCGGAGGACGGCGAAGCAGAAGCGACATCTGGCGGTAGGCAACGGCCTGCTTGGACAGGTCGTCGTAGGTGATCACGGCGTGCATGCCGTTGTCGCGGAAGAATTCGCCCATGGCGCAGCCGGCGAAGGGAGCCAGGAACTGCATCGGGGCCGGATCGGAAGCGGTCGCGGCGACCACGATGGAGTATTCCAGAGCGCCGTTGTCCTCGAGGGCCTTCACGAACTGAGCGACCGTGGAGCGCTTCTGGCCGACGGCGACGTACACGCAGTACAGCTTCTGCGATTCGTCGTTGCCCTGGTTGAGAGGCTTCTGGTTCAGGATCGTGTCGAGGGCGATCGCGGTCTTGCCGGTCTGACGGTCGCCGATGATCAGCTCGCGCTGGCCGCGGCCGACCGGGATGAGCGCGTCGATGGCCTTGAGGCCCGTCGCCATCGGCTCGTGCACCGACTTGCGCGGAATGATGCCGGGAGCCTTCACGTCGACGCGGCGACGCTCGGTGAACTCGATCGGACCCTTGCCGTCGATCGGGTTGCCCAGGGCGTCGACGACGCGGCCGAGGAGACCCTTGCCGACCGGCACGTCCACGATGGCGCCCGTGCGCTTCACGGTCTGGCCTTCGGCAATCTCGCGGTCGGAACCGAAGATCACGACGCCGACGTTGTCGGTCTCGAGGTTGAGGGCCATGCCGCGCACGCCGCTCTCGAATTCGACCATCTCACCGGCCTGGACCTTGTCGAGGCCGTAGCAACGGGCGATACCGTCACCGACGGACAGGACCTGACCGACTTCGGTGACTTCAGCCTCGGTGCCGAAGTTCTTGATCTGCTCTTTGAGGATCGCGGAGATCTCAGCGGCTCGAATGTCCATCAGCGGACCTCTTTCATCGCTAGACGAATGGAATTGAGTTTGGTGCGCACCGATGCGTCCACCATGCGGGAGCCCACCTTCACGATGAGGCCGCCGATGAGGCTCGGGTCGATCTTGACGTCGACAGCGACGTCAGCCTTGGCGACGTCGCGCAGCGCCGCCTTGATTTCGTTGAGAACGGCATCCGACGGAGCCTCCGCCAGGGTCACCTGAGCCCGGACGATTCCCTTCGCGTCGGACACGTGCGCCTGATAGGCGCGAATCATGTCCGGAAGGGCGAACAGGCGGCGCTTGGAGGCCACCAGGCGGATGAAGTTCCCCGCCAGGCCCGCGATGCCGGCCTTCGCCAGGAGGGCATCCATCGCGCGGGACTGCTCTTCAGCCGTGAAAATGGGATTGCGGATCAGGCGCTGCAGGTCTTCGCTGCCCCGGATCATCTCTTCGAAGCGGCCGAGGTCGCCAGCGACGGCGTCCACGGCATTGGCCTCCCGAGCGAGCTCGAACAGCGCCGATGCATAGCGCAACGCTACGCCCGACAGGAGGGGTCCTTCTTGCGAACCGCTTTGCGCCACGTAATCGTCTCTCTCAAGTTACGGGTTTCTCACCGGCGAGCTTTGAAGCGAGCTGTCGGGAAACCCGTCGGGTCGATGGAAGTGAGCCTTAGGCGGGACCGTCTCCGCCCACAGGCGGGGGTGCACTAGCATGGGTTTTCCCGGGACGCAAGGCGAGCTAAGCCAGGAGCGGCCTGTAAAAATTCGGTGAGCCCGCCCGGAAGCATCGCCCCGGGACGGAATGCCGTTTCATGCGCGGCCCGAACTTTTCGCGGGCCGCATCGCCCGGTACGTGGAAGGACCGGGTCAGAGTTCCAGAACGGCGACTTCGCAATTGCCGAGGTACCGGCCGGTGAGCCGGCTGAAGAAGGTGCCGTGCCCCACGACGGCGATCATCCGTTCCGGCCGGTCCTCGAGCCAGCGCCGGAACTGCTCGACCCGTCCCTCGAAGATGTGGCTGGGCTCATACACGAAGCCGCGCGGATCCGGCTCGCCCTCGTGGTGCCACCAGACCTCGGCCAGGTGGTCGAAGGCGAGGTGCGGAAAGTCCTGCATCAGCAGGGCCGGAGCACGCCCCACATCGCAGCTGCTCTCCAGATGCTCCCGATGGAGGCATTCCACATGGATCGGAGGTCTCGCCGGATGGTCGCCGAACAGCCCCATGGTCGTCTGGATCGCCCGGGTGAGCGGCGTGGTGATGACGAGCTCGTAAGGGTGCCAGTGCAGCTCACGGGCCCGCTCCTGAACCTGTCTGAGACCGAGCTCGGTAAGCGGCGCATCGAAGTGCAGCGGGTCTTCGCCAGTTTCGGCGAAATGGGCATTGAAGGTGGATTGGCCGTGGCGGATGCAGTGAACGATCTTGGGCATGGGGTCCTTTCGCTGGAGAACCGGACGAAAAAGTGAAATCCACCTTCGCGGATCCGTCCGGTGTTCAGTTTCAGCCGGTGTATGGGGCGTCGGGCCGGATCTGCCCTTCCGCACAGGGTGCTACCGATCACAAAAGCGTCTTCGGGTCGACCCGATTGAGGTACTCGGTCGCAGATGGGTCTTTGTGCCCTTGAGAACCCGGAGCTGGGCGACACCATTAGAGCATCGAGCGCAAAAGTGGGAACCAGTTTTGCGTGAAAAGATGCTCACAATCAGAATGTTACAGCGTCGGACGTGATTTCGATTGCCCGTCCGACGTTGTGAGGCGTCGGTAACCCAAGGAGGCCTCCATGCGCCTGTTCGCCGGCTTCACCCTGCTCGCCTTGGGTCTGTTCTGGAGCTATCCCTTCCTGGGCCCGGGGCTCGAAAGGACCCTGCGCGCGAAGGTCGCGTCCTCCAAGGTCGTGTCCTGGCCGGCTCCGCGCGAGCCCGTCCTCGTGCTCGCGCCGAAGGACATTCGGGGGCGGCCCGGCGAGACCGCCGCGGTAAACCTTGCGGAAAACGCTCTTACAGAAAGCTCTGCGGATCCACGTCGATAGAGACGCGGATACTGCCCCTCACCTTCGGACAGCGGGTCATCCAGGCCCGGAGATAGCCCTGGAGATCGACCTCCCGCTCCGTCTTCGCCAGCAGCCTGTAGCGATAACGCCCCCGGATCAGGGCGAGCGGCGCCTCGGCGGGCCCGAGCACCATGACGCCTGGTGGCGGCTCCGCCACCAGGGCCATGGCCCTGGCATGGGCTTCGGCGACCGCCCGGTCCTCCGCCGATACGATCAGCGACGCGAGCCGTCCGAAGGGCGGCAGGCCTGCCATCTCGCGGACGCGGGTCTCCTCCTCGTAGAATCGCTCCGCATCACCGGACACCAGGGCGGCGATGACCGGATGGTCCGGCTGCCAGGTCTGGACGAGCGCCCTCCCGGGCTTCTCGCCGCGCCCGGCGCGGCCCGTCACCTGCTGCAGCATCTGGAAGGTTCGCTCCGCGGCGCGCGGATCGCCGGAGGTCAGGCCGATATCGGCATCCAGCACGCCGACCAGGGTCATGAGCGGGAAATTGTGCCCCTTCGCCACGAGCTGGGTGCCGATGACGATGTCGACCTCGCCCGCCGCGATGGCGGCGAGTTCCGACCGCAACCGCTCCGTACCGCCTGGGAAGTCGCTGGAGAGTACGATGGAGCGCTTGTCGGGGAAGAGCTCGGCCACCTCCTCGGCGATCCGCTCCACGCCGGGCCCGCAGGGCACCAGCGAATCGATGCTGCCGCATTCCACGCAGGCGTGCGGCGTGCGCTCCACATGGCCGCAATGATGGCACACGAGGGCGCGCCTGAAGCGGTGCTCCACCAGCCAAGCCGAGCAGTTCGGGCATTCGTAGCGATGGGCGCAGGCACGGCAGAGCGTGAGCGGCGCATATCCCCGGCGGTTGAGGAAGAGCAGCGCCTGCTCGCCGCGCCCGAGAGTTTCCTCCACGCAGGCGACGAGCGTGGGCGAGAGCCAGCGCCCCTTCGGGACCTGCTCGCGCCGCAGGTCCACGGCGCGGATCTGCGGCATGGAGCGTCCGCCGAAGCGCTCCGGCAGCTTGACGTGACGATAGCGTCCGCGCTCCGCATTCACCCGGCTCTCGATGGACGGCGTGGCCGAGGCCAGGACCACCATGGCGTTTTCGATCTTGCCCCGCACCACCGCCATGTCACGGGCATGGTAGTGCACGCCGTCATCCTGCTTGTAGGCGGTCTCGTGCTCCTCATCGACCACGATGAGCGAAAGATCCGCGTAGGGCAGGAACAGAGCCGAGCGCGCGCCCGCCACCACCTTGACCTCGCCCGAGGCGATCGCCGCATAGAGTCGCTCGCGCTTGCGGCCCGTGACGCCCGAATGCCAGGTCGCGGGCTTGACCCCGAATCGCGCCGCGAACCGGTCGAGGAACTGCGCCGTGAGGGCGATTTCCGGCATGAGGATCAGGGCCTGCCTGCCTTTGCGGACGGCCTCGGCCACCGCCTCGAAATACACCTCCGTCTTTCCGGATCCGGTCACGCCTTCGAGCAGGATGACGGGCGGGTGCTCTTCCCCCAAGGCGGCGACGAGCTCCCTCGCGGCCTCTCCCTGGCCATCGGAGAGCGTGGTATCGCCGAAACCGGGATCGGGCCGTCCGGCCACCGGCTCCTGCAGAAGCGTCAGCGTTTCGAGAACGTTCTCGTCGATGAGCCCGTCGATGACGCCGGGGCTGACGCCGGCGGCATGGGCAAGCTCGCTCTTCAGGCGCACCACGCCGTCCTGCGCGACCTCGATCACTCTCTGCCGTGCGGGCGTCATGCGCTTGGGCCTGCTCTCGGTCAGCCTGACGCCCACCCGCACGACCTCCGTACGGTCCGGATCGGGAAATTTCAGGCTCATGGCGAGCGCGGAGCCCTTGGGCGACAGGGTGTACCAGGACACCCAATCGATGAACTTGCGCATCTTGGGCGACAGGTTCGGCCCTTCGAGGAGGCCCGTCACCTTCTTGAAATTGGCGCCCTGCCCTTCGCGCAGGGTCCACACCACGCCCGCCACCTCCCGGGTCGCGAGCGGCACCTGCACGACATCGCCCTCCTCGAGCGCGAGGTCGTCCGGCACGGCATAGGAATAGGCCGTATCCAGCGCCAGCGGAATGAGGACATCGGCAATCTTGGAGGCCATCAGGGAGCGAACGGGTCCATCTCGTGCATCGGGTCGCAATGCTTAGACCCGATTTTCCCTCTCGAAGGCAAGCAGGGTCCAGCTGACGTCGTGACGGCCGAGGACATCCGGAAAGTCGCAGCGCCGCAGAAGATGGAGGCCGGACGTCCTCGCCGCCGCAATCAACGGTCCGATCGGAATGGGGAACATGCACCGTCCCGGAGGAACGGGGCCCTTTCTGACGGTCATGAACAAGCGCCCGCCCGGAGCGAGCCGATGAACGATGTTCGGAAGCGCTCTCTCACGCTCGGCCTCGTCGAGATGCATCCACACGGCCGTCATCAGAATGAGATCGAAGCGGAGACCTTCGGCACGCAGTCGCGCGAGATCCGGCAGGGCGTCGTCCGTCCATACGATGCCGTGATCGGGATGAAGACGCCGGGCATGAGCGCGCATTTCCGCCGTCGGCTCGGCCGCGTGGACGCGAAATCCTCTGACCGCCAGCGCGGCCGCATCGCGGCCGGTTCCCGCGCCGATATCGAGGGCCAGGCCTCTTTTCGGGAGAAGATCCAGGACCGGACGATAGACGTCCTCGAAGGTAATGCTCTCATACGAATCGACCAGCGAATCGGCCGCCTCGGCATAGCCGGCGATTCCCGGCACCTGTCCCTCATCGGCGCTCACATCCATCCTCCCCATGGGGATAGAACATTGTTCATGCCCTCCAATGGACCTCCTGTTTCATCATTTGGCAAGGTCGCCATCCGATATTGAGCCCGTGACCAACGGACAGAACCAACCTTCAGCCCTCGATCTCGTGCTGCCCGGCGCGGAGGATACGCGCCGGGAGGTGATCGCCTGGCTCAACGGCCTTGCGAAGGAGCGGCGGCTCTCGCCCAAGACCGTGGAGGCCTATGGGCGCGACCTGCGGCAGTTCCTGACCTTCCTGACGGAGCATCTGGGCGAACCTCCCTCCATCAGGGGCGTGCTTGGCCTGAAGCCGCTCGATATCCGGTCCTTTCTCGCCGCCCGCCGCATGAAAGGGGTGGGGAGCCGCTCCCTCATGCGCCAGCTCGCGGCTTTGCGCTCCTTCGCCCGCCATCTCGAGCGGGAGGGCCACGGCACGGCCTCCGCCTTTGCGGCGATCCGCTCGCCGAAGGTCGACAAGAACCTGCCTCGCCCCCTCTCCGCCTCCTCGGCCGTTGCGGTGACCGACAAGGAGACCCGCGCCTCCGAGGCCCGCAAGCCGTGGATCCTGGCGCGCGACGCCGCCGTGCTGTCGCTGCTCTACGGCGCGGGCCTGCGCATTTCCGAGGCGCTCGGCCTCCAGCGCCGGGATGCCCCTGTCAACGGGGTCGATTCGATCACGGTGACGGGCAAGGGCAGCAAAATGCGCAGCGTTCCCGTGATTCCGCCGATCCAGCGCGCGGTGGAGGAATACCTGCACCTTTGCCCGTACGCGGTCCCGCCGGAAGGCCCGCTCTTCGTCGGCGCGCGCGGCGGACCGTTGTCGCCCCGCATCATCCAGCTCGCGGTGGAGGAGTTGCGCGGCGCTTTGGGACTGCCCGACAGCGCGACGCCGCACGCCCTGCGCCATTCGTTCGCCACGCATCTTCTCGCCAAGGGCGGCGATCTGCGCGGCATCCAGGAGCTTCTGGGCCATGCGTCGCTCTCGACGACGCAGCTCTACACGAAGGTGGATGCGGCACGGCTCATGGATGCTTTCAACGCAGCGCATCCGAGGGCGCGGGTCAAGTAGCCCACAGCCGTTGTTATTCCGCCGCGATGACGGCCCGGGCGAGAAGCTGGCGCGCGGCGGGGCCGATGTCGCCCTTCATCCAATGCGGACGGCAGACCGATACGTAGCGGTTCTCGCCGCCGACCTCGACCACCTCGCCCGAACGCACGGGCTCGCCGTTTGGGTCGAACTTCAGGATCATCGTGGCCTTTCGGCCGCAATGGCAGAGCTGCTTGATTTCCTGAAAGTCGTCGGCCAGGGCCATCATCGCCTGGATCGCTTCGCTGAACAGCGTGCCGTACACGTTGTTCTTGAGGCCGTAGGCCATGACCGGGATGCCGAGCTCATCGACGATCCAGGCGAGTTGGCGGACCTGATCGGCCGTCATGAACTGCACCTCGTCGATGAGGATTGCCGTGACCTTCCTCCTGGCGTGCTCGGCCGCCACGATGGCGTCGACGGCCTCGTCCTTCCTCAGAACCGTCGCATCGGCTTCGATGCCGATGCGCGATTTCACCTTGCCGACGCCGAACCGGTCGTCGATGGGGCTCGTGAACAGCAGCACATGGCCGCCGTTCTCGATGTAGTTGTGACGAACCTGCAGGAGATGCGTGGTCTTGCCTGCGTTCATCACCGAGTAGAGGAAGTGAAGTTTTGCCATGAATCCATATTACATATGGATGGCGCGCTTCTCTACCGCGAGGGCTGCTTCCTTCACAGCTTCCGCGAGCGTGGGGTGCGCGTGGCAGGTGCGGGCGATGTCCTCGGACGAAGCGCCGAACTCCATGGCGATGGCCGCCTCGTGGATGAGGTTGCCGGCCTCGGGACCGATGATATGCACGCCGAGCACCTTGTCGGTGGAAGCGTCCGCCAGGATCTTCACGAAGCCGTCCGTGGTCCGGTTCACCTTGGCGCGGCCGTTGGCCGTGAAGGGGAACTTGCCGACATTGTATGCGACGCTCGCGGCTTTCAGTTCCTCTTCCGTCTTGCCGACGGAGGCGACCTCGGGGAACGTGTAGACCACGCTCGGGATCACGTCGTAGTTCACGTGGCCTGCCTTGCCGGCGAGAATCTCCGCCACCGCGACGCCCTCGTCCTCGGCCTTGTGCGCGAGCATCGGGCCGGCGATTACGTCGCCGATAGCGTAGATGCCCGTGACGTTCGTGGCGAAATGCGCGTCGGTCTGAATACGACCGCGGCTGTCGAGCTGGACGCCCACATGGTCGAGGCCGAGGCCCTGCGTATAGGGCACGCGGCCCACGGCCACGAGCACCACATCGGCTTCGATGGTCTCTGCGGCGCCGCCGGCAGCGGGCTCATAGGTGAGCGTCGCGCCCTTGTCGGTCTTCTCGACGCCGGTGACCTTCGCGCCGAGCTTGAACTGGAAGCCCTGCTTGGACAGGATGCGCTGGAAGTTCTTGGCGACCTCGCCGTCCATGCCGGGCAGGATGCGGTCGAGATATTCCACGACCGTCACCTCGGAGCCGAGACGGCGCCAGACGGAGCCGAGCTCGAGGCCGATCACGCCGGCGCCGATCACCACGAGGCGCTTCGGAACGCCGTCGAGTTCGAGCGCTCCGGTGGAGGAGACAACCACCTTCTCGTCGATCTCGATTCCGGGCAGACGCGTCACGTCGGAGCCCGTGGCGATGAGAATGTTCTTGGTCTGGAGAACCTGGTTGGAGCCGTCCTCAGCTTTCACCTCGACCTGGCCGACGGCGGCGATGCGCGCGGTGCCGTGGAAGGCGTCGATCTTGTTCTTCTTGAGCAGGAACTCGACGCCCTTGGTGTTGCCGTCGACGCCTTCCTGCTTGAAGGCCTGCATGGTCGTCAGATCGAGCTTCGGGGCGGAGACGCCGATGCCGAGACCGGCGAAGTGATCGCGCGCGTCCTCGAACATATGCGAGGCATGGAGCAGCGCCTTCGAGGGGATGCAGCCCACGTTGAGGCAGGTGCCGCCATGGGTCTTGCGCTTCTCGACGACGGCGGTCTTGAGGCCGAGCTGCGCGGCCCGGATGGCGGCCACGTAGCCGCCGGGACCCGTGCCGATGACGATGAGGTCGTAGGACATCTTTTGTCTCCACTTAACGCGATGCCCGGACCTGGTCCGGGCATCCACGTCTTGTCAGAAGGTTTGAAGTCGTGGATGGCCGGGGCGAGCCCGGCCATGACGCTGAACGGAAGATGATTCTTACAGGTCGAGAACGAGGCGGGCCGGATCCTCGAGGGCGTCCTTGACGCGCACGAGGAAGGTCACGGCTTCCTTGCCGTCGACGATGCGGTGATCGTAGGACAGCGCGAGATACATCATCGGGCGCACGACCACCTGGCCGTTGCGGACCACGGGGCGCTCCTCGATGCGGTGCATGCCCAGAATGCCCGATTGCGGCGCATTGAGGATCGGCGTCGACATGAGCGAGCCGTAGATGCCGCCGTTGGTGATGGTGAAAGTACCGCCCTGCATCTCGTCGATGCCGAGCTTGCCGTCGCGGGCGCGGCGTCCGAAATCGGCGATGGTCTTCTCGATGCCGGCAACCGAAAGCAGATCCGCGTTGCGCACCACAGGAACCACGAGACCCTTCTCGGTGCCGACCGCGATGCCGATGTGGTAGTAGTTCTTGTAGACGAGGTCCTGTCCGTCGATCTCGGCGTTCACGGCCGGAACGTCCTTCAGGGCCTGGATCACGGCCTTGGTGAAGAAGCCCATGAAGCCGAGCTTGGTGCCGTGCTTCTTCTCGAACACGTCCTTGTACTGGCTGCGCAGGTTCATCACGGCGCTCATGTCCACGTCGTTGAACGTGGTGAGCATGGCGGCGGTGTTCTGGGCGTCCTTGAGGCGGCGCGCGATGGTCTGGCGCAGCTTCGTCATCTTCACGCGCTCTTCGCGCTCGGCATCGACCGGAGCGGAGGGAGCCCGCACGGAGACCGGAGCGGCAGGGGCCGGAGCCGCAGCGCCGGTGGCGATCGCGGCGAGCATGTCGCCCTTCGTCACGCGGCCGTCCTTGCCGGTGCCGGAAACGCCTGCCGGGCTGACGCCGCTTTCGGCCGCCAGACGGGCCACGGCGGGGCCGTGAGCCTGGGCGGCGCCGGGGGCGGCCGGAGCCGGAGCTGAAACGGCAGGAGCCGGAGCCGCAGCCTTGGGAGCCTCGGCCTTGGGGGCGGGAGCCGAGGCAGCCGCGCCGCCTTCGACGATCGAGCCGAGCACCGCGCCCGGTGCGACCGTCTCGCCGTCCTTGGCGACGATCTCGCCGAGAGTGCCGCTCGCAGGAGCATTGACCTCGAGAGTGACCTTGTCGGTCTCGAGCTCGAGAACGGGCTCGTCGGCCTTCACGGGATCGCCGGGCTTCTTGAACCAGCGGCCGATGGTGGCCTCTGAAACGGATTCGCCGAGAGTGGGTACGCGGATTTCGGTTGCCATGTTCGTTCTAGTCTTTTCGGGCGTGCCGGGGCACGGGGACAGGATGGGAGCCTTCGCGGGGTTAAGCCGCGAAAGCCTCGTCGAGGAATGCCTGGAGCTGGGCGAGATGCTTGGACATCAGGCCGGTGGCGGTGGCGGCGGAAGCGGGACGGCCCACATAGCGCGGACGGTCCACCTTGGAGCCTGCCGTCTTGAGCACCCATTCGAGATAGGGCTCGACGAAGTTCCAGGAGCCCATGTTCTTCGGCTCCTCCTGGCACCACACCACATCGGCCTTCTTGAAGCGCGAGAGCTCGGCCGCCAGCGACTTTGCCGGGAAGGGATAGAGCTGCTCGACGCGCAGGAGGTAGACGTCGTCCAGCCCGCGCTTCTCGCGCTCTTCGAGCAGGTCGTAATAGACCTTGCCGGTGCAGATCACCACGCGCCGGATCTTGTCGTCCTTGACCAGCTTGACGCCCTCGCGGCCCGTCTGCGCATCGTCCTGCAGAACGCGATGGAAGGACGTTCCCTCCGAGATTGCGGCAAGCGTCGAGGTGCAGCGCTTGTGACGCAGCAGGCTCTTCGGCGTCATCAGGATGAGCGGCTTGCGGAAGTCGCGCTTCAGCTGACGGCGCAGGATGTGGAAGTAGTTGGCGGGCGTCGAGCAGTAGGCCACCTGCATGTTGTCCTCGGCGCACATCTGGAGATAGCGCTCCAGACGGGCGGAGGAGTGCTCGGGGCCCTGGCCTTCATAGCCGTGCGGCAGAAGGCATACGAGACCCGACATGCGCAGCCACTTGCGCTCGCCCGACGAGATGAACTGGTCGAACACCACCTGCGCGCCGTTGGCGAAGTCGCCGAACTGCGCCTCCCACAGGGTCAGCGCGTTCGGCTCGGAGAGCGTGTAGCCGTATTCGAAGCCCAGCACCGCCTCTTCCGAGAGCATCGAGTTGATGACCTCGTAGCGGGCCTGCTTCTCGCTGATGTGGTTGAGGTTGGTGTAACGCTCCTCGTTCTCCTGGTCGGTGAGGACGGAGTGGCGCTGCGAGAAGGTGCCGCGCTCGCAATCCTGGCCGGACAGGCGCACGCGATGGCCTTCGACGAGCAGTGAACCGAAGGCGAGCGCCTCGGCCATGGCCCAGTCGATCCCCTCGCCGGTTTCCAGCATCTTCTTGCGGTTGTCGAGGAAGCGCTGGATCGTGCGGTGAACGTGGAATCCTTCCGGAACCGAGGTCAGAGCCTTGCCGATCTGCTGCAGAGTCTCGACCGACACGCCCGTCTTGCCGCGGCGCGGATCGTCCTGGTCCTCGCGCACGGCCTTGAGGCCCGACCAGCGGCCGTCGAGCCAATCGGCCTTGTTGGGCTTGTAGTTGGATGCGATGTCGAACTCGGCGTCGAGCTTGGAGCGCCAGCTGTTCCTCATCTCCTCGATGTCGGCCTCAGTGACGATTCCCTCGTCCCGGAGCTTCCTGGTATAGATCTCCATGATCGACGGATGCGACCGGATCTTGCGGTACATCAGCGGCTGCGTGAACGACGGCTCATCGCCTTCGTTGTGACCGAAGCGGCGGTAGCAGAACATGTCGATGACGACGGGCTTCTGGAAGCGCTGACGGTATTCGGTCGCAACCTTGGCGGCGAACACCACGGCCTCCGGGTCGTCGCCGTTCACGTGGAAGATCGGCGCCTCGACCATCTTGGCCACGTCGGACGGATAAGGCGAGGAGCGCGAGAAGCGCGGATCGGTCGTGAAGCCGATCTGGTTGTTGATGATGAAATGGATCGATCCGCCGGTGCGGTGACCGCGCAGGCCGGATAGCCCGAAGCATTCCGCCACGACTCCCTGGCCCGCGAAGGCGGCGTCGCCGTGGATGAGGAGCGGCATCACCGCGCTGCGGTTGTCCGGCGTGCAGCCGTGCTGGTCCTGCTTGGCGCGAACCTTGCCGAGCACCACGGGATCGACGATCTCGAGGTGCGAGGGGTTCGCCGTGAGCGACAGGTGGACGTTGTTGCCGTCGAAGGTGCGATCCGAGGAAGCGCCCAGATGGTACTTCACGTCGCCGGAGCCTTCCACGTCGTCGGGCGCGAAGGAGCCGCCCTTGAATTCGTGGAACAGGGCGCGGTGGGGCTTGCCCATCACCTGCGTGAGAACGTTGAGGCGGCCGCGATGGGCCATGCCGAGCACGATCTCCTGCACGCCGAGATTGCCGCCGCGCTTGATGATCTGTTCAAGCGCCGGAATGAGCGACTCGCTGCCGTCCAGGCCGAAACGCTTGGTGCCGGTGTATTTGAGATCGAGAAACTTCTCGAAGCCCTCGGCCTCGACCAGCTTGTTGAGAATGGCGCGCTTGCCCTCCTTCGTGAAGGAGATCTCCTTATCGGGCCCTTCGATGCGCTCCTGGATCCAGGCCTTCTCGACCGGATCGGAGATATGCATGAATTCGACGCCGAGGGTCTGGCAATAGGTGCGCTCGAGGATTGCGACGATCTCGCGGATCGTGCCGAATTCGAGGCCGAGCACGTTGTCGAGGAAGATCTTGCGGTCCCAATCGGCCTCCGTGAAACCGTAGTGGGACGGATGCAGTTCCTCGTCGCTCTGACGCGGATTGATGCCGAGCGGATCGAGCTTGGCGTGGAGGTGGCCGCGCACCCGATAGGCGCGGATCAGCATGATGGCGCGCACGGAATCGCGGGTCGCCTGCTGCACGTCGGCCTGACTGATCTCGGCGCCCTTGTCTTTGGCCTTCGCCTTGATCTTGTCGCCGACGGCTTTTTCGACCTGGGCCCAGTTTCCGTCGAGCGCGGAGATCAGCTCGCCGTTGGCGTGGATCGGCCAGTTCGGCTTTTCCCAGGAGGGACCTTTGGCAGCCTTCTCGACAGCCTGCTTGTCGTCCTTCAACGCGCCGAAGAACGCCTGCCACTCGGCATCGACCGAGGACGGATCCTTCTCGTAGCGGGCCTGGAGTTCCTCGATATAGGACGCGTTGGCCCCATAGAGGAAAGCGGTGTTCAGGAAGTTTTCGTTGGCGTCTTGGCGTGCCATGGCAACCTACAATCCAAAAGCTGATCGGCCGCCCCGACAGCGGGGCGGCCTGTTCTCGTTATTGACCCTTGAGAACCTCGACGAGAGTCTTGCCGAGGCGGGCGGGGGATGGCGATACGCGGATGCCCGCCGCTTCCATGGCGGCGATCTTGTCTTCCGCACCGCCCTTGCCGCCGGAGATGATCGCGCCGGCGTGGCCCATGCGGCGTCCGGGAGGCGCCGTCCGGCCGGCAATGAAGCCGACCATCGGCTTCTTGCGGCCCTTCTTGGCCTCGCGGGCAATGAACTCGGCCGCCTCTTCCTCGGCCGAACCGCCGATCTCGCCGATCATGATGATCGATTCCGTCTTGGGATCGGAGAGGAACATGTCGAGCATGTCGATGAACTCGGTGCCCTTGACCGGATCGCCGCCGATGCCGACGGCGGTGGTCTGGCCGAGGCCCTCGCTCGTGGTCTGGAACACGGCCTCGTAGGTCAGCGTGCCGGAGCGCGACACGATGCCGACGGAGCCCGGCTTGAAGATGTTGGCCGGCATGATGCCGATCTTCGATTCACCCGCCGTCACGATGCCGGGGCAGTTCGGGCCGATGAGGCGGGACTTGGAGCCCGAGAGCGAGCGCTTCACCTTCACCATGTCCTGCACCGGAATGCCTTCCGTGATGCAGACGATGAGCGGGATCTCGGCGGCGATCGCCTCGCAAATGGCGTCGGCCGCACCCGGCGGCGGAACATAGACCACGGAAGCGTCGGCGCCGGTCGCCTCGCGGGCTTCCATCACCGTGTCGAACACGGGAAGGCCCAGATGCGTGGAGCCGCCCTTGCCCGGCGAGGTGCCGCCGACCATCTTGGTGCCGTAGGCGATGGCCTGCTCGGAGTGGAAGGTCCCGTTCTTGCCGGTGAAGCCCTGGCAGATGACCTTGGTATTCTTGTCGATCAGGATGGACATCAGCTCGAAACCTTACTTTCCGCCGCGCACGGCGTTCACGATCTTCTGGGCGGCGTCGTCGAGATCGTCCGCCGGGATCACGTTGAGGCCCGACTCGCGGATGATCTTCTTGCCCTCTTCGACGTTCGTGCCCTCGAGGCGGACCACCAGCGGAACCTGCAGGCCGACCGCCTTCACGGCGGCGAGAACGCCGCGCGCGATGACGTCGCACTTCATGATGCCGCCGAAGATGTTGACGAGAATGCCCTTCACGTTCGGGTCGGCCGTGATGATCTTGAACGCCGCCGTCACCTTCTCTTCGGAAGCGCCGCCGCCGACATCGAGGAAGTTCGCGGGCTCTTCGCCGTAGAGCTTGATGATGTCCAGCGTCGCCATGGCAAGACCCGCGCCGTTGACCATGCAGCCGATGGTGCCGTCGAGGGCGATATAGGCGAGGTCGTACTTGGAGGCCTCGATCTCCTTCTCGTCCTCTTCCGTGATGTCGCGGAGCGCAACCACGTCGGGGTGACGGTAGAGAGCGTTGCCGTCGAAGGAGATCTTGGCGTCGAGGCACTTGAGGTGACCGTCCTGGGTGACGATCAGCGGGTTGATCTCGAGCATCTCCATGTCCTTCGCGGTGAAGGCCTTGTAGAGCTTCGTGACCAGATCCTCGGCCTCCTTGGCAAGCGGGCCTTTGAGGCCGAGAGCCTTGGCGACCGTGCGGCCGTGATGCGGCATGATGCCGGTGGCCGGATCGACCGAGAAGGTGACGATCTTCTCAGGAGTATCGTGGGCGACCTGCTCGATGTCCATGCCGCCCTCGGTGGAGACGACGAAGGCGACCTGACCCGTGGCGCGGTCGACGAGCATGGAGAGGTAGAGCTCGCGCTCGATGTCGGAGCCGTCCTCGATGTAGAGGCGGTTGACCTGCTTGCCGGCCTCGCCGGTCTGCACGGTCACGAGGGTCTTGCCGAGCATCTGCTTGGCGAATTCCTTCACCTCCTCGACCGACTTGGCGAGCCGCACGCCGCCCTTCTCGCCGGCCTCGGCCTCTTTGAACTTGCCCTTGCCGCGGCCGCCCGCGTGGATCTGGGACTTCACGACCCAGAGAGGGCCGCCGAGCTGCTTTGCAGCGGCCTCCGCCTCTTCAGCGGAGAAGATGGCGACGCCGTTGGAGACGGGCAGGCCGAACTCCCGCAGAACGGCTTTGCCCTGATATTCATGGATATTCATGTGTTTTCCTCTCCGTCATGCCAGGACTCGCCCCGGCATCCACGCCCTCGAAGCGTGGCGGTTGAAGACGTGGATGGCCGGCCCGGCCATGACGTACGGTGTTTATGCAAGCGACGGATTGATCTGTTTGCAGGCGTCCACGAGGCCCTGCACGGAAGCGACCGACTTGTCGAACATGGCCTTCTCGTCCGCCGAGAACTCGACCTCGACGACGCGCTCCACGCCGTTCTCGCCGATCACGATCGGCACGCCGACGAACATATCCGTCACGCCATACTGGCCGTTCAGGTAGGCGGCGCAGGGCAGAACACGCTTCTTGTCCTTCAGGTAGCTCTCGGCCATGGCGATGGCGGAAGCGGCCGGAGCGTAGAAGGCCGATCCGGTCTTGAGCAGGTTGACGATTTCGCCGCCGCCCTTCCGGGTGCGCTCGACCATGGCGTCCAGCTTCTCCTGGCTCGTCCAGCCCATCTTGACGAGGTCGGGCAGCGGAACGCCGGCGACCGTGGAATAACGCACGAGCGGCACCATGTCGTCGCCGTGGCCGCCGAGCACGAAGGCGGTCACGTCCTCGACCGATACGTTGAATTCCTCGGCCAGGAAGTGGCGGAAGCGGGCGCTGTCGAGAACGCCGGCCATGCCGACGATCTTCTCAGGGGCCACTCCGGAGAATTTCTGGAGAGCCCAGACCATCGCGTCGAGCGGGTTGGTGATGCAGATGACGAAGGCGTTCGGGGCGTATTGCTTGATCCCGTTGCCGACCGCTTCCATGACCTTCAGGTTGATGCCGATCAGGTCGTCGCGGCTCATGCCGGGCTTGCGCGGCACGCCGGCCGTGACGATGATCACGTCGGCGCCCGCGATGGCGGCGTAGTCGTTCGCGCCCTTGTACTTGGCGTCGAAGCCGTCGACCGGCGCGGATTCCGCAATGTCGAGACCTTTGCCCTGGGGAATGCCTTCCGCGATGTCGAAGAGAACGACGTCGCCGAGTTCCTTCAAGCCGACGAGATGGGCGAGCGTTCCGCCGATCTGGCCTGCACCGATGAGCGCGATCTTTTTCCGGGCCATGGTCTGTCCTTGGATGTTGGTAAGGGCTAGCACCCTATAAAAGGTGGCGCTCTTTGACACCAGAAATGGGGACGCTTCAAGCCAGCAAAAGGTTAACGGGCAGGGCCCTGGGCTGACCCGAGCCCGGCCGCCGGTCGGGACGCTTGAAATAAGCCCCTTTTTTCAATGTCTTACTAGCCCACGGGTGCGGCAATATTTCCTGTTACATTTTTCCAAAAATGTAACCAACCCTAGATCGTACCGATCTCGAGAGACCGGAGAATGACTCTGATCATCGCGGCCAGACGCTGGTCCAGGATATCCTGCGGCACGTCCGCATCGAGGCGGACCGTCAGGGGATTGATGAAGCGATAGACGGCATCGCTGATGAAATGAAGGGCCCTTTCCCGGTCCCGCGGATCGAATTTTCCCGTGACGATGCCTTCGTCCAGCACCCGCTCGATGAGCACCCTCATCCGGGCGCGGTGCTTGCGCACGAGGGCTCTGGAGGTCTCGGTGGCGGAGCAATAGACACTAAAGAGGTGGCGATCCTCCTTCAGGAGCTCCCGATGCGTATGGGCCCAGGCCTGGATCAGCCGCTCCAGTTTGTCGTCTGCGGGGTCGGGCGAGTCGGCGATATCGGCGATGATCGCCTCCATCCGTCGCAGCCATTGCCCCGCGATCGCATCGATGAGGGCGGCCTTCGAGGCGAAGTAGCGGTAGACGTTGGCATGGGTCATGCCGGCGGCATCGGCAATGCCCACCACGGTCACGTGCTTGGGCCCGTGGCGGCGCAGCTGATCGGCCGCGATGTTGAGGAGCTGTACGTCCACCGGCACCGTATGGCGCGCGTTCTTCATGATGTCCGGCCCGGATCGGAGAAGATCGGAACCGGCCCGGCCGGATCGATCCTCAAGTCTTGAGAATGCCTCGGCAGCGATAGCATCGCCCCGGAACCCGCGCCAGACGGTAACCAAGCTCGAAGACCCTCGCTCCCCGCATCTTCTACGGCATCGGGTGTGAAATCGAACCTACGTCCTATGTTTTAAGGGCATGTTATTGCGGATCTTTTCATGCAAGACCGGTTCCCGCTTTCGCGTTCGATGCTCCATAGAGGGAGCATCGGATGCAATCCCAAAAGCGGGTTCCCCTTTTCACGTCCGATGCTCCGGGCAGGCGCCAAGGCGGAATTTCTGTTAGAATCGAGCATGGCCAAGCCCGTGCCGAGACATCGCCGATCCCTGTTCAACCTGCTGGGTCCGGGTCTCGTCACCGGCGGGGCCGACGACGATCCCAGCGGAATCGCCACCTATTCCCAGGCGGGCGCCCAGACGGGTTTCGGCCTGCTCTGGACGGTGTTTCTGACCACGCCCTTCATGGCGGCCATTCAGATCATCAGCGCCCGGATCGGCGCGGTGACGGGGCGCGGGATCGTGGCGAATGCGCGAACCATCTATCCGCGCCCCGTCGTGTTGGCGCTGGTCGCCCTGCTCTGCGGCGCCAACATCATCAATATCGCGGCGGATCTCGCGGCGATGGGCGAGGCTCTTCGGATGCTGGTCGGCGGTCCGCCCCATGTCTACGCGGCCGTGTTCGGCCTCTTCTGCCTCGTGCTCGAGGTTTTCATCTCCTATCGGCGCTACGCCCCTTATCTGAAATGCCTGACCCTCGTCCTCTTCGCCTATGTGGCGGCGGCCTTCAGCGTCGACGTGCCCTGGCGCGAGGTTCTGGCCGCGACCGTCCTGCCGCATTTTTCGCCCCATGCGGATTATTGGTTCCTCGTGGTCGCCATCCTGGGCACCACCATCAGCCCCTATCTCTTCTTCTGGCAGGCCTCCGAAGAGGTGGAGGAGAACAATCTGAAGCACCTCAGGAGCTTCTCGCGCTCACCTCAAAGGGCGAAGGTCCGGCTCAACGACATCAGCATCGATACCTGCATCGGGATGGCTTTCTCCAATGCCGTCGCGTTCTTCATCATCGTGACGACCGCGGCGACGCTGCATGCGGGCGGCGTCACCGATATTCAGACCGCATCGCAGGCGGCCGAGGCCCTGCGCCCCATCGCAGGCCCCTTCACGTTCTTCGTGTTCGCCGCCGGAATCATCGGGACCGGCCTGATCGCGGTGCCGGTTCTCGGCGGCTCCGCCGCTTACGCGGTGGCCGATGCCTTCGGGTGGCGAAACAGCCTCGAACTGAATGTGCTCGAAGCCCGCGGGTTCTATCTCATCCTGGGCGGCGCAACGGCCCTGGGCATCCTGCTGGCATTTTCCGGAATCGACCCGATCAGGCTCCTGCTCTGGAGCGCCGTGATCAACGGCATCGCGGCCGCTCCCATCATGGGAATGATGATGGGCCTCGTCACCAGCCGGCGCGTGCTGGGCGATTATACGGTCAAGACATGGCTCGCCTGGGCCGGCTGGGGCGCAACCTTGCTGATGGCGTTTACGGTCGTCGGCCTGATCGCGAGCCTGTTTCTCGACTGACGGGCCTCAGGTTTCGACCAGACCTTCCGAACTGCCGGATTCCTCGCGTCCATGGGGAAGCGAGAGATAGTCCTCCGAGCGCATTTCGATGAGGCGCGACACGGTGCGGTCGAACTCGAACGCTTCGCGTCCCGTATCGGCATGATAAAGCTCGTGGACCTCGGCTTCGGCGGAAGCGAGCAGCTTCACGCGGGCATCGTAGAGCGCATCGACGAGCATGATGAAGCGCTTGGCCTCGTTGCGGCGCTCGAACGTCATCCTGGGGATGTCCTCGAGGATGACCGTCTCGTATTCGTCCGCGATGGCGAGGTAGTCGGCCGCGCCGAGCGGCTTGGAGCAGAGATCCGCGAAGGCGAAGCGCGCGACGCCGGAGGCGGCTTGCGGCACCTCGACGGGATGGCCCTTGACCGTGAGCGTCACGGGCTTGCCCTGCTCGCGGCCCGTCAGGCTCTTGAAGGCGCGTGTGAGCGCCGTGTGGGACCGCTCGTCGGCAGGCGTGTAGAAAACCGGACTGCCCGCGAGCTTTTCGAGTCGGAAATCCGTGCGGGATTCGAGCTTGAGGACGGTCATCCGCTCCTGCAGCAGGGCGATGAAGGGCAGGAAGAGCGCCCGGTTGAGGCCGCCCTCGTAAAGATTCTGCGGTTCCACATTGGAGGTGGCGACCACCACGACCCCATGGGCGAAGAGCGCCGTGAACAGCCGCCCCAGGATCATCGCGTCGGCGATGTCGGTGACGGTGAATTCGTCGAAGCAGAGAACCCAGGCCTCCGCGGCCAGGTCCTCGGCGACGGGCGCGATGGGATCGTCTCCCTTGACGACACCCGCCTTCAGCTTCTGCCGGAAGTCGTGGATGCGTTCATGCACATCGGCCATGAAGGCGTGGAAATGGACCCGGCGCTTGCGCCTGACCGGCAGCGCCTCGAAGAACAGGTCCATGAGCATGGTCTTGCCGCGTCCGACCGAGCCCCAGACGTAGAGGCCTTTCGGCGGCGCCGGATTTTTCTTGCTGAAGAGCCATCCCAGGGCGCTGGGCTTGCGGGCGAGGCGATAGCCGCCGAGACTGTTCGCCAGGACCTCGAGCTGCCGCAGAAGCTTCACCTGGGCGGGATCGCGCTCGATCGCCCCTGAGGCCACGAGCGCGTCGTAGCGGGCGGTAATGGATTGCGGGGGATGGAAATCGGTATCGGTCACGGATCAACCGATACCGTTCACCTGACGCAAGGGCAACGCGATTATCGCGACAGCGACAGCGGAGCGCCGGACTTGGCGAGCACGCCCGAGAGCCCCGACGAGGAACCGCGCAGGCGCGCCGCGACCGAGCCGCCGGTCTGATAGAGATAGACCTCGCCGTCGCGAAAATCCCAGGCGTTCACCTTCGAGAGGTCCTGGTTGGAGCAGCCCGAAGCCGACGCCCGGTAGAGGTCGAGCGCCGGCGTGCTCGACAGCTGGATGCGGCACGATTTCCCGGAGGCGTCGCGTGCGCTCCAGTTGCCGACCATGGCGGTGCGGCTGGAGGGCGCGGCAGGAGCTGGTGCGGCGGCCGGGGGCAAGCCGGCGACCTCCGTTCCGGGAGCCGGAGCGAGGCCCGAGCCCATGGGAGCTGGTGCACCGGCGATCGGCGGAAGCGGCTGACCTTCGATGGGGGCGAGCGGCGCGGACTCCACCGGCCCGGACGGGATCGCCTCGATCGGCGCGGGCGACACGGGCGCCGCGGATGCGCTGCCCACCCCCGGTCCGCTGAAGCGCGTGGAGGAGCATGCACCGAGCGCCAGCGTGGAACAGAGCGTTGCGGTCACGATCCAGGAGCGGCTCTTCATTGTGGTCCTCATGTTGCTGTCGCCTTGGGCACAGGGTTTCGGCGGCCCGTGTACGGGGAGTCGGACGTGTGCCGAGGAAATTCGGTGCCCGAAGTTATGGGAGCCGCACCAACAAAAAAAGGCGCACGAGGCGCCTTTTCGGAGGGTGTTGCAAAGAAGCGTCACACGGACCGCGCGGCCGTCATCTTCTTCGCCTCGGCAATCGCTTTTGTCGGGTTCAGGCCTTTCGGGCAGGTGTTGGCGCAGCTCATGATCGTGTGGCAGCAGGAGCTTCTCTGTCTCAGGGATTTAGAGTCAAGGGACGATCTTGGCGGGCTACTGTGAAATGGCAGAGATCAGGGCCGAGTCAAGCCGAGGCGGTCTCGCAGGAGCTTGAGAGCACTGATTTGTCCGGGGGTCGGCTCGCCATCGGCTTCGATCACTCTTCTGGCCATGTCGAGAATGTCTTCCCGTTGTGGTCGTTCGAGAGTGGCCAGCCACAGCTTTGCAAACCTCAAGGACAGGGTGTTGGGGTCGGTGACATGACCGGCCACCCATCGTGCAAAGGTGAAAGCCTCCTCGATTCCGGTCAACCCCATCACGTGCTGCATCTCGGTTTTGATGGCCGCCTCCGCCGCATGGCTGAGGCCTCCCCGCTCGGAGGCGAGGCCGATCAGCATGGCGGCCACTGCCGCAACCGGATCGTCCACCGCCTCGATTGGCGAGCTTTCGGCTTTCTTGCGAAACTGCCGGCGCCTGTGAGCGCTGCGCAAGCGTTGGGCGGCGTCGACGACCTCACCGGCCACACGACCCATGTCACGAAGGCGATAATACCAGAAGGCGGCGGCGCCGAGCGCCCCGAGGACGGCGAGAAGAGCGGGCATGAAAAACTCCGGGAGCGGCCAGAGAGCCACTCACGGAGTGTTATAATAGAACAGTTGTTTCGCGCCAGGCTTTTTGTCCGGTTAGACGGACCGCGCGACCATCATCTTCTTCACCTCGGCGATGGCCTTTGCCGGGTTCAGGCCTTTCGGGCAGGTGTTGGCGCAGTTCATGATCGTGTGGCAGCGATAGAGCCGGAACGGATCATGCAGGTTGTCGAGACGCTCGCCCGTGGCCTCGTCGCGGCTGTCGATGAGCCAGCGATAGGCCTGGAGGAGGGCCGCCGGGCCCAGGAACCGGTCGCCGTTCCACCAATAGCTCGGGCAGGAGGTGGTGCAGCAGGCGCAGAGAATACACTCGTAGAGGCCGTCGAGCTTGGAGCGTTCCTCCGGCGTCTGGCGCCACTCGGTCTCGGGCGCCGCCGTCTCCGTCTGCAGCCAGGGCTGGATGGAGGCGTGCTGGGCGAAGAAGCTCGTGAGATCGGGCACGAGGTCCTTCAGCACGGGCATGTGCGGCAGCGGGTAGATCTTGATCGAACCCGATCCACAATCGTCGATGCCGAGCGTACAGGCCAGCGTGTTGCCGCCCATGATGTTCATGGCGCAGGAGCCGCAGATGCCTTCACGGCAGGAGCGGCGGAAGGTCAGGGTCGAGTCGACGTTGTTCTTGATCCAGAGCAGTGCGTCGAGAACCATCGGGCCGCAATCGTCGCGATCGATGTAGTAGGTGTCGATGCGCGGGTTGGCACCGTCGTCCGGGTTCCAGCGGTAGATGCGGAATTCCTGGACGTTGCTGGCCCCGGCCGGCTTGGGCCAGGTCTTGCCTTCGGTATATTGGGAATTCTTGGGAAGCGTGAATTGGGCCATTAGGACTTACCTTGCCTTGACTTCGTCATGCCCGGCCTCGCACCGGGAATCCGCGCCTTTGCTCCGCTTGGGCGTGGGAAGACGTGGATGGCCGGGTCGGACCCGGCCATGACGGGTGCTGTTAGTACACGCGGGCCTTCGGCTCGATGTACTGGATGTCGTTCGACATGGTGTAGGTGTGCACCGGACGGTAATCGATCGTCACCTTGTGGGAGGTGTCGTCGAGCCATGCCAGGGTGTGCTTCATCCAGTTCTTGTCGTCGCGCTCGGTGAAGTCCTCGCGGGCATGGGCGCCGCGGGATTCCTCGCGGTTGGCGGCCCCCTCCATGGTGACGACCGCCTGCCCGATGAGGTTGTCGAACTCGAGCGTCTCGAGAAGGTCGGTGTTCCAGATGAGCGAACGGTCCGTGACCTTCACGTCGGCAGCCGCGTTCCAGACCTCGTGGATGAGCTTCTTGCCCTCTTCCAGAACGTCGCCGGTGCGGAACACCGCGCAGTTGTTCTGCATGGTCTTCTGCATCTGGAGGCGCAGCTGGGCGGTCGGCGTCGAGCCATTGGCGTAGCGGAACTTGTCGAGGCGCGAGAGCGCAAGCTCGTCGGCCCCCTTGGGCAGGTCCGCGTGGCGCGCGTTCGGCTCCAGGATCTCGGCGCAGCGCAGGCCCGCCGCGCGGCCGAACACCACGAGGTCGATGAGCGAGTTCGAACCGAGACGGTTCGCGCCGTGCACGGACACGCAGGCCGCCTCGCCCAGGGCCATGAGGCCGGGCACCACCATGTCGGGATTGCCGTTCTTCAGGGTGAGCACTTCGCCGTGATAGTTCGTGGGAATGCCGCCCATGTTGTAATGCACGGTCGGCAGAACCGGGATCGGCTCCTTGGTCACGTCGACGCCCGCGAAGATCTTGGCGCTTTCCGAGATGCCGGGCAGGCGCTCGTGCAGGATCTTCGGATCGAGATGGTCGAGGTGGAGATAGATGTGGTCCTTGTTCTTGCCCACGCCGCGGCCGGCGCGGATCTCCATGGTCATCGCGCGGGACACGACGTCACGGGAGGCGAGGTCCTTGGCGGAGGGCGCATAGCGCTCCATGAAGCGCTCGCCTTCCGAATTGGTGAGATAGCCGCCCTCGCCGCGTGCGCCCTCGGTGATGAGGCAGCCCGCGCCGTAGATGCCGGTCGGGTGGAACTGCACGAACTCCATGTCCTGCAGGGGCAGGCCTGCGCGCAGCACCATGGCGTTGCCGTCGCCCGTGCAGGTATGGGCCGAGGTCGCGGAGAAATACGCGCGTCCGTAGCCGCCCGTGGCGAGGATCGTCATGTGGGCGCGGAAGCGGTGGATCTCGCCGGTCGACTGGTCAAGAGCCACCACGCCGATGCAGCGGCCGTCCGAGTCCATCATCAGGTCGAGGGCGAAATACTCGATGAAGAAGTTGGTCTGGTGCTTCACCGCCTGGCCGTAGAGCGTGTGCAGGATCGCATGGCCCGTGCGGTCGGCGGCCGCGCAGGTGCGCTGCGCCGTGCCCTTGCCGAAATCCGTCGTCATGCCGCCGAAGGGGCGCTGGTAGATCTTGCCTTCCGCCGTGCGGGAGAAGGGAACGCCCCAGTGCTCGAGCTCATAGACTGCGGCCGGCGCGTTGCGCACCAGGTATTCGATGGCGTCCTGGTCGCCGAGCCAGTCCGACCCCTTCACGGTGTCGTACATGTGCCAGCGCCAGTCGTCGGGCCCCATGTTGCCGAGCGAGGCGGAGATGCCGCCCTGCGCCGCGACCGTGTGCGAGCGGGTGGGAAACACCTTGGTGATGCAGGCGGTGCGAAGGCCCGCCTGCGAGCAGCCGACGGTGGCGCGAAGACCCGCGCCGCCGGCGCCCACGACCACCACGTCGAAGGTGTGGTCGATGATGTTGTAGGCCTTGCCGTTGATGGCTGCGCCGTTCGTTGCTTGAGCCATGAGAGTATTCCTTAAACCAGGATGCGGCCGAGGCTGACCTTGAGGATGGCATAAAGGCAGGCCACGCCGACGATCACCGCGTAGAAATTGTTCGCGATGAGAGCGACGATCTTCGTGCCTTTGTCATGCACGTAATCCTCGATGACGATCTGCATGCCGAGCCGCATGTGGTTCGCCACCGAGATCACGGCGAGGATCAGGATGATCGCCACCAGGGGATGCGACACGATGGCGATGGCCTCCTGATAGGAGGAGCCGGCCAGAGCCGCCACGATGATCACGAAGGAAATGATGAGCGGGACGTTCGACACCGCCGTGACGCGGTGGATCCACCAATGCTCGACGCCGTGTCCGGAAGCGCCGAGGCCCTTCACGCGGGAGAGCGGGGTGCGCATGGAAACGCGGGTATCAGCCCTGTTGTCGGCCATGGCTCTCTTTCCTTAGAACACGAGGAACGCGATGACCCAGATCGCCACGGTGAGCACGATCGAGCCGATGAGGGTGAAGCGGGCCATGGCGATGCGCTGGACCGCTTCCATGCCGTAGCCGAAATCCCAGACGAGGTGGCGGACGCCGCCGAGCATGTGGTGCATGAGCACCCAGGTGTAGCCGAAGAGGATCAGGTACCCGATGGGCGAGCCGAAGAAGCCCTGCACGGCGTCGAAGGCTGAAGGGCCGGACGCGAGGGCCACGAGCCAGATCGCGAAAAGCGCGATGCCGACGTAAAGGGCAATGCCCGTCGCGCGGTGGAAGACGGACATCGCCATCGTCCAGCTCCACCGGTAAATCTGAAGATGTGGGGACAAGGGCCGCGGGGCCACTTTCGCCTCAGCCATAGCTTTCACTCCTGATCGGCGAGATCATCGCCCGTAGTTTGGAATGGTTCGTATCGGAAGCGCGGGAACACCGCAATGCGCCTTCCGCCCAAGATGGTTACAAGAGGCACACTTCGTCAGTGACGAAGATGCACCGGGCTCGCATAACGCGCAATTTTTAATTATTCTTATCTCCCTTCGCAAACGACGAAGGATGCTTATGCAATTCGACCTCACCGATCTGAGCCTGTTCCGCCATGTCGTCGAGGCGGGCAGCATCACCCACGGTGCCGAGCGCGCCCATCTCGCGCTGGCCGCCGCCAGCACCCGCATCCGCAACATGGAGAAGTCCCTGGGAGCCCCACTGCTGGTGCGGACGCGGGCCGGCGTGACGCCGACCCCTGCCGGCAGAACCCTCCTCCAACATGCGCGCACGCTCCTGGCCCAGGCCGAGAGGCTGAGGGAGGATCTCGGCACCTATACGGGCGGCCTCGCCGGCCAGATCCGGATTCTCTCCAACACCAATGCGCTGACCGAGTTCCTGCCCGAGGCCCTCGGCGCGTTTCTGGCCCAGCACCCGCAGGTCTCCATCGACCTGGAGGAGCGCCTGAGCGACGAGATCGTGGGGCTGATCGCCGAAGGCGTAGGCGATATCGGGATCGTCGCAGGGACCGTGGAGACCGGCCAGCTCGAGACCTATCCCTTCCGCAGCGACCGCTTCGTGCTCGTGGTCCCGCAGGGGCATTCTCTCGCCAGCCGGTCGAGCATCGCCTTCGCCGAGGTCCTGGAGCACGACTTCGTGGGCCTCGACCGGGCGAGCGCCCTTCAGCGCTTCCTCGCCGGCAAGGCCAGCCGGATCGGAAAGCCCCTGCGCCTGAGAGTCCAGCTCCGCAGCTTCGATGCGGTCTGCCGCATGGTGGAGGCCGGGGTGGGGCTCGGGATCGTGCCCGAGACCACAGCCCAGCCCGCCACCCGGACCATGGCGATCCAGAGCGTCGTTCTGGACGATCCCTGGGCCGCCCGCGATCTCACCCTCTGCATCCGGTCGCTCAAGGACCTGCCGCCCTCGGCCCGGCAACTGGCGGAGCATCTGCGGCGCAGGGTTTAGAGCGGCGTCAACCGCGCACCGGGCCCGATCACGGCTTTGGGAATTCTTTTCTCTCCTCCTGCCCTCAAAACGCCGCAGGATGCCGAAGATCCTTGGCGCAGCGGCAGCCTCTCGCACCTGCCGGGACAAGCACAGGAGGTTCGCATGAAGAGAACGACGCTCGCGTGGCCGATGTTGGGCCTTCTCGCCGCCATTCCGGCCGGCGCGCACGCCCAGAGCGCCGGCGCTTCCGCCGACACGACCTTCTTCGTCACCAGCGTGGGCTTGGGCAAGGGCGCGGATCTCGGCGGCCTGGAGGGAGCCGACCGGCACTGCCAGTCCCTCGCGGAGGCCGCCGGCATTCGCGGCAAGGTCTGGCGTGCCTATCTGTCCACCCAGGCTACGGGCGGCGCGGCCGCCGTCAATGCCCGCGACCGGATCGGGAGCGGGCCGTGGCAGAACGCCAAGGGCGTCGTGATCGCCAAGGACGTGGCGGATCTGCACGGCCCCGACAACAACATCAACAAGCAGACCGCCCTCACCGAGAAGGGCGAGATGGTCAAGGGACGGGGCGACACGCCGAACGAACACGACATGCTCACCGGATCCCAGCCCGACGGCACCGCCTTCACGGGTTCTCAGGACATGACCTGCGGCAACTGGACGAAGAGCGGCGCGGACGGCGCCGCCATGCTGGGACACGACGACCGGATGGGAACCGACCCGGGACCTCCGGGGCGATCCTGGAACTCGTCGCATCCCTCGCGCGGGTGCAGCCTGGACGCCCTGAAGAGCACGGGCGGCGCAGGCCTGTTCTATTGTTTCGCCGCGAACTGATCAGGCGGCGAAGTCGACTGCCGGCATGGCGAGGCCGCGGCGCAGGCACGCGGCCTCCAGGGTGTTGCGCAGCAGGCACGCAATGGTCATGGGACCGACGCCGCCCGGAACCGGCGTGATGGCGGACGCGACCTTCGCGGCCTCCGCATAGGCGACGTCCCCCACCACCTTGGTTTTGCCTTCGCCGGCGGCGGGGTTCGGCACCCGGTTGATGCCTACGTCGACCACGATGGCGCCGGGCTTGACCCAATCGCCCCGCACCATCTCGGGCCGCCCGACGGCCGCCACCAGGATGTCGGCCTCGCGGCACACCCGGGGCAGATCGCGGGTCTTGGAATGAGCCACCGTCACCGTGCAGCTCTGGGCGATCAGCAGCTGCGCCATGGGCTTGCCGACGATGTTGGAGCGGCCCACCACCACGGCGTTGAGCCCAGCGAGGTCACGGCGTACCGACTGGATGAGGAGAAGACAGCCCAGGGGCGTGCAGGAGACGAGCCCCGGCACGCCGGTCATGAGCCGGCCCGCATTGATCGGATGGAAGCCGTCCACGTCCTTCGTCGGGTCGATGGCCTCGATCACCTTCTGGGCGTCGATCTGCTTCGGGAGGGGCAGTTGCACGAGAATGCCGTCGACCGCCGGATCGGCATTGAGCCGGGCGACCAGGGCGAGGAGTTCGGCCTCGGTGGTCGAGGCGGGAAGGACGTGCTCGAAGGAGCGCATGCCCACTTCCACGGTCTGGCGCGCCTTGTTCTTCACATAAAGCTGGCTCGCCGGATCCTCGCCCACGATCACGACGGCAAGTCCGGGCGTCACACCCTGGCCGGACAGGGTCCCGACCGCATGTGCGATCCGGTCCCGCAATCCCGCGGCATAGGCTTTTCCATCGATGATCGATGCGGTCATGAAGTCGGTCCTGTCAAAACGGCAAGGTCATTGGCAAGGGCTTGCCCCTCGCCGGCAATCAGAAACGTTTTCAGCCGGGCGGTCGCGCCCGCCTCCAGGCCCACGGCGGAGGCCGGCAGCCCCAATGTCTTGGCGAGCAGACGCCTCACGGCCTCGTTGGCCGCCCCGTCTTCCGGCGCGGCTCTCACCCGGACCTTCAGGACCGGCCTGCCGTCGGAGAGCGCCGCCACCCCGTCCACGGCATCGCGCCCGCCCTTGGGCGTCACGCGGACGCGAACCTCGAGGCCCTCGGGACGGATGTGCCAGGGCTGGCTCAAGCCCCTCTCCTCAGAAGACGTAGGGCAGGACGTAGTAGCGGATGGCGCGGTCCACCAGCATGATCAGCAGGATCAGGATGACGGGAGAGATGTCCACGCCGCCGAGATTGGGCATGATGTTGCGGATCGGCCGCAAGGCGGGTTCGGTCACCGCATCCAGGAATTTCCAGACCGAGCGGACGAATTCACTGCGGGTGTTGACCACGTTGAACGCCACCAGCCAGCTCAGGATCGCCGAGGCGATGATGAGGTAGGTGTAGAGCTGCAGGGCAACCAGAATGACTTCGAACAGAGCGCGCATGGGAAACCTGTCGGGATCGGGCGCTGCTCATGTAACCTTCCAAGCGGGGCTGAACAACCCGGAAACCGCTGAAAAACGGTCTCTCTTCTCCAAAAGGCTCCTCCAACCGCCCTCTCGCCGATTGACAGACCGAAGCCAGCAGGCCTAAAACTCGGGCCGCTTGGTCTGATGAAGCGACCGGGGCTGTAGCTCAGATGGGAGAGCGCTGCAATCGCACTGCAGAGGTCAGGGGTTCGAATCCCCTCAGCTCCACCAGGCTCCAACAAGAACGGTCATCCTCGCACTATTCCGCTCATACCCAAGGCTATCCAGGCTCCGGCTCTGTTAGAGCGGAAGGGTGAACAGGTCTTGCCCGTTACGCCCAATGCTGTGCGGCGCACTCGGGTAAAGCTAAGGCAACGAGCTCGCCTGGAAGACCCAAGGCTTCATGACCTTCGCCATGAGGCTGTATCCCGCTTCTTCGAGTATGGCCTCACCCTTCCTGACGTAGCTCTGATCAGCCGTCATAGAAACCCAAGGACATTTGGTCGACAGACTCACCTGAGGCCGGAAAAGGCGGCTCAGGAGGTGGCCAAGGCTACGGTTAGAGCATCGAACGCGAAAGTGGGGACCGGTTTTGCGTGAAAAGATGCTCGAGCTCATAGACTGACAGCATCGGATCCGAGTTCGATTCCACACCCGATGCAGCAGTTTGGCCAAGAGGCTTGGGAGACACCGATCGCCTCCCAAGCCCTCCACCTTCGCAAGTAAAAGGTTATCGACAGCGGCGTATCCGGCGCGTGACCAAGTCGCCGTTGTCGCCTTCTTCACGGATGACCACGGTCCGGCAGCGATTGATGCTTCCTGTCCTTAGATCATCCTCGTCGTACACACGACGACGTTCAATGTAGCGGCGCTCGTAACGACGCTCATCAGGTCCAACTCTGACGCTCGGACCATCCGGCCCGATACCAACCTGGACTTGAGCAAATGAAGGCGTTGAAGCAACAATACCTGACCCAATCAACGCTGCTTCCAATAGCCAAGTTACCTTCTTCATCTTGCCATTCCCTCGAAAATTACAGGTACGGTCCAACGCGTTACTTCACGATACGTTTCGTAGATCACTGGCAGATATTGAAAGATTATAGAAACAGCAAAGGAAGAGCGCCCGAAAGGGGCGCCTCCAAGTGGTCAGCCGTAGGGGCAAATCATGGCTGCGAGAGCACGGGATCTAAAAGTGGAATCCACTTTTGGGATCAATTTAATGCTCCCTTCTTAGATGAGCGCGTCGTTCTCTCGAAAAACCAGGGCCACCTTTCGCTAGCGCGGCCCGCAGGGTCCGCACGATGTGCTAGGTTACGGGAAACGACCGTTCAGCGAAGTAACGCGAGCCAATGGCACAACTCCTTGAGGATACCTGTTCACCAGCAAGCCAAACCAGATAGGGCTAAAGTAGACCATAGGGGCATACGAGCGCAGGGCCGCAGACTTTGACCAAATCAGAGTTCAGGCGCGGCCCATTTTCTTATCCTTGCTTTCAGCGCCAAGGAATTCACTAGCAAGAGACAATAGTCATACTCGTATGCATATATATAATCTTCTCAAACCTGAACAATTGTGTAAACTTTGCGGCATAACTTCTTTTCGCCATAAAGCCTTGCGGCGGCAACAACAATCACCATCAGCAGCTTGATGGATAAGCGCCAAAGAGAAAAATGCACAATCCTCCCATTCGCGGCATCCGGTTTGGCTTTTCAGCCCCCGACGATCAAGTTGTGTCCCTCAATGTTCCGGCGGAAAGCGACGATGGCTTGGAGCATCCACATTACTCCTTTGACATTGAGTACGATCCCGAGCATCCCGACAGGGTGACACTCCGCTTGTTAGAACTGGATCAGGACGCTTTCATTCGCACCATACGGAAAAGCATTTCGTTTCCTGTTGCCTTGCTTTCTGATCTGATGAGCAGAAGGACGGCCACACCCGAAGAAGTTGCTGAGTGGCAAACTGCCTCTGATGAGGATGAGTAACAGCCACTGAGAGCAGCGTGCGAAGAAGTGGGAACCGGTTCTTCGCGGGAACAATGCGCTCTTTCCAGGAAGGGAGCATCGGAGGGAAGCCCAAAAGTGGAATCCACTTCCTGCGTCCGATGCTCTAGCCCCCTGTGATATCAGTCCGGTATCCCTCCAGATCAGGGTCATACTCAAGCTTCTCCCACGGGATTGTGCTGTGATGGACACCGACACCGAGGAAGCCGCCAAATGTTACGTCCACCTTTGTGACGCGACCGCTTATCTTCTCGATCAGGAGACGTTTGATGGTGCCGATACGCTCATTGGCGCCATTGAAGACCGGGGTGCCTTCAACACGATCACTTTCGATTTCGGGATGAAGCGATCCGGGTCGCTCGATCGGACCTGATAGATAGTAGCCGTTTTCCAGTATCCCGGCGGCCACGACGGCTCTGCTGGTATCGACGTCCCACTCTTCGTCAGGCTCAATCCTTCTGACCACCTTCCATGGCCCTTCGTCACCGGGAAGATACTGACCTTGAGGCTCGTCCGTGAAGCCCTGAAGCTTGGGGGATTTTTGAGACTGAAAGACGTAGTAGGTCCTCATAAGCACCTCCCACTCGGCGAGATCGCTGCTCTCCTCGTCCTCGATATTGACTCATGTCTGGCATGAGAACGCAACCGTTAGGTTGTTGTCGGCGCAACGCGGTAGATCGCCCTCATGCCATGAACTTCGCCCACTCAGGGCTCACGTCAGCGCCTTACCCGTTTGGCGATCTAGCTTGTTGCTAACAAGATACTCTCTCGGAAGCTGACTATCGCTGCTGAAAGAATTTGCTGAGCCGTGGGTTTGTCAGCGTATTTTATGTCCCTTGGCTGCTCCTACAGGCCAATAAAGGCTGAGGCCAAGACAGCCATGAATTGCGCGACCAGAAGGTGGCGGACGACGCCTGTGTCTATGGAGACGTGAATCGGGACGGCAAATCCTACTTTGCCATTTTCCTGAAGATCATCGCGTCGCTGGTGAGGGGCGATCTCAGCCTGTAAGCCGACGATCGTATGAGTGGCGGACCGCCACTCATACGAAGAGCCGTCTGCCTATCGCGAGGAGACCCGGCCCATGAACCGGCACAAGGCGGTCAGGTCGGCCTCGTAGCCGTCGGGCGATGCGAGCACGCCCGCACATGTCTTGCGAAGCCTCTGCTTCTCGGCATCGCTCATCGCATTCCACTCGGCGGCCATGCGGCCCAGGACGGCGGGATTCGCGCCGGGCCCTGGCGGTGTTCCTGGGCTACCGATGACGCCGCCGGTACCGGGTCGGCCCGCGCCGGGTTGTCCCGGATTGCCGGGAGTTGCTCCAGGGCCGGCCACCCCGCCAATCCCGATTCCGACTCCGACATCGACCCCTCTGGAGCCGCCGGCACTCGCGCCGACGCCGGCATTGACACCATTCGCTCCGCCTATGGATGCATCGAGGCCTGCATTGACCCCTCTCGATCCGCCGATGGACGCGTCCAGTCCGGCATTGACGCCCCTCGATCCACCGATGGAGGCATCGACTCCGGCGCTGACGCCCCTCGATCCGCCGACCGATGCGCCGGCTCCGGCATTGACGCCCCCGGGTCCGCCGACACTCGCACCAACCCCGGCATTGACGCCGTTGGAGCCGCCGATGCTCGCACCGAGACCCGCGCCCAGACCTTCAGAGCCGCCAAGGCTTGCCCCGACTCCGGCGCTGATGCCCCCGACGCTGGCTCCGATGCCCAGCCCGCCCTCGCCGGCGCGCGAGCCGCGAGAACCGCCACTGTCTGCGGCGCTGCCGGAGGCGCTGCTGCCGCTCCCGCCGGGGCGTGCCTCGGATGATTGAGGAACCAAGAATAGCGCAAGCATTACTGCCACGCTGCAAGCAAGTTCTCTGCGCCTTCTAAGTAATAAGGACGTTCTCATGCCGGATCTCCTCTCGATAGGGATCTTGAGCCCCCATTGACAAAGAATCTTTCGAGAGGGACTTGTTCCTTGGTAAAGGAATTTATGAGCAATCCTTTTGTGTATCTAATATTATTACGTTAACGTGATCTACGATAACTTGAGGTTCCTTCCCACGCAGGCTCGGCATGAAACACTGCGCGTTCCATTTCTTGAGCCCTCAAGTCAGGCGTCAACGGCCCGGAACGGCGTTTTCAGCTCTGCGCCTCTGGTACCGTCACGGCCTCTTCCTCGCTCCGCCTCTTCCTGTCACGAGTCACCAAGCGGAAGAACAGGGGCACGAACAGAATCGCCAGGAAGGTCGCGGCCAACATGCCGCCGATGACGCCCGTGCCGACCGAGTGGCGGCTCGCGGAGCCCGCGCCCGTCGAGATGGCGAGCGGCACGACGCCGAGGATGAAGGCGAGTGATGTCATCACGATGGGACGGAAGCGCAGACGCGCCGCTTCGAGCGCGGCATCGAAGACGGAGGCACCCTCGCGATGGCGCTCCGCCGCGAATTCGACGATGAGAATCGCGTTCTTGGCCGAAAGGCCGATCAACGTGACGAGACCGACCTGGAAGTAGATGTCGTTCTCGATGCCGCGCAGCCAGATCGCGAGAATGGCCCCGAATACCGCGAACGGCACCGCCGTGATGACCGCGAAGGGCAGCGACCAGCGCTCGTATTGCGCGGAGAGGATCAGGAACACCATCACGAGGCCGAGGAGGAACCCTTGCGTTCCGGTTCCGGCCGATTGCAGTTCCTGATACGCAGAGCCGGTCCAACCGATCGAGTAATCGGATGGAAGGGTCTGAGCCACCACCTGCTCCATGGCGGCGATCGCCTGGCTCGACGAGAAGCCGGGCGCCGGATTGCCCTGGATTTTCGCGGCCGGGAACACGTTGAACCGGTCGACCACGTCGGGCCCCGAGACGCGGGTGGTGGTCAGGAGAACGTTGAGGGGCACCATGGCGCCGCTGCCGGAGCGCACGAAGACGTGCCGCAGATCGTCGGGCGACTGCCGGAAGGCGGGCTCCGACGAGAGGCTCACCCGGTAGGTGCGCCCGAACAGGGTGAAATCGTTCACGTAGAGGCTGCCGAAGGTGCTCTGCATCGTGTCGAAGATCGCCGAGATCGGCACGCCGAGCGCCTTCGCCTTATCGCGGTCCACGTCGATCCGGTATTGTGGCACGCCCGTGTTGAAGGTGGTCGACACGCCCGAAAGCTCCGGACGCCGGTTGGCCGCCTGGACCACGCTCTGGGCGGCCTGCGCGAGATTCTCCAGGCTGCCGCCGGAGCGATCCTGCAGGTAGAACTCGAAGCCTCCCGTGGTGCTCAGGCCCATGATCGGCGGCGGATTGAAGCCGATCACGATCCCGTCGCGGAAATTGGCGTTGAGGGCCGCGAATGACGGTGCGAGATTTCTCGCATCGAGTCGTGGATCGGTGCGCTCGGACCAGTCCTTGAGGGTCACGAAGGAGATGCCCGCATTGGTCTTCTGGGCGCCGGACAGGAAGTCGTAGCCCGCCAGGGTCACGACGTCGGCGACGGCGGGGTTCTGCGTCAGCCCCTCCGTCACCTTGGCGGTGATGTCGAGGGTGCGGTCGAGGGATGCTGCAGGCGGCAGCATCGTCACGACGAAGACATTGCCCAGATCCTCCGCGGGCACGAGGCCGCCGGGCACCCGCTCGAACAGCCACCAGGTCGCGCCGAGCATGAGCGCAATGACCACGAGGGCGGCCGCCGCGTGGCGCAGGAAGAACGCCGTGCCCGACGTGAAGGCCCCCGTCACCGCTCCGAAGCCGCGGTTGAAGATGCGGAACGGCCGCCAGGGCTCCCGATGGCCGGGTTTCAAGAGAAGCGCGCAGAGCGCCGGCGTCAGCGTCAGCGCGACAATGCCGGAGATCACCACCGAGACCGCGATCGTGACGGCGAATTGCCGGTAGAGCTCGCCCGCGAGCCCGCCCAGGAAGGAGACGGGGATGAACACCGCGCAGAGCACCAGCACCACGGCGATCACCGGCCCGCTCACCTCGCGCATGGCCTGGATGGCGGCCTCCCGGGGAGGCCTGCCTTGCGTGGTCATGATGCGCTCGACGTTCTCGAGAACGATGATGGCGTCGTCCACCACGATGCCGATGGCCAGGATGAGCCCGAAGAGCGTGAGGAGATTGATCGAGAAGCCCAGCGCATACATGCCCGCGAAGGTGCCGATGATGGAGACCGGAACCGCAAGCAGCGGAATCAGCGTCGCGCGCCAGTTCTGCAGGAAGATGAACACCACGATCACCACCAGCACGATGGCCTCGACGAAGGTGCGGATCACCTCGTCGATGGAAACCTCGATGAAGGTCGTGGTGTTGAACGGCACGTCGTAGCGCAGCCCGTCGGGGAAGCGCTGCGCGAGCCGCTGCATCGTGGCGTTGACGGCGGCAGAGACCTGGAGTGCATTCGCGTCGGGCTGGAGATAGATTCCGATCGGCACCGTCGGGGCTCCGTTGAGCGTCGCCACGGTGGAATAGTTCAGGGAGCCGAGCTCCACCCGCGCCACGTCCTTGAGCCGCAGGGCCCCGCCGTTCTCGTCCGAACGCAGGATGATCTGCTCGAACTCGCGGGGATCCGCGAGGCGCCCCTGCGTCGTGACCGAATAGGTGAAGGTCTGTCGCCCGGGCATCGGCTCCTCGCCGAACCGGCCGGCGGCGAACTGCGCGTTCTGGTCCCGGATGGCCTCCGCGATGTCGCCCGGCGTCAGGTTGAACTGGGCGACCTTGTCGGGCCTGAGCCAGATGCGCATCGAGTAGTCCGACGCGCCGAACAGCGAGGCGTCGCCGACGCCGGGCGTGCGCCGCAATTCGTCGATGACGTTCACCAGCGCGTAATTGGAGATGTAGATCGTGTCGTAGCGCCGGTCGGGCGAGGACAATGCGACGATCTGCAGGATCGAGGACGAGCGCTTCGTGACCGTCACGCCCTGCCGCCGCACCTCCTCGGGCAGGACCGCGTTGGCGCGTTGGACGCGGTTGTTCACGTTGATCGTGGCCTGGTCCGCATCGGTGCCGGTCTGAAAATACACGGACAGGTTCATGGTGCCGGAGCCCGTCGAGGTCGATTGCATGTAGATCATGTTCTCGACCCCGTTGACCTGCTGCTCCAAGGGCGCGGCCACGGTTTCGGCGATGGTCTCGGCGCTCGCTCCCGGATAGGTCGCCGAGACCACGACCTGAGGCGGCACGATCTCGGGATATTGCGCCACCGGCAGGATCCGCATGGCGATGATCCCCACGAGCACGATCACGATGGACAGGACGGACGCGAAGATCGGGCGGTCGATGAAGAATTTCGAGATCATGGCCGCGCCCCCGCCTGACCGCCCGGGCCGCCTTGACCGCCCTGGGCTCCCGACGCCGCCGTGCCGGTCGCCGCCCCGGTCGTTCCCGCGCCCACCGGAACCGGCCTGACGGGCTGCCCCGGGCGCACCCGGATCACGCCGTCGACCACCACCCTGTCGCCGCCGCTCAGGCCGTCGCGCACGACCCAGCCCGACGGGACTTCGGGGCCGAGGCGGATCGGCCGCGCCTGGGCGACGTCGTTCTCCCCGAGCACGTAGACCGATGGCCCTTGCGGGCCCTGGCTGACCGCCTGCTCCGGAACGACGATGGAATCGGGAAGCGTGATGCCGGTGATGCGCACGCGTACGAACTGACCGGGAAGCAGGACGCCGTCGGGATTGGGGAAGATCGCCCGCGCCTGGATCGTTCCGGTCTGCAGATCGACCCGCTGGGCGGCGGTGTCGATCCGGCCGGGCTGGGGATAGGAGGTTTCCTGCGCGAAGCGCAGCTCGACCTTCAGGTCCTTCTCGGAGATCGGCTTGTCCCGCCGCTCGTTGAGGGCCTGAAAGGCGCGCCATTCCGCGTCGGGAATGGAGAAGTCCACGTAGGCCGGATCGAGCTGCGAGATCGTGGTCAGGAGCGTCTGCTGCGCCTGGATGAGGGCGCCGACCGGAGGCGATTGCAGCGCCGTGGTGCCGGTCGCGGGTGCCGTCACCGTCGTGTAGCTCAGGTTGAGCTGGGCGCTGCGGACCTCCGCCTCGGCGAGCTGCACCCCGGCCTGCGCCTGATCCCGCTGCGAGTGGGCCTCATCGAGCTGCACGTCCGTCGAGACGCCCCGGCGGGCGAGCGGCTCGATGCGGTCGAAATTCTGCTGCGCCTGGACGAGGGCCGCCTGCGCCTGCTTGAGCTGGGCCTCGGCCCGGCTCTGGGCCACCTCGTAGGTGGCCGGATCGATCCGGAACAGCACCTGGCCCTCGGTAACCTTCGCGCCTTCGTCAAAGGTGCGCTCGAGCAGGAGGCCGCCGACGCGCGGGCGCACCTCCACGTCGCGAAAGCCCGAGACGCGCCCGGCATATTCGACCGGATAGGGAACCTCGGCGGGCTTGACCGTGACGATGCCGACCTGGGGCGCAGGCATCGCAGAGGCCGAGGCGGTCTGGGACACCGGCGATTTCCCAGACGAGCGGAACACGAACACGTAGAGGCCAGCGGCAAGCGCCAGACCGATAATGGCGATGAGAAGAATGCGCTTGGCCACGTTGTCCTCCGGAAGGACCGGATCGGACATGCCGGAGACCGGCCGCCTCGGTCTTGCTATCCAACGGCGGACAGGGGCTCTGGTTCAGCCCTCAAGCTTGAAAGAGAAAGGCGGATCGCGGACGATGGGCCGCGATCCGCCTTCTGTCATCGCCCGGCCATCGCCGTCACTCCCGCCTCCGGTGTCATCCCCGTGCAGCGGAGACCGGCATGACGCGAGAGGCCGTTCCCGGCCGACGCTCCACAACATCGGACGTGACATTGAACCCACATCCGATGCTGTCAGTCGATGGTCTCGAGCATCTTTTCACGCAAAGCCGGTTCCCACTTTCGCGTTCGAGGCTTGAACATCTTGGTTTGGGCATCTTTCCACGCAAAACCGGTTCCCACTTTCGCGTTCGATGCCCTAGCCGAACTGGTTCATCGTGTTGTGCGCGCCGCCGGCCTTGAGCGCCGCCTCGCCGGCGAAATACTCCTTGTGGTCGTCGCCGATGTCGGAGCCCGCCATGTTCTGATGCTTCACGCAGGCGATGCCCTGGCGGATCTCCTGGCGCTGCACGTTGCGGACATAGCCGAGCATGCCCTCGCGACCGAAATACTCCTTCGCGAGATTGTCGGTGGAGAGCGCCGTTGTGTGATAGGTCGGCAGCGTGATGAGATGGTGGAAGATGCCCGCCCGCCGAGAGCCGTCGGCCTGGAAGGTGCGGATGCGCTCGTCGGCTTCTCTCGCAAGCTCGGTCTCGTCGTATTCCGCGCTCATGAGCCTCGCGCGCTCGTAGGACGACACGTCCCGCCCGGCCTTCTCCCAGGAATCGTAGACCTGCTGGCGGAAATTGACGGTCCAGTTGAAGGACGGCGAGTTGTTGTAGACGAGCTTCGCATCGGGGATGATCTCGCGGATGCGGCCGACCATGCCGGCGATCTGCTCGATATGGGGCTTCTCGGTTTCGATCCACAAAAGGTCCGCGCCGTTCTCGAGCGCCGTGATGCAGTCGAGCACGCAGCGGTCCTCGCCCGTGCCGGGGCGGAACTGGAACAGGTTGCTGGCCAGTCTCTTGGGGCGCATGAGCCTGCCGTTCCGGTTGAGAACCACATCGCCGTTGACGCAGGTCTCGGGGGTGATCTCCTCGCAATCCAGAAAGCCGTTATAGAGGTCGCCGAGATCGCCGGACCGGCGGCTGACGGCGATCTGCTTCGTCAGGCCCGCGCCCAGGGAATCGGTGCGCGCCACGATGAGGCCGTCATCGACACCGAGTTCGAGGAAGGCGTAACGCACGGCGCGCAGCTTCGCGATGAAGTCCTCGTGCGGGACCGTGACCTTGCCGTCCTGGTGGCCGCACTGCTTCTCGTCCGACACCTGGTTCTCGATCTGGATGCAGCAGGCGCCGGCCTCGATCATCTTCCTGGCGAGCAGATAGGTCGCTTCCGCGTTGCCGAACCCTGCGTCGATATCGGCGATGATCGGCACGATGTGGGTTTGGTGATTGTCGATGGCGCTGAGGATCTCCCTCTCCCGGATCGTGTTGCCGCTTTTGCGCGCGGCATCGAGATCCCGGAAGAGAAGCCCGAGCTCGCGGGCATCGGCCTGGCGCAGGAAGGTGTAGAGCTCCTCGATCAGGGCGGGAACGCTGGTCTTCTCGTGCATCGACTGATCCGGCAGCGGCCCGAATTCGGACCGCAGGGCCGCGACCATCCACCCGGAGAGGTAGAGATAGCGGCGCTGCGTGGAGCCGAAATGCTTCTTGATGGAGATCATCTTCTGCTGGCCGATGAATCCGTGCCAGCAGCCGAGCGACTGTGTGTAGAGCGACGGATCGGCGTCATAGGCCGCCATGTCCTCGCGCATGATCCTGGCGGTGTGGCGCGCGATGTCGAGGCCCGTCCGGAAGCGGTTCTGCAGGCGCATGCGCGCCACCGATTCCGGATCGATTCCGCTCCAGGTGCGGGCCTCTTCGACGATGCGATGAGCCTGCGCGATCTGATCTTGATAAGCCACGGTCGTGTTCCTCGTTTCTGGACTGGTTGAACGAGGAAGTACCCGGGGCGTTCATGCGCCGGAAGGCGCGTAAAGGTCCGGGTGTGGAGCTTTACAGCATGCGCTCTGTCACGCTGTAAATCTTTGACACAACATCGAAACGGCCTTGCGGTTGATTTTCTTAAGCTATTCGAAACCGGCTGCGGCGCCGGCCGTCCCGGCGAAGACGCATACGCCATAAGTCTATGCCATTAGAGCCGAAAGCTTGGAGTAGTGGCTTTCGGCGCCCGCTGGCCACGCGGCTTCCGCCCCAGGGATCGGACGGTGTAAAGACCTTACAATCCGCTCATCCGTCATCGTGAGGATGACGGCGGGAGGCGGGAGTGACGGGCGAACCGGAGCCGCTTCGCCGAAAACGGCCTTGGCCTCCGCATGGAACGGTAGAACCTCTGACGTTGTTGAGCTCTGCATCATCAAGCGGAAGGGACGGGGATCCGCCATGCCAACGGTTATCGCCATCGAAGCCAAGCCCCTCGGTATCAGGGACATCAACAGCGAGTTTCATCACCTCTACCTCGTGAAGACGGTCACCGACAGCCAGGGACGCGTCGTGTCGGAGAAGGTGATCCGGGGCAGCTTCGAATCGGACGGCAGTCTCGGGGCGATCGCCGATGTGAGCCTCGCCTCCTCGCCCGACCGGCGTGGCTCGGAGACGCCGCAGGAGCGGCACCGCACCGTCCTCGATCTCGACGCCCGCGACGCCGACGATGTCTGGAGCGTGATGGTCAAGCATGCCCAAGATATCGACGCCGCCCATCTGCCCTACAGCCTCGACATCTACCGGCAGGCGCCAGGCGGCGACCTCAACAGCAATTCGGTCGTCGCCTCGGTGCTGCACAGCGTCGGCATCAACTGGGCCACCCATTCTCCGGTCGGCATCCGGCCCGGCGAAGCGCCGCTCTACGGCCAGCTCCAGTTCATGAAAGTGAACGATTCGCTCTTCGGAACAGCGCACCGGGACATCATGTTTGGCGGCGTCGGCAACGACAGCCTCGTCGGCCGGGCCGGGAACGACAGCCTCGTCGGCGACAGCGGGAACGACAGGCTCTACGGACAGGCGGGCCATGACCGCCTGAGTGGCGGCGCCGGCAACGATATCCTTTACGGCGGAATCGGCCGGGATACGCTGCGGGGCGATGCGGGCAAGGACGCCTTCGTGTTCAACACCAGGCCCGATCCCGTGACCAATATCGACACAATCGTGGACTTCTCGGTCGCCGACGACACCATCTGGCTCGACAACGCCGTCTTCAAGGCGCTCGGACCGGCGGGACACCTGAAGCCGTCCATGTTCTGGACCGGCGCGGCCGCGCACGACGCCACCGACCGGATCGTCTACGACCGGACCCACGGCGTTCTCTCCTACGACCCGGACGGCGCGGGCGGCACGGACGGGATCGCCTTCGCCAAGATTTCGGCGGGTCTCAAGATGACCTATGCGGACTTCCTCGTCGTCTGACTCCGGGCGGCTCAGGCCAGAAGGGCCTGCTCCACGCCCGCCGCGATGTCGAGAAGCCTGCGGTCCCCCCCGTGCCGCGCCATCAGCATGAGACCGACAGGCCGCTCACCGATGGAAAGCGGCAGCGATATGGCCGTCAGATCGAACTGGTTGGCGACCTGCGTGTTGCGCAGGATCAGCCCGTCGGTGGCGTCATAGAGGTTCGGGTCGGCCTCGAGCGGCGCGATCAGGGGAGCCGTGATGGCCGTCGTGGGCAGGGCCAGCACGTCGATGGGCGCGAGCCGCCTGTCCATCGCGGCGACGAGGTCGCGGCGGCGGCGCATCATGCGCAGGTAGACCGGCGCCGGAACCGCGCTGCTGCGCACGAGCCAGGAATGGACGCGCGGATCGATCTCGTCCGCACGGCTCTCGAGCCAGTCCGCATGAACCTCGGCGGCCTCGATGGACGCGATGGAGGCGGCTGCCGTCGTGTCGCGCATGGCGAGGAGGAGATCGTCGATGGGATGATCCGCGATGGCCGCGCCGGCCTTCGAGAGGCGGCCGAGCGTTTTCTCGAAAGCCTCCTCGACCAGCGCCTCGCTGCGCGAGAACAAACGCCCGCGCGGAACGCCGATCCGCAATCCCGCGAGCCGATAGGGCTCCGGCGCGCGGGGTTCCTCCCCGGCCATGATCGCGTCCGCGAAGGCGCAGTCCTGCACGGAGCGCGCGAGCGGGCCGATGGAATCGAGGCTGGGCGAGAGGGGAAAGGCGCCGTCGAGGGGCACGCGCCCCGTCGTCGGCTTGAAGCCCACGACGCCGTTGAGCGCCGCCGGAATGCGCACCGAGCCGCCGGTATCGCTGCCGATGGAGATCTCCGAGGTGCCCTCCGCCACGGCGACTCCCGCCCCCGAGGACGAGCCGCCGGGAATCCGCAAAGGGTCCGTCGCATTGCCGGGCGTGCCGTAATGGGGGTTGAGGCCGAGGCCCGAAAAGGCGAACTCGACCATGTTGGTCTTGCCCAGGATCACGGCGCCCGCCTGGCGCAGGCGGCGAAGGACGAGCGCGTCCCGGGCTGCGGGCGCGGCCTCGCGCAGCACGAGGGAGCCCGCGACCGTCGCCTCTCCGGCCACGTCGAACAGGTCCTTGATCGAGACGAGCACGCCGTCGAGCGGGCCCAGGGAAATTCCCGCGTGCCTTCGGGCATCCGCGGCATCGGCGGCGGCCCGGGCTGCTTCGGGATAGAGCTTCGTGAACACGCGCTCGTCCTCCGCCCGGTCGGAGAGCCGCGCCAGGATCATCTCGAGCTTGTCTCGCGCCGTCATCATGGGGAAGCCTGTCTGGACACTAGCGCATCGTGCGGACGCGGCGGGCCGCGCTAGAGCCTTTTCCATGAACTTCGGTTCACGGAAAAGGCATTTGTTGTTTGAGAAAGACGCCTTTTCTTCGCAAAACCGGCATCCACTTTTGCGGAAAAGGCTCTAGCGAAAAGTGGACCCGGTTTTCCGCTCAAGCGATGCGCTCCTCTAGAAGGGAGCATCGGAGGGAGGAAACCCAAAAGTGGAATCCACTTCCCGCGTCCGATGCTCTGGGTCGGGTCTGCCACTCTTGGACGAGACGGGCAAGAGGCAAGAGAGACAGGCAAGAGAGACAGGCAAGAGAGACAGGCAGGAGCGATCTACCGCGCCTCGCGTCAGGAAGCGTATCGCTCGGCGCTGTCTTCCGCCGGGGCGGGCTCGGCCAGAACGGCCTTGACCGGGAAGGTGATGACGCAGCGGATACCCTCGGGCTGAAAATCGAGCTTGATCTCGCCGCCGAGCTGTTGCGCGAGGCCGCGCTGGATCAGCCGGGTTCCGAAGCCCTGGCGCCGGGGCGGCGTTACCGGCGGCCCCCCGCTCTCGACCCATTCCACGATCAGCACGGGCGGGCTCAAGGAGAGCGCGACCGCCCACATGACGCTCACCCGGCCCTCGGGCAGCGTGAGGCTTCCGTATTTCGTGGCGTTGGTCGCCAGCTCGTGGATGGCGAGCCCCAGCGCCAGAACGGCGCCCGGCTGCAGATTGACCCTCGGACCGCGCAGGCGGATGCGCTGGCGCATGGCGTCCTGATAGGGGTCGAGCTCGCTTCTGAGCACATCCTCCAGCGATGCGCCCTGCCATTGGGTGGCGGTGAGCAGGTCGTGGGTCTTGGCCAAGCCCTGCACCCGCCCCATGAAGGCGTCCCACGCGCCTTCGTCGCCCTGTTCGGCGGCGCGGCGCGTCATCGTGGCGACGGATTGCACCGTGGCGAGCGTGTTCTTGACCCGGTGGTTCAGCTCGTGCAGCAGAAGCCCCTGGCGCTCGTCGGCCAGACGCTGCTCCGTGATGTCCTGCGACACGCCCACGAGCGAGAGGTCCCCATCTGTTCCGCTGCGCACCCGGCCGCTGATGCGGATCCAGCGCTCGCCATGATCCGGCTGGACGACGCGGAATTCGACCTCGAGGCCGGAGCGGATATCGAGGGCCTGGGCGACGGCTTCGGCCTGCCGGGCGCGATCCTCAGGATGGATGCCGGCGATCAGGTCGTCATAGCAGAACGGCCCGTCGGGACCCTGGCCGAAATGGGCGCGGCACTGGGAGGAGGCCTCGAAGGCACCCGTCGAAGGCGTGTATTCCCACGAGCCGAGATGACACGCATGGAGGGCCAGACGCAGGCGCGCCTCGCTCTCGGCGATCCGAGCCAGGGCTTCCTCCCGGTGACGTTCCTGGGCGCGGATGTCGGACGCCGCGTCGGCCAGGGCTTTCTGAATCGTGTCGAACTCGAGCACGCGAGTGGTCGTCCCGGTCACCTCGCGGCCGGTTCCGAGCGCCTGCGCGGCGGCCACGAGCCGGTCGACCGGCTTGGCGATCAGGCGCGACAGGATGGCGGCCAGGAGCACCCCCAGCAGGATGCATCCGACGAGGATGAAAAGCCAGAACAGGGAACGCTGGAAGGATGCCGCGAGCTCCGTGACCGGCACGCTCACCACGAAGGTCCAGCCATAGGCGGGCGACTTGCTGAAATAGGCCCGCACCGAGATGCCGTCGAGCGTCACGCTCTGGACATTGCCTTCGGGGGACATGGCGGAGGCATCGCGGATGTTTGGGTTCGCGAGCTGGCCGATGAACTCGGCGGGCGATCGGGAGCGCGCCACGATCCGCCCGCTGCGGTCGAGCACGGCGGCGTTCCAGTCCCGATCCACGCGCTGGTCCGCGATGATCCGCTGGAAGATTTCGGGGCCGATGGCCGCCGAGAGGATGTAGGCGACCTTCGCGTCGATGACGACCGGAAGATCGATCGTGATCAGGGCCTGGCCCGTGATCGGATCCGCATGGAGATCCGACAGCTGCGCCTTGTGGGTCTCCTGCATTTTGCGCAGGACGCTCTCGCGCCAGTTGTCCGGCAAGGGCGCGCCGTAGGTCGTACGGGTGTTGAGCAGCACCCTGCCGTCCATATCGATCAGGGCGATCCGGGACTGGCTGGCAAGTCCGACCTCCCGCGCCTGCCGGTGGAAGGCGGCGAAATCCCCTTGAGCGATGGCAGGCGACAGGGCGAGCACCCGCAGTACCATCTCGTTCTTCTCGATCTCGCGATCGAGCGACAGGCTCAAGGCCCTGGCGGTTTCCTGAAGGCGCCGATCCGAGGTCTCGCGCTCGGCGCGATAGCCCGAACGGAACCCTGCGGTGGCGATCAGGACGGCCGGCAGGGTCAGGGCGAAGACGAGCGCCCAGAGGATCTGGCGCAGCGATGTGCGCGATCCGTCGAGGAGGTTGGGCGGGCGCGGAAATGATGTCGGTGCAGGGCCGTCGCTCTCTTGCATGTCAGCCGACTTCTTGAACCGGCATGAGGACGCGCACGAGCACCGCCGGCTCCTCCGCGGGCCATTCGACGCTCGCGTCGAGCTGCCGCGCCAAGCCTTTCAGCACGGTGCCGGAGGCCCCTTCCTGCGCGGCCTTCTTCTCCTCGGGACTGAAGATGTCGTCGGACAATTGGAACATCAGACGACCGTTGCCCACATGCATGGCGATCTTCAGCTTGCCGTGCCTCTCCCGGTAGGCATGGGTGAGCGCGTTCACGACGATCTCGTTGAAGAGAAGCGCCATCGGCGCGGCCTTGGCCGCCTCGACCTCGATGGTCCCGAGGTCGAATTCGGGCACGATGACGACATCGGGGATGGAGGCCGTGAGCTCCTGGCACAGCCCCCGGGCGAAGCTGCTCACGTCGAACCGGGAGGATCCGTTCCCGTCATAGAGATCGCGATGGGCCGCCCCGAGGGCCTGAAGCCGCTCCCGCATGCGCCCCAGCACCCTGCCGGTCGCCTCGTCCTCGGCGTGGCGGATCTCGATCCCGATCAGCGACAGGAGGAGCTGCAGGTTGTTCTTCACGCGGTGATCGAGCTCGTGCAGGAGCGACGTCCGCTCGTCGAGGAGCTTCTGCAGGGCCTCCTGGGACTCGCGCTTCTGGGTCCGCTCACGGGCCTCCGCGAGCGCTCTGAGCACCGTGACGGGAAGCCGGTCCAGCCGGTCCTTGAGGACGTAATCCGTCGCCCCGCGCTTAAGCGCCTCGACGGCCACCTCCTCGCCGAGCGCGCCGGACACGAACACGAAGGGGAGTTCCGGCCGCTGCGCCCGCGCCAGGGCGAGGGCGTGAAGTCCGTCGAAGCCGGGCAGAAGATAATCGGCCAGCACGAGGTCCCATGAGCCGTCGCGCAGCATCCCGGCGAACTCTTCCTCCAGGACGACCCTCTCGACGTAGACCGTCAGGCCCGAGGCGAGCAGCGCCTCCGTCACCAGTTCGGCATCGAGCGCGCTGTCCTCCAGGAGGAGGATGCGGAGCATTCGGCTGGACTGGAGAGCGGCCGCCTGAGCCATCGACGCTCCTACGACTCGTCTCGCCGCGGCGGCGGCTCGTTGAGAATGGCCCAGAATACGCCGAGATCCTGGATCGCGTCGAAGAATTCGCGAAACCCTACGGGCTTCACCACGAAGGCGTTGACGCCGAGCTCGTAGCTGCGGATCAGGTCGCTCTCCTCCCGCGAGGAGGTGAGCATCACCACCGGGGTCTGCTTCAGCCGTGGGTCGGCTTTCACCTTCTCCAGCACCTCGAGCCCGTCGATCTTCGGAAGCTTCAGGTCGAGCAGCACCACGGCCGGATCGCTGGTGTTGCGATTGGCATGCGGGCCGCGCCGATTGAGAAAATCGAGCGCTTCCTCGCCGTCGCGCACGACGACGACCTCGTTGGCGAGCTGGCTCTGTTCCAGGGCCGCGAGGGTCAGTTCCAGATCCTTCGGATTGTCCTCGACCAAAAGGATCGGTTTCAGTTCCGGCATCAAGCCGCTCCTTCACTTTCGGGCAGGGCGACATAGAACGTCGCGCCCTTGTCCAGCTCGCCCTCCGCCCAACTGCGGCCGCCATGCCTTTCGACGATGCGGCGGACATTGGCCAGCCCGATCCCGGTTCCCTCGAATTCCTCGATCCGGTGCAGGCGTTGGAAGACGCCGAACAGCTTGTCGACGTATTTCATATCGAACCCGACCCCGTTGTCGCGCACGAAGAAGACGATCTCCCCGTTATCCCGATAGGAACCCGCTTCGATACGGGAAGTATCCCGCCTTCGAGAATATTTGACGGCATTATCCAAAAGATTCTCAAAAACCAGCCGGATCAGCACCGGATCAGCCTTGATGGAAGGCAGATCGCCGATGGTCCATTCGATCCGGCGCGCGCCCGTCTCCATGGCGAGCTTCTGGCGGATCTCCTCCACCATCGCGGCGATGTCCACCTGGCGCGGCTTGAGGGCCGTGCGGCCCATATGCGAGAAGCGGAGCAGGTTGTCGACGAGGGTGCCGGCCGTATAGGCGGCCTCGATGATCGTATCGATATAGCGCTTGCCGCGCTCGGAGAGTTCGGACCATTCCTGCTTCTTCAGGAGCTCGGAATAGCCGACGATGTGGCGGAACGGCGCACGCAGATCGTGGGAGACCGAATAGGAGAAGGCTTCCAGCTCCTTGTTCGACCGCCGCAGCTCGTCGGCCAGGGCCGCGAGCTCCTCGGCGCGGCGGAGCACGATACCCACGATGGCGTTGCGCAGCTCTTTAACGGCCTCGATCTCGCTGCGGTCCCAGGCGGCCGAGCGCGCGCGCACCGTCTCCTTCCAGATCTCGAAGGAGCGCCGGGGATGGAGCCTCAAGGTGCCGGCCTCCTCCCGCATGGGCTTTTCCGGATTGCCGCCCCATTTGACCGTCTCGACGAGTTCGGGGCGGAACCAGAGGATGTAGCTCGAACGCATCTTCGAAATGGAAATGGACAGAAGACCGCTCGCCTTGTCCGCATAGGCCCGCGCCTCGGGAAAGATCTCCGACAGGCGGTCGGTGGCGAACACGTCTTCCTGGTGATGCTCCGAGAGCCAGCCGCAGAGCGCCTTGACCTGAGCCTCGCCGGGAGTTTCGCCGAGGCGCCAGCAATGCTCCTCGGTCAGGATGGCGACACCCCGCGCGCCGGCGAGCCGCATCAGATCGTCCGGATGGCCGACGAGGCCGTCGATGAAGGCGTTCTCTCCCGCCATGGAGGCGAGGAGGCGCGCCTGAATCGCGCCGAGCCGCACCCTCGCGTCCGCCAGCGCCGTGTTCTCCCGCGCTTCGAGCTGCAGAGAAAAGATCTGGGTGAGGAAATCGCAGGCATTGCGCACCGGCAGCGGGACGCGCCGCGGCTCGCTGTTGTGGCAGGAGATCAGCCCCCAGAGCGCGCCGCCGCGCAGGATCGAGATCGACATGGAGGCGGGCGTGCCCATGTTGCGCATATATTCGAGATGCACGGGCGAGACGCTGCGCAGCACCGAATCGCTCAGATCAAGCGGCGCGGGATCGTGGGAGCGGATCGGAACCGGCGTGTAGGTCGCATCGGGAATGATGCGCAGCCGGTTGCGCCGGTAGAGTTCCCGCGCCTGCGCCGGAATGTCGGAGGCGGGAAAGCGCAGGTCGAGATAGGACGGCAGGGCGTCGTTCCGGTCCTCGGCGATCACGGTGCCGTTCCAATATTCGTCGAAGCGGTAGATGAGCACCCGGTCGAACCCGGTCATGCGGCGGATGTCCTCCGCGGCCAGACGGCAGAGGCGCTCCACCGTCGCAGCCCCCTGAAGATCCTCCACGAAACGGCGCAGGATCGGGTAGAGCGTTTCGATACTGGACGCCTGGCCTTCCGGCACGGCCTCCAGTTCCAGGATCACATGCCCGTCGGAACGGGAGAGCACGGCGTCGTAGGCCGCTTCGCCGCCGTCCCCCGTCAGCGTGATCGTGCGGAGGTAATGGGACGTTCCCGCTGGCATCGGCGTCTCAAGATCCGCCTCCAGCTGCGCGGCGATCGCGGGAAGCGCCTCACCCCAAGGCCGCTTCAGGAGCAGATCCGGATCGACGCCGAGCAGCGAAGCGGCATTGGCGCTCGCATGGGTCACCGTCATGTCGACCCGGGAGAAGGCGAACAGGGCGCCGTGCGGCTGGATGCTGCCCGGGATATGGATCGGCTCGCGCTCGCAGGCGGTGAGATCGATCTCGCGCTCGACGTGGTGCGGGACCTGTCCGCTCGTCGGGTTGTTCACCAGGCTTTTCGCGGGGTTGTTCGTGTGGCTGCTCATGGGGCCTCGCAAAGCCAATCATGCATGACGTCGAAGGTCTCCTGCGCGGTCGCCACGATGACATCGTCGGTGTCGGGGGAGGACGCTTCCAGGAGCACGCTCCCGAACTGCTTCCACATGGCTGCGATCTCCCGCCCGTAGCTCCGGAAATAGGCGCAGCCCGTCCCGGCATCCAAACCGAGTCTGCGCTCCACCTCGCGCGCGATGATCGCGCCGCCGAGCGTCGAGCCCTCGACCACGTACATGCTGCCGAGCACGGCAGCGGAGGAATGCAGCGGCATGAGCGGATCGCATTGCGGCAGGCGGATGATCTCGTCCTCGTCGAGGCCGAGCGCAGCAAGATCCTGGGCCAGAAGCCGCGTCTTGCACCGCCTCTCGAAGAATTCCAGGTCGGGAGCGGCCGCGCCTGCGACATTCTCCCATGCGGAGTGGAAGCCGTAGAAGCGGATCAGCAGATCCCTGTAGCCGTCGCGCGTGGCGATCCGGCGGTCGAGATCCATTGCCGTCTCGATGCGCTCGTGGGCGGGTCCGGTTTCGAGCTTCAGCCGTTCGAGCAGAGTCATGACACCTCATCAAGGGAGCGGCCCAGCCTTCGGGCGGCGACTCGCTCCACGAGTCCCAGCCCGTCGTGGATCAGAACCGCCAGCAGCGCAACCACCAGGCCACCCTGAAGGATGAAGGCGAGGTTGTTGGATTGCAGGCCCGCGATGATCACCTCCCCGAGCCCCTTGGCGGCCACCGTCGATCCGATGGTCGCGGTGCCCAGGCTGATGATGACCGACACGCGGATGCCGGCGAGTATCACCGGGAAGGCGAGCGGAAGCTCGACCTGCATCAGACGTTGCCGCGCGTTCATCCCCATGCCGCGCGCGGCGTCGAGAGCCTGGGTCGGAACCTGCGTCAGTCCCGTCAGGGTGTTCTCGAAGATCGGCAGCAGACCGTAGAGGAACAGCGCGATGAAGGTGGGTTCCTCCCCGAAGCCGACGAGCGGCACCGCGATGGCCAGAACGGCGATCGGCGGAAAGGTCTGCCCGATATTCACGAGGCTGCGCGAGAGCGGCAGGAACTCGGCCCCCGAGGAACGGGTGACGAAGATGCCGAGCGTCACGGCGAGAAGTGTGCTGGCAGCCGTCGCCAGGCACACCGTGCGCAGATGCTGCAGGGTCAGCATGAGGAGGCTGCCCTGGTTGTAGATGGCGGGCGCGCCGTGTGCGGTCAGCGGCTCGAAGAGAAATGCGAAGGCCTGTGGCATCGTGAGAAAGGCCACGAGCAGGAGCATCGCGGCCAGCCGGACGAGATTGGGCAGCGTCATGGCGGCGGACGTCCGTGCTGCAGGATGCCGCCGACGCTCACCTTCCCGACGATGGCGCCGGACGCGTCCGCGACCGGCAGGGCCTTGCGCCCGGTCCAGAGGAGGCGCGAGAGCGCCTCGTGAAGGCTGTCGGACATCGTGACCGGCTCGCCTTCGGCTTCGCCCGGTTCGAGGGCCTCCCGCACCCGCGTCAGGGAGAGGAGGCGGAAGGGCCGCTCCGCCGTCCCCACGAGACGCTCCACGAAATCGTCGGCGGGATGCCTCAGGAGTTCGGCCGGCGTCGCATGCTGCAGGAGGCGGGCCTGATCCATGACGGCAATGCGGTCGCCGAGATGGAAGGCCTCGCTCAGATCGTGGGTGACGAGGACGATCGTGGTCCCGAGCCGCCGCTGGATGGCGAGGAGATCGTCCTGGGCCTTGGAGCGGATCACCGCGTCGAGTGCGCCGAAGGGCTCGTCCATCAGGAGCAGCGCGGGCCGCGCCGCCAGCGCCCGCGCCACGCCGACGCGCTGCTGCTGGCCGCCCGACAATTCGTGCGGGAACTTGCCCGAAAATTCCGCCGGATCGAGCTGGAACAGATCGAGCAGCTCGTCGACGCGCTGTGCGATCTTCCTGCGGTCCCATTTGAGCAGGCGCGGCACCGTGGCGATGTTGTCGGCCACGGTGCGATGCGGGAACAAGCCATGGCCCTGGATGACGTAACCGATGCGGTGACGTAGTTCGTCTTCCGGAATCGCGCGGGTGTCCTCGCCGTCGATCAGAACGCGCCCCGCGCTCGGCTCCACGAGCCGGTTGATCATGCGCAGCAAGGTCGACTTGCCGGCGCCTGAGGTACCGACCACGACCGTGAGCGTGCTCTCCGCCACCGTGAACGACACGTCGTCGACCACGACGGTCTGGCCATAGCGCTTGGAGAGGCGGTCGATCTCGATCATGCCAGCGCTCCCTTCGAGAGATCGACGAGCGCATCGAGCACGATGGAGGCCGCGAAGGCCAGGGCGACCGTGGGGATCGCGCCCAGGAGCACGAGGTCGAGGGCGGTCTGGCCGATGCCCTGGAACACGAAAGTTCCGAAGCCGCCTCCCCCGATCAGCGCCGCCACCGTGGCAAGGCCGAGATTCTGGACCAGCACGATTCGGATCCCTGCGAGGATCACGGGAAGCGCGAGCGGCACCTCGACCTGCACCAGCCGCTGCCGGACCGACATCCCCATGCCGCGCGCCGCGTCGACGGCGGTCGCCGGCACCCCGTCGAGCCCCGCGATCGTGTTCGCGACGATCGGCAGCAGCGCGTAGAGAAGCAGCGCGATGAAAGCGGGAGCCGCGCCGATTCCCCTGATGCCCAAGGCTGCCGCGAGCGGGACGCTCGCTGCCAGCGCGCCGAGCGGCGCCATGAGAAGCCCGAAGAGCGCGATGCTCGGAATCGTCTGCACGATGCCGAGGCTCTGCATCGCCACCGCCCGCAATGTCCTCTGCCGGTGCGCGGCGACGCCGAGCGGCATGCCGATGAGGCATGCGGCCGCCATCGACCCGAAGGCGAGCAGGAGATGCTGGCGGGCCTCCCGCCAGAAGCTGTCGGCGCGGGTGTGATATTCCTTGAGGATCGACAGGTTGTCCCACACCCCCGAGAACAGCAGGAAGACCAGGACGCTCGCGCCGACCGCCAGAGCCGCGAGTCTTCCATAGGGGCCGAGCCTCATGCGCGCGAGGGCGTCGATGGCGAGAAGCGAGAACGACAGGGTGAGCAGCCAGAAGCCCAGCGAAGGCGACACGCGCGCGAAGGTATTGTCCACCGGCGTCAGGAAACCGGCCGAGAGGCCCAGCGCCGGGAGAAGGACGGCAAGCCCGATCACGGCGGAGCAGAGCCGGCTGAGGGGATCGCGCACGAAGACGGCTCCGACCGCGACCGCGAGGGTCACGAGCGCGAGGGCCGCCGCCATCGCAAAGGGAAGCGCCTCGATCAGGAGGCGCGACTCGCCCGACGCGATGCGGGTTGCGCGATAGGTCGCAAACGGAGCCGCGAAGAGCGCAACGCCGTTGAGGATGGCGATCACAACGCCCAGATGATCGAGGGAAAACGCCGGGCGTGGCGGAACCACTCCCAACGTGCCCGTCCTGGATGTCGCGGAACTCACGTTGAACTCTGGTCTTTCCTTTGACGCCCTGCCGTCCGCATCGCGCGAAAGCTCCGGCGTGCCTTACTTGATGAGGCCCTTGGACTTCAGATAGTCGGCCGCGACGGCTTTCGCCGCCTCGCCGCCCACCTGCACGCGGGCGTTCAGCTTCTGGAGGGTCGTGAGGTCGAGGGAGGCGAAGACGGGCTTGAGAATCTCCGCGATCTTCGGATGTTCCTTCAGCACCGCCTCGCGAATGATCGGCGCCGGAGCGTAGACGGGCTGCACGCCCTTGTCGTCCTCCAGCACCACGAGGCCGGACGGCGCGATGCCGCCATCCGTGCCGTAGACCATGGCGGCATTGGCGCCGCTGGTTTGCTCGGCCGCGGCCTTGATCGTCGCCGCCGTGTCGCCGCCGGAGAGCACGATGAGCTGATCGGGCTTGAGGGTGAATCCGTAGACTTTCTGGAACGACGGCAGGGCCGCTTCCGAATTGACGAACTCGGCGGAGGCCGCGAGCTTCACCTGGCCGCCGCCGGAAACCCATTTTCCGAAATCGGAGAGCGTCTTGAGCTTGTTGGCCTCCGTCACGTCCCGTCGCAGCGCGATGGCCCAGGTGTTGTTGGCGGGCGCGGGATCGAGCCAGACGATCTTGTTCGCCTCGTAATCAAGCTTCTTGGCGGTCTCGTAGCCCTTCGCGGCATCCTTCCAGACCGGATCGTCCGCCTTGTTGAAGAAGAAACCCGCATTGCCGGTATATTCGGGATAGATGTCGATCTCGCCCGCGGTGATCGCCTTGCGCACCACCGGGGTCGCGCCGAGCTGGATGCGATCCTGGGTCTTGATGCCGCTGGCCTCGAGGGTCAGCAGGATCATGTTCCCGAGAACCGACCCTTCCGTATCGATCTTCGACGAAACGACGACATCGGCCTTGGCCGGACTCAAAGCCGTCAGGCCCAGGGCCAGAGCGGCGACAACACTCTTCAGAACGGGCGTCATGATTCCCCCTCAGCGGCAGCACATGCGTCAGGATAGTCTAGAGCACCGGCCCCAAAAGTGGACTCCACTTTCGGGATTCGTCCGACGCTCCAGCCCTGAGATAGCGCATCATTCGCCGCGAGAAACCGGAACCGGCTTTCCGCGCGATGCGCCAGGCCGCGCCCGCCATTTAAGCAGGGAAAGACGCCCGAGTCCCGGCCCCGGCGATAAAAACTTCGTGTCGCAGGCGTATCACGCGCTCACGCCCAGCGGAGGCTCCTGGGCGATGGTGAAGCGCACCTGCGCCTGCGGACGGTGATCCTCGGACAGGAGACGCCAGGCGCGTTCGGCTTCGGTGCGGCTCTCGAAGGGACCGACGACGCGCTCGGTGCCCTGAACCAGGGCTTCGCATGCGCAGGAGGTGTATTCGCCGCCCACCACCCAGAAACGAGATTGTTGCATGGCCGTTCTCCGTTGTGACCTGAGGGGCCAACGCCCCGGTTTTTGAATTTACATCCATTGACAAAGCGCCTCCCGGGCCCACAAACTCTGTGCATCGGCGAGGCGTCTGATGGGTATAATTCCAGAAGAAGTCTTTGTTTCAACGCCCAATTTCGAAAGAAAGGTAGCGTTGTAAATTCCCGACGCCGAGGCCCAGTAAACTTGTAAAAAGATTTACAAATGGATGAGAGCAGAAAACTCTTCGTCGGCCCCCGCCTCAAGCGCCTGCGCCGCGATCTCAACCTGAGCCAGGCCCGGATGGCGGAGGAGCTCGGGCTCTCGCCCAGCTATCTCAACCTGATGGAACGCAATCAGCGCCCGATCACGGCCCAGGTGCTCATTCGGCTCGCGCACGCCTATTCCCTGGACCCGCGCGAATTCGCCAACGACGATCACGAGCGCACCGTCTCGGAGCTGGAGGAGATCTTCGCCGACCCGCTCTTCCGCAACGCCCCCGTGTCGCGCATCGAGCTGCGCGAGACCATCGAGAACGCGCCCTCCCTCGTGGATGCCGTGAACCGCCTTTATCGCGCCTACCAGGCCATGCGCGGGGCGCGCGAGGCCGTGACGCCCCATCTCAGCGACCATGACCGCGCGGAGGACGCGCCGCAGATCAATCCAGTGGACCGGGTGCGCGAACTGATTCGCGACGCCAGGAACCATTTCCCGGAACTGGACGAGGCCGCCGAGGCCCTGGCGTCCGATCTCGCGGTCGGCGGGCACGAGCCGTTCTTCGCCATCGCGGAGCGGCTGCGCTCGAAGCACGGCATTCGCGTGCGCGTGATGCCTATCGACGTGATGTCGGACAACCTGCGCCGCTACGATCACCATCGCCGCCAGCTCCTGATTTCCGAACTCGTCGACCCGTCCGGCCGCACCTTCCAGGCCGCCTATCAGCTCGCCTTCGCGGAAATGCGCGCGACCATCGACGCGCTGGCCGCCAAGCTCGAGCCCGTGGACGGTCCGGCGCGGCGGCTCCTGCGCGTCTCCTTCGGCAATTACTTCGCGGGCGCGCTCATGATGCCCTACGGCAAGTTCCATGCGGCGGCGGAAGCTCTTGGATACGATGTCGAGGTGCTCGGCGCCCGTTTCGGCGCGAGCTTCGAGCAGGTGGCGCACCGCCTCACCACGCTCGCGCGTCAGGGCGCACGCGGCATCCCGTTCTTCCTGGTGCGCGCGGATGCGGCCGGCAACGTGTCGAAACGCTTCTCGTCGGGCCGCTTTCCCTTCTCGCAATTCGGCGGCACCTGCCCGCTCTGGAACCTCCACTCCACCTTCAAGACACCCGGGCAGGTAGCGACCCAGATCATCGAGCTGCCCGACGGATCGCGCTGGTTCTCCATCGCGCGGGCGGTGAAGCGCGCCTCCAATCCCTGGGGCATGCCCGATCCGCAATTCGTGGTGGGCCTGGGCTGCGAACTGAAATACGCCCATCGCCTCGTCTACGCGCGCGGCCTCGACCTCGCGGCCGCCGACGCGACCCCCATCGGCATCAATTGCCGCCTATGCGAGCGCGCCGCCTGCCCGCAGCGCGCGGCGCCGCCCCTGATGCACGCGCTCATCGTCGACGAGATGCGGCGCGGCATCTCGCCCTTCGAGTTCGACGCGACCTAGCGCAGTGTGCGAACCCAGCGGGCCATGCTAGCGAAAAGTGGACCCGGTTTTTCGCCGGAACGATGCGCTCTTTCCAAGATGGGAGCATCGGGGGGAATCCACCTTTGGGATTCCCCCCGATGCTCTAGACGGCGGCTTCCGTTGTCGCGGTCGACGGCTCATCGAGCCAATGATCGAGGAACCGGTCGATCCAGCGCGAGACATGCGGGTCGTACTGGAAGCGCCCGTCGAGCTGACGGATGCGGTCCTGGGCGCCGGGTATGGACAGGCGCTCCTCCGCGACCACGGTCCAGCGGCAGATCATGGCGTGGGTGACCTCCGGGTGAAATTGGAGGCCGAAGGCCCGGCCGCCGACCTGGATGGCCTGGGTCGGGAAATCGTCGCCCGTGGCCAGGGTCTCGGCGCCCGAGGGGCAATCGAAGCCCTCCCGGTGCCAGTGGTAGACATGGCTCGGCCACGGCACGCCCCAGATATCGCTCAGGCGCTCTCCGGCTTCGGTCGGCACGAGGGGATAATAGCCGATCTCGGCACGCCCTTCCGGATGCGCCCGCACGTCGGCGCCCAGATGCTTGGCCAGCATCTGGGCTCCCAGGCAGAGCCCCAGGAAGGGCTTCTTCTCTTTCAGCGGAACGCCGACCCAGTCGATCTCCGCCTTGATGAAGTCGTCGGGGTCGTTGGCGCTCATGGGGCCGCCGAAGATCATCGCGCCCGCATGCCCGGCGAGGGTCTCGGGCAAAGGATCACCGAGACGGGGACGGCGGATGTCGAGCCGGTGCCCGCGCTCCGCGAGCAGGCGCCCGACCCGACCCGGAGTCGATTGCTCCTGGTGCAGGACGATGAGGACGGGCGGCTTCGTGTCTCGTCTAACCACGATCCCGCTCCGCCACGAAGGCTTTCGGATGCCGTGAGGAGCAAGGACGGGCACGCACGAGACCAAATCGACTGAACATGGCGCTATTATTCAGGAAAAGACGCCGTCCGCGCAAGGCTCATGGCGACATTCCCGAGCCCGGTCCCGCGGATCCGAGCCCGTCGAGGTAGCGCGTAGCGACGTCCCGCTCCGGCTTCTCCTCGATGGTGATCTCGGCATCGAGCGCGTGAAGCTTCGCCGTGGTCAGGGACCGGAAGACCGGGTTCAGCGTCCGGGCGATGGCCGGGTCGAGGCGCAGGCCCCCGGCGCGGACCACGGGAGCGGGCTCTTAGACGATCTGAGCGCCCTTGGTGTCCTTCATCACCACCAGGTCGAAGACCGCGATGGCGCCGTCGGCACCGTAGACCATGGCGGCATTCACGCCGACCGTGCTGCGCACCGCCGCGAGCATGGTCGCCATCGTGTTTCCCGTGGGCTGTAGCGCGATCCTGTCGCGGGGAGACCGGATATCATAGGCTTTCTCGAAGGACGGGAGGGCTGCCGGGCTCTCCACGAATTCCACCGACGCCGCCAGCCAGACGAGATCGTGCTCCCGGGCATCGAGCCGCCTGATCGTCTCGAAGGCCAGTCAGGCGATTTCCAGGCCGGATCGCTTTCCATGGGACGAAAGAAGGCTCCGTTGCCGGTATATTCGGGATAGAGGTCGATCTCGCCGGCTAGGAGTGTCGGCCAGGAGAGCCGCGCGAACCCGCTGGGTCGGGCCGAGCTGCAGGCGAGGCACGAGCGGGATCCCCCTTCCGCTCGAGCGCTAAGGCGATGGGGCTCCCGAGAAGCGCCCCTTCCGTATGCGCCTTGCAGGCGACCACCACCGAAGGGCGTCCCCGGCCAAGCCCGATGCAGGCGCGGGGCCAGGGTCGCCCTAAGGCGAAGAGTCGCACGAATGCCGTGGCGAGCCGGGATGTCACCATCGCTTTATCCAACAAACTCAAGCCCTTCGAGACCTATGCAATTGCGGAAGGCTGCACTAAGATCAACTAAGCTATAAAGCTTCGGGACTCCGAAGGGTTGCCATCGGCTTTTGCACCTTTGTGCAAGAATGATAGAACCCTCTGATTCCCGGTCCGGCCTTCGTCGGCGCCAGGACCTGTTCCGGTGCGGCGGATGTCGATCCTGCGGCCCTTGCGTGAAAGAGAGAGTAGACACGTGACCGAAAGCCTGACGAGCGACGGTGATCTGAACGGCCTGCGCATCCTCGTGGTGGAAGACGAGGCGGCGATCTCCCTGCTGCTGGAGGACATGCTGCTCGATTTCGGCTGCGAAGTGATCGGTCCGGCCGCGCGCCTTTCCGCGGCCCTCGACGCGGTCGCCCGGGAGCAGGTGGATCTCGCCATTCTCGACGTGAACGTGGCAGGCGAGCCGATCTATCCCGTAGCCGAGGCCCTGGCCCAGCGCTCGATCCCCTTCGTCTTTTCGACGGGATATGGCAGCGCAGGCATCCGCGACTCCTTCCGCGACCGCCCCGTCCTGCAGAAGCCCTTCGCTCAGAACGACCTGAAGCAGAAGCTGATCATGGCCCGGGGCAAAGGCGCTTCTTAAAAGCCCTCTCCCGGCCCGGAAGGTCCGCCCCTTCTCGAGCATCGGACCCAAAAGTGGAATCCACTTTTGGGATGGAATCCGATGCCCCCTTCTTGGAAGGAGCGCATCGTTCTGGCGAAAAACCGGGGCCACTTTTCCGCACGATGCCCTAAGGAATGGCCTGTGTGCCATTCGGCACAGACGATTTCTGATTCGGCTTTGATCCTGCCGCTTTCCTGCTAAGCTCGAATGGCAACCTATCAGACACGTCATCACATCACCATCATGGCCGGATCTCCGCTCAAACTCCTTGCCGCGGCAAGCACCCTGGTGCTGTGCCTGACCGAAGCTCACGCCCAAGTCCCCGTTCCCAGGCCCGTTCCCGTCGCAGGCTCGATCGTAGCGGCCAAGGGCGGGGAAGAGATGCGCTTCGTCCGTGAGGATCTCTGGCGGACGGCGCTCATCCAGCAGGATGTTATCGGCGGCGACGTGCTGCGCACCAACGCCATCGGCAATCTGGCGATCCTGTTCGCCGACCGGACCCAGATCCGCGTCGGCCGCAATTCCACTCTGACGGTGAACGAAATCGCCGGCAGCGCCGGCGGCACGACGACGCTCGGCCTCGAAACCGGCCAGATCTGGGCTCGCGCGGCGCGCGGCGGATCGGGCGTCGATGTGAAGACCCCGGCCGCGGTGGCGGCCATTCGCGGCACCGACTGGTCGCTCTCCGTCGAAGGCGGGCGCACCTCCCTGATGGTGCTCGAAGGCGTCGTGGAGCTGCGCAACGCGCAGGGCTCCGTTACCGTGAACCAGGGCGAGGGTGCGGTGGCGTCGATCGGGCAGGCGCCGACGAAATTCGTACTCACGAATTCCGAAGACCGGGAGCAGATGCTCTTCTACCTGAGCCTGCGCGATACTTTCTCGTCGATGCCCGTATCTCCGCTGACCGGGTCGGCCTTGAGAGCCGAGCGCGCGCGGGCCACAGCCGTCGCGCCCGAGCGGCGCAGCGCGGAGGACTGGCTGAGTCTTGCCGAGGCCGCCCTCCTCCTCGACGGGCGCCCCGCAGCCGCTCAGGCCCTCGCACAGGCGCGCGCCAAGCGTCTGAGCGCCGCCCAGCGCGCCCGCGCGGACCTCGTGGAGGCCACTCTTCTCGGGTCGCAGCATCGCTGGTCGGAAGCCGCCGCCGCCTTTGCGAAAGCCGAGCGCGGCGTCGACGCCAGACGCCGCGTGATCGCGTCCTACGGTCGCTACATCGCGCAATCGCTCGCCGATCCGAAGAAGGTCTATCCGGAGCCGAAAGGGCTTCGCGACGATCCTCTCTCCGCGCTGGCCCATGCCTATGTGGTGGCCTTCCGCGAGGACCTGAACGCCGCCGCCAGGGTGCTCGAGGCCGCCGAAAAGCGCTTTCCCAAGGATACCCGCATCGCCGTCATGGCCGCGCAGGTCTCCTACGCCCTGAACAAGCGCGAGGCGATGCGCGCTTCCATCGCCCGCGCCAAGATGCTCGATCCGGACGATCCGGACGTGATCGCCGCCGACAGCAACATCCGCGGCGACATCGACGGCGAGGTCCATGCGGCCGTCGAGTCCTTACGCGAGGCGGCGGCGATCGCGCCCGGCAACTCCAATATCTGGAACAGCCTCGGGCTCTTCGAGTCCGACCGCGACCGGCCCCTGGCCGCGGAAGAGGCCTTTCGCCGCGCCATCGCGGAAGATCCGGAAAGCCCCGTCTCCTTCGCCAATCTGGCTTTCGTGCTCCTCGATCAGAACCGCGTCGAGGAGGCGGGCGCCCTGATCGAGAAGGCGCTTGCCCTCGATCCCGGCTTCCACGTCGCGTATATCGCTCGGGGCCGCTATCTCCTGCAGAAGGGCGAGACCGACAAGGCGATCGAGGCGATTCTCGCCGGCTCCGCCGCCAATCCGGCCTGGTCCCAGGGTCTGCTCGTGGCCGCGGCCGCCTATTATCAGAACGGCGACGAAGTGCTCGCCCAGCAGGCCCTCGACAACGCGGACCGTCTCGATCCCAACGATCCCGTAGTGTCGAGCGCGCGCACGGCGATCGCCATCGATCAGTACCAGGCGGACGAGGCCGTGCTCGCGGCGCGCGAGACGCTGCGCCGCTACCGTCAGCGCGGCGGCGATTTCGCCGGCCTCGCGGTCAACAAGGACGGCGGGTCCTATCCGGCCCAGGCCTACCGCTTCCTGAACCTGAACGAATGGTCCCGCTTCTACGGCGACCGCGTGTTCGACCCGTTCGAGGCCTCGAGCTATTTCGACCAGGCCGCGGTCGACCGGCCGCGCCTGTTCACCGAGCGGCCCGACGTCTCCACCATCGAGACGGGCGTGGGCGCGGACCTCACGTCGCTCAACCTGACGCTCCAGGGCCTGTTCTTCGATCCCCTCGCGGTCTCCGGCCGCATCGGACGGATCGACCTGATCCGCCGTCCCTTCCTCGATGTCGAGATCGGCGGCGGCCTTCTCTCCCATGGCGGCAAGATCGGCTGGGAAACGGAGGCGAATGTCCAGGGCTACTCGAACGAGCCGCTCCCCACCTCCTTCGCCCTGACGGCCGGCCGGGCGCAGACGGATGCGCGAGCGGCCATCGACCGGCAGGAGATCGCCAACGGCTCCGTCTTCGTGGGCTCGGCCCCGACCGCGGCCGACCGCTTCGTGCTGTTCGGCGTGGCCACCGATCTGGAACCCGGGGTTGCGGCGATCGGCACGGCCACCCGCGTCTTCACGGGCACGCAGAACACGACGGCCGTGGTCGGCGGCGCCGGATGGAGCCACAGCTTCAGCGACAGGAACGTGCTGACGGCCGCCGTCTTCGGCCAGCGCGGGTTCGATAACCGCTATTCGAGCGCGGCGAGCGCGGAAGTGCCCGGCATCGTCATCGGCGGCACTCAATGGCAGCGCCTGCGGATCGAAGGCGCCGTCGCCGCCCTGTCCCACACGGTGGGTTTCGGCGACGTCACGCTCCGATACGGCATCGAGGCGCAGCGCGGACACAGTTCGAGCAATGCCGAAGGGACCGCCTATTTCTACAACGCAAATACCGGCGAGTTCATATCCGCTCCCATCGACGACGAAACCGACACCACGTTCAAGGCGAGCCGCCTCTATGCCGATCTGTTCTGGCGTCCCTCCGACTGGTTCGAGGCCCAGGCCGGCATTCAGCGCACGGCGCTGGACACAGGCTTCGGCGACGACAGCTTGGTGTCTCCGCGCCTGGGCATCGGCATCTCGCCCTTCGAAGGCCATTGGCTGCGGGCGGCCTATCGCAGCGACGGCCTGATGCCCCTCGCCTACACGCTCTCGCCCATCACGACCGTGGGCCTCGTGCCCTATGGGCTTCCGATCGACTCCTCGGGAAAGGTCGATACGCTCGCCCTGCGCTGGGACGCGGAATGGTCTCCTTATCTCTTCACGGCCCTGGAATATCAGCGGCAGGATGCCGTGAACCTCGGCATCGGCGTGCCGAACACCTTCGACACCATCGCGGTCGACAAGGCGCGTATCGAGCGGCTGGCGGCGACGGCCAATCTCTGGCTCACGCACGGCTTCGGCGTGTTCGGCACCGTTGGCACGCAATCGACGGACATACGCTCAGGCCTAGGGCGCGGCAACGACGTGCCGCTGGCCGCCGGCACCTTTGCACGCGCGGGCGTCACCTTCGTCCATCCGAGCCGGCTCAAGCTCACGATGGCGGCCACCTATGTGGGAGATTTCACGGGCGACCTCGCAGGCAGCCGTCTCGACGATTACTGGACGGCGGACGCCGCCCTGACGTGGGAGACGCCGGACCGCCGGCTTCTCGTGGGGCTGAGCGTCCTCAACCTGTTCGATGAGGCCTTCGAGGTGGCGCGGGACATACCCGGACCGGGACGCACCATCGCGGCCAGCCTGAAGGCCCGGTTCTGACGGTGAGCGCCCCGGCCTCGGCAAGGTCCGCCCTGCGAAGGCACGACGGAGAGCCGCTCTGGCGGCACTTCGTCATGGCGGGCCTCATCGCAGCGCTCCTGGCGCCGCTCGTCTTCTTCCCGCCCTTCGCCCTCATCGAGGCAAGGCTCTTCGACCTTCTCTCGATCATTGCCCCGCCCCGCCCGTTCCCCACCAGCGTGGAGGTGGTGGCCATCGATGAACCGTCCTTCTCCGAGATCGGGCAGCGCTGGCCCTGGTCGCGGGAGCTGCATGCCCGGCTCGTCGAAAGCCTGCGCGCGGCGGGCGCGCGGGTCGTCGGCATCGACATCATCTTCGCCGAACCCTCGACCGAGGAGGACGACCGGACGCTGGCTTCAGCACTCGGGCCAGACGTGGTGCTGGCTGCCGACGACGTGCTGACCAAGCTCGATCACGGCATCCAGACGACGCGCGTCAATCCCATCGATCCGTTCCTCGATGCGGACGCTAAGGCCGGCGTCGCGTCCGTCGACCCCGATCCGGACGTCTATCTTCGCCGTATGCCCACGCAGCCCGACAGCTTCGCGGCCGAGATCCTGCGCGTTGCCGGGGAGCCGGCGGCGCCTCCACCCGCCGGAGCCCTCATCCAGTATTTCGGCCCCGCCCGCACCTATCCGACCGTGTCCTATTACCAGGCGCTCGATCCGGAGGAGTTTCTCCAGCCCGGACGCTTCAAGGACAAGATCGTCCTCGTGGGACTGAGCCTCAAGGCGGCGACCTCCACGAATGCCGGAGCCCCGGACACCTTTCCCACGCCCTTCACGGTGACGACCCGCGAGCTCACGGCAGGCGTGGAGGTGCAGGCGACCATTCTCGACAATCTGCGCCACGATCTCTTTGTCGTCCCCGTGCCGCGCAGCGCGGTCCTGGGCCTTCTCCTGGCCGCCGCTCTCGTCGCGGCGGCCCTGTCGGCCCACGGCGTGACCTGGCGCACCGGATTGGCCGCTCTGTCCGTGGTGGCGCTGATCTTTTTGGGCACATGGCTCGCCTTGCGGTTCGGGCGCGTGTGGATGCCGCCGGCTCTTCCCGCCGCCGCATCGCTCGCGGTCTTCGGCGCGCGCTTCGGGCTCGACTACGCCCGCGAGCGGCAGCTTCGCCACGCCGTGTCGGAGGCCTTCTCGCGTTATCTCTCGCCCGAGCTCGTCGCGCAGCTCGCGCGCGACCCGGGCGCGCTCAAGCTCGGCGGCGAGCGCCGCAATCTCTCGATCCTGTTCTGCGACGTGCGCGGATTCACCACTCTGTCGGAGAAACTGAAAGACCAGCCGGAGCGCCTGACGGGCCTCATCAACCGCTTGCTCGATCCGCTCTCGGAAGCGGTGCTCGCCGAGGGCGGCACGATCGACAAATACATGGGCGACTGCGTCATGGCCTTCTGGAACGCGCCTCTGCCGAGCCACGACCACCCGCTGCGCGCGGTCCGCGCGGCCATGCGCATGATGGACGCCGTCACGACGCTGAACGCCGCCTTGCGCCAGGAAGAGGGAGAACATGCGCCGCAATTCGCCGTCGGCGTCGGCATCAACACGGGCGACTGCGTGGTCGGCAACGTGGGCTCGCGGTGGCGCTACGATTATTCGGTGCTCGGCGATACGGTGAACCTCGCCTCGCGCCTGGAAAGCCTGTCGAAGGAATACGCCGTCTCCCTGATCCTCGGCCCCGCGACGGCCGAAGCCGTGCAGGACGATTACGTGCTCGTCGAGCTCGACCGCATCGCGGTGCGCGGGCGCGCGACGGAATCGGCCATCTTCACCGTCGTGGCGCCGGCCTCGCAGCGGCGCGATCCGACCATCGCGGAGCTCACGCAGCTCCATGCCCAGGCCCTCGCGGGTCTCCGCCAGGAGCGCGGCGACGAGGCGCTCGGTCTGATCGTGCGCTGCCAGTCGCTGGCTCCTTGGCTTGCGGGCTATTACCGCACGCTCATGCGAAAAATCGGCCGGACGCCACGATGACCCGGCCGCTTCTGCAAGCGATTTGCAAGTGAATTGAAAGGCTTGCGCTTGGAAGCTCGATCACTATAAGGGCGGCTTCGCCCGTCCCGCCGCACCACCTGTGACGTCTGCCATGAATCGCGTTCAAAAGCTTGCCATCGGCAGCATTTTCATCGGGGCGCTGGTCTTCGCGCTCAAATACTTGGCCTATCATCTGACGGGCAGTATCGCGCTCTACTCGGATGCGCTGGAGAGCGTCATCAACGTGGTGACGGCGATCGCGGCCTTCATGGCCGTTCGCATGAGCGCGGCACCCGCCGACGCCAATCACCCTTACGGCCACCACAAGGTGGAGTACTTCTCCGCCGTTCTCGAGGGCGTGCTGATCATCGTGGCGGCGCTGATGATTCTGCGCGAGGCCTATTTCGGCTTTCTCTCGCCCAAGATGCTCGAAGCGCCCGGCCTGGGTTTTGCCGCCAACGCGGTCGCGAGCGTCATCAACGGCATCTGGGCGTCGATCCTGATCCGCCAGGGTCGCCGACTGCGCTCGCCCGCGCTCACCGCCGACGGACGCCACCTCATGACGGACGTGTTCACCTCCGCGGGCGTCCTCGCGGGCCTCGTCTTCGTGCCCGTGACCGGATGGGCCTGGCTCGACCCGGTTCTCGCGGCCTTCGTGGCGGTCAATATTCTCTGGTCCGGCTGGGGTCTCATCAAGGAGAGCGTCGGCGGGCTGATGGACGAAGCGCTTCCGGAGGCGACCCTCGCGCGGGTCAGGGACATCATCGCCGGTAACGCGGAAGGAGCCATCGAGGCGCATGACCTGCGCACGCGGCATGCGGGCCGGATGACCTTCATCGATTTTCATCTCGTCGTGCCCGGCACCATGAGCGTGACGGACGCCCACGACATCTGCGACGGCCTGGAGCGTGCGCTGAAGGACGAGGTCGAGGATGCGCTGATTACGATTCACGTGGAGCCCGACGATAAGGCGAAGCACGCGGGCATCGTGGTTCTCTAAGCCATCGCCCGAAACGTGAACCCGGTTTTCCGCATGATGCGCCGACGCGTCTGCGGCTGGGGTGCGGCAAAGTGTACGCCCTCGTCTAGGACGAATTCCTGCGAAATCTCCAAGCAAGCTTCCCTCACTAAGTCCCCACCGACTTGCAAATGCGCGCCGTCGTGATGCCGGCGCCGAAATGGGGATGGGGATGTCTCAGGACACTTTCACAGCACGCTCGAAATGGCTGCGTGCCTTTACGGGCGTTGCCGGCCGCTTCTATGCCGGGATCGCCTTCGGCATTCTGGCCCTCGCGGCTCTGTCGATCTATGGCTCGATGACGATCTCGACGATCCTGATGGAGCGCAAGAAGGACGAGCTGAAGCATCTGACCGAAGCCGCTCTGACGATCATGGCGGATTACGGCAAACGCGCCGAGCAAGGCGAGCTGACGGCGGAGGAAGCCAGGAAGCGCGCGTTCGACACCATTCGCGCCCTTCGCTATTCGGGTTCCGAATATTTCATGGTCTATGACTACGACCACTTCCTGCGGGTTCACCCAATCAATCCTCAAACGGAAGGCCTGGACCGATCGGAGCTGCGCGACTCCACCGGATCGCAATACGTCAAGTCCATGATCGCCGGCGCGCGGGCCGGCGGTGGCTATACTGCCTATTTCTACCCGAAGCCGGGACAGACCGAGCCGTCTCCGAAACTGACCTACGCGGCGGCTTTCGAGAAATGGCGCCTCGTGGTAGCAACCGGAGTCTATATCGACGATCTCGAAGCCGTGGCGGCCTCCTACCGCAACCAGTTCCTGATCTTCGTCGTGCTGGCGACCGTGATTCTGATCGTCATCGCCTTCGGCCTGGGACGCAGCATCTCCCGTCCGATCCAGAAACTTGTCGCCGACATGCGCAGCCTCGCCGGCGGCGATCTGGCCGTGACGGTCGAAGGCACGACCCGCCGCGACGAAATCGGCGTGATGGCGAAGGCCGTCGAGGTCTTCAAGGAGAATGCGGTGGAGGCGCGTCGTCTTGCGGCCGCGCAGGAGGCGGAGACCCAGGCCAAGATGCGCCGGGCCGCGGTGCTTGACGCGCTCACGCAGCGCTTCGAGAGCAAGGTCTCGGCCCTGACGCAAGGGCTGTCGGCGGCCGCCACCGAGATGGAGGCCACGGCCGAGTCGATGAGCGCGGTGGCCGGCCAGACCAGCCGGCAGACCGTGACGGTGTCCTCGGCCGCCCAGCAGACCTCGGCCAATGTGCAGACGGTGGCGGCCGCCACCGAGGAGCTGTCGATCTCGATCCGCGAGATCGCCGCCCAGATCGGGCAGTCCTCGCAGGTGGCCGAACGGGCCGTGCAGGGCACCGAGCGCACCAACCTCACCGTGCAGGCGCTCGCGGCTTCCGCCGAGCGCATCGGCGACGTGATCCAGCTGATCAGCACGATTGCGGGCCAGACCAACCTGCTGGCGCTCAACGCCACCATCGAGGCGGCGCGCGCCGGCGAGGCCGGCCGGGGCTTTGCCGTGGTGGCGACCGAGGTCAAGGAGCTCGCTTCCCAGACCGCCAAGGCGACCGAGGAGATCGCGGCCCAGATCGGCGCGGTGCAGCAGGCGACGCAGGAGACGGTGACGGCGATCCGGGAGATTGCGCGCACGATTGCCGAGATGAGCCAGATCTCGACCTCGATCGCGGCCGCCATGGAGGAGCAGGGCGCGGCCACCGCCGAGATCGCCCGCAACGTCCAGGAGGCGGCGCGCGGCACCGAGGCGGTCACCGGCAGCATTGCGGATGTGCAGAACGGGGCCGGCGAGACCGGGGCCGCGGCGCATCAGGTGCTGGGCGCCGCCCAGGAGCTGGCGCGCCACTCCAGCGAGCTCGACCACGAGGTCGCGAGCTTCCTCTCCGGCGTCAAGGCCGCCTGAGGCTAGGGCATCGTGCGGCCCTTCGGGTCCGCACGAACGATGCGCTGATCCAAGAAGGGAGCGTCGCATGGATCCCAAACGCGGAGGCCACCTCTCACGTCCGATGCTCCAGGGCAGGAGCGAGAGCCCTGACCTGATCCCACCGCCATGAAGGATCGCTCCTAAAGCCCGGCAATACCGGGCTTTTTTCTTTTCCGCCACGCTGAAACAAGTTGGCCCGGCGGGCCTTTTTAACAATGACAGGCCTCACTCCCGCGCGCCGAGAACGAGCCTGTCGCAAACAGCGGATCGGCAGATCGCCCGTGCGGGTTCCCGAATCGGCCGCCGACCGCAGTCATGACAGGACGGGCACCCGCCCCGGTCCGGACGAGATGGAGGCTGAGATCGAAACACCGCCTGGGCTGATGGCGTCCTCCACCGTGCCGGATTGAGCATGGCGGACGACTCCCAGCTTTACAATCGACACCCTACAGAACCGGTTTAGCCGGATCGAGCATCCCTGATGCATGACCTTCGGGACTAACCTTTGCAAGGTCACCCCTGCGGGCCCTCCGCACTCCCTGGCGAGAGGGCCCGTTTCGCATGCAGAGTCGCCGGCACGGACATCGGAAAAAGCAAAAAGGCCGCCCGAAGGCGGCCCTTTTTGGAAATTGGAGCGGGCGAAGGGATTCGAACCCTCGACCCCAACCTTGGCAAGGTTGTGCTCTACCCCTGAGCTACACCCGCACGCTCCGTTTCGATCAGATTGGTGGAGCCGAGCGGGATCGAACCGCTGACCTCGTGAATGCCATTCACGCGCTCTCCCAACTGAGCTACGACCCCAGTCTGATCTGCGGCACGGTGGAAACCCGTGCCCCTCTCCCAATCGCTTAACGGCAACCTGCCCTTAAGGCAACCCCTTTCCAACCTCTTGAAATTCAAGAGGAAGAATGGTGCCGCAAGAGGGATTCGAACCCCCGACCCCCTCATTACGAATGAGGTGCTCTACCAGCTGAGCTATTGCGGCGTGCCGATCATGCGATCGAAGAGGGCGTCCTCATACCCTCTCGCCTGCCGCTTGGCAAGGGCAGGCGAGAACTGATTTTGCCTACCAAAGAGAAAAAGCGCTGCGACGGGCCGACGCCGGCTCCTCGGGCTTGGGCACGTCCGGCGGCGTCGCGGGAAAAACCACCGCTTCCGCCCGAGGCGAAGGCATGTCCTCCTTCGCGGGCTCCGGCCAGGCCGCCTCGACCGTCTCCACGGCCGCGACGGTCTCCGCCGGCGCCGATGCGGGCTCTGCGACGGAGGAAGCGGCTGCGGCCGGTTGCGGTTCATCCCGGACGGGGGTCACCGACAGTGCCCTGGGCTCGTCGTCGAGATCCGCCGTGACGTCGTCGCTCATGGTGATTTCCGGCGCGATCAGCACATCCGGCGGGGCCTGCCAGACGAAAGAGTCGAGACGGCCGGTCACCGGGGAGATCGGGGCCCAGTGATCCGACACGACCCCGTCCGCGATCCAGGCGGGGTCGCGCGGGGCACGGGTGGCGCGGGCCAGCCATTCGCGTCCCTTGCCGGTGGAGCCGTGCTCCGCCTGTTCGAGATCGGACATCAGGAGGCAGACCCGCATGGATGGCCGGTCCGCGAGCAGCGGTTCGAGCGCATCCCGGACGCGGTCGAACTCGCGCGCTTCGAGCGCCGAGCGGGCCACCGCCAGGCGTCCCTCCGGCGCGCCGCCCGAGAGTTTGAACAAGGTCTCGGCGCGCCTGAGCCGGTCCAGGCCCGAATCGCCCGGGCGCAGGTTGAGATAGACCTCGGCGAGATCCGGATGCGGCTGGCTGCGCCACGCCGTCTCCACGATCTTGGCAGCCCGGCGCAGATCGCCCCGGCGCGCCAGGAGCTTTCCGGCGAGCGCGGCGGCGGGCACGAGATCGGGCGCGAGTTTGACCGCGTCCTGGGCGCTCCGCAGAGCGCCCTCGGGATCGCGCTCGGTCCGGTCGAGGGCATCGGCCGTCAGAAGCACCGCCCGGTGACGCTTGGCGGTGGCCTTGTCGAGAAGGCCGAGGGACGTGCGCCGCTCGATGGCGTCGAGCGCCCCGCGCCAATCGCCCTCGGCGCAGCGCGCCTCCAGGACCGCATCGCTCGCCCAGGCGGCCGCCGGAGCCAGGCGCACGGCCTCTGTGGCGAATTCCCGCGCCGCATCGGCATCGCCCCGGCGACGGGCCTCCACGAAGAGGCCACGCAGGCCCAGCACCCGCGTCTCGTCCTCGTCCATCATCTGCTTGAAGGCGGCCTCCGCCGCTTCCCGGTTGCCCGAGACCTGGGCGGCCTGGGCCTTGAGGAGAAGCGTCAGAGGCTCGTGGCCGAGGAGCCGCTCGGCCTCGTTGGCATAGCGGCGGGCCGCGATGGTATCGCCTGCGCCCACGGCCACCATGCCCCGCGAGACCGCCTGATAGCCCCGGGAGCGGCGGCGCGCCCGCGACGCGAAGGTCAAGCGCGAGGGCAGCCGCAGGATCGTGCTCACGGCCGCCCAGAGCAGGGCCAGAGCCAAAGCCAGTCCCGCGAGGGCGACGGCCGCCACCGCGACGGACATCTGCACTTCATAGCCGCCGAAGGTGATCAGAACCGTTCCGGGCCTGTCGGCGAGCCAGACCGCCCCGAAGGCCGCGACGCAGAGAAGACCGATGAAAAGTAGAGCACGCCACATTCTGGGCTGTTCCTTTTATTGCGTCGAACGGTTGAGGGCCGCGAGGGCTTCCCCGGAGAGATCGCGGGAGGCCTGCCGGGCCTCCGCCACGGCCTGGACCTGCCGCCCCCACGCCTCCGAGATCCTCCGCGCGGGCTCGGGCAGGGAGGACCAGGCGGCTGCCGCCTCCGACACGTCACCGGAGGCCAGGGCCTGCCGGATCCTCGCCGCCGTGGCCTCGGCGCCGGTCCCATTAGGTTCGTTCACCGGCCGCACGGTGACCACCTTGTCCAGCATGCGCAGCACCCGGTCGGACCATTCGCCCGAGGCCGATCGCTCGTCCCGCAGGATCTGCGCCTCGAGAGGCTCGAAGCTCGCGCGCAGGGCGGCAGCGGTCGGTGCGCCCTTCTCGGCGAACGGCTCCAGGGCCTGCAGCCGCCCGGCATCGGCGCCGTTCTTGCGCAAGGCGTCCAGCACCTCCGCATAGGGCGTGCCGTTGCGTAACGCATCGCTCAGGCGCTCGGTGAGAACGACCCGCGTGCTGGTCTGGCCCGCCGCCTCTGCGCTCTTGCCGCTCTCGGCGACCTGCTGGGACAGGGCCGCGAGGCGCTGATCCTGCTCGCCTAGGCGGCGGTTCAGATCCTGCACCGCGTTCGAGGCCCCGGCGGCGCTCTGCGCCCCGGCGCGCACTTCGCCCTCGAGCGTCCGGACCGTATTCTCCACGGTCTCGAGACGGTCGGACTTCTCCAGGGCGCCGAGACGATTGGAGAGATCGGCGACGCGGCCGGAGAGTTCGGTCAGCGCCGCATCGTTCTGGGACGGCGGCGCGGCAGGCTCCGGCAGCGGCCGGTTGAGCGCCTCCTCGGCCCGCGCGGCGGCGCGGTTCGCGGCGTCCTGGATCTCCTGAAGGCGCTGATCGAGGGGAGCGCGGGCCTCTTCGAGCACCCTCAGGCGCTCTTCGATCGGCGACAGGTCCACATTCTGCGGACCCGGCTGCTGCGGGGCAGGCCGGGACTGGCTCAAGGCACTCACCCGCTGCTCCAGCTGCGCGATGCGTGGATCCTCCGGGGCCGGTGAGGTCTGCTGCCATTGTCCGAGGCCATAGACGAGACCGGCACCGATCAGGCCGCCGAGGAGGCCGGACCCGATCAGGGCGGCGGCCGAACCGCGGCGCTCCGGAGCGGGCGCCGGAGCCGGGCCGGAAGAGGCGCTGTCCGGCTCGTCTGGCGGGGGCGGCGGCCCCTCATCGGCGGCCGCGCCGGCCCCGAGGGTGTCGGCGGCAAGGCCCGAGTCGGGTGCCGCCTCCCCCGGAGCCGGGCTGTCCTCGGCCGGTGCCTCGGCCTTGGGCATGATCGTTTCCTCGGGCTTCACGGCATCCCAGGCCTTGTCGGTGTCCTTGCCCGGCTGAACGCCTTCGTCGACCACCGTCGCCTTCAGGTCGATGGTCGCCGGCTCGCGGGCAGGTTTCCTGCGGGAGGTCTTGGGAGCTTTGGGATCGGATGAATCGGTCACAGGTCACTCTTGGAAGGGCAATTCGGACACGTCGGGCTCAGACTGGGGACTCGGACTGGAACGCAATTGAGGCAAGCTTGAGCGCACCCTTCGGTTCCCCGGAGGCGCCGGCGCATCAGGGACAGGGGATGGATTTCTCGGACAAGGTCCTCTCCTTCGGCAAAGATCCCGGAGTATCGGACGCGACAACGCCGCGTCCGATGCCCCTTCTCTCAATCAGCGCATCGTAAGCGAAGCGGTGACGAAGGTCACGAAGGGCTCCGCACCAGTTCGAGGAGCGCATCCTCGTGGGGCCAGCTTGCCATGCGCGTAGCGGCGCCGATGGCCTTGAGAGGGGCCGAGACATCTTCGGACAGGCAGACATGAAGGCAGCCCAGGATGGCGGATCGAAGCCCCGCCTTCTCCGCCTGCCGTACGAAAAGATCCGCGCTCCGACGGGAATAATGGAGCACGGCCTCGATTTTGCCAGTGCGAAGGGCCTCCAGGGCCGCCTCGGGCAAGGCCGCCAAGGCTTCGGCCTCGTAGACCTCCCAGGACAGCATCGTGAATCCGGCGGCGCTCAGGGAGGCCGCCGGCTCTTCCTTATGATGGCGCGCCGTAACGTGAAGCAAGGTCCGGGGCGGCCGAAGCGTCTCCCGGATCAGCCGGGACAGGGACACCGCATCGCCCTCGGCCGTGGCGACGGAGGTAAATCCCGCCTCCAGCAGCGCGTCGGTAGTCCGCTCGCCGACGGAGAAAACGGGAACGGCCTTGTCCGGATACGCGGCGAGGCCCTCCACCGCATGGGCGCTGGTGACGATGAGGGCGTCATGAGGATTCGCGGGCGCGGGATCGCCGGTCAGCACGACGCGGAGCACAGGCGCGATCACCACCTCGTGACCCAGGGCCGCGAGCTTCTTTTCCGTGCGCTCCGCATCCTCGTAGGCGCGTGTGAGGAGGATCCGCATCAGATTGCCAGGAATCCGGCCGGCATGCGGGTGCGAAGCTCGGTTCCGACCTCGCGTCCGAGCGTCACGGCGTCGTCCGGCGAGCCGCGCCGGACCGTCTCCAGGGTTTCGGAGCCGTCCGGGCGCAGGACGAGGCCGCGGATCTCCAGTTCGTCTCCCACCATGCGGGCATGGCCGGCGATCGGTGTGCGGCAGGAGCCGTCAAGAATGGTCAGGAAGGCCCGTTCGGCGGCAAGCGCATGGGCGGTGGCGGCATCGAGAATCGGCTGCAGGCTCTCGCGCACCCGGGCGTCCTCGGCACGGATCGCAATCGCGATGGCCCCCTGCCCCACGGCCGGGAGGAAGTCGTCGGTATCGAGCATGGCGGTCACATGATCGGTCAGCCCGAGACGGCGCAGGCCTGCCATGGCCAGCAGAGTGGCATCCACCTCGCCGCGCTCCAGCTTGGACAGCCGAGTCTGGACGTTGCCGCGCAGCAGCGTGACCTTCAGGTCGGGCCGCAGGCGGCGGACCTGCGCCTGGCGGCGAAGGGACGCGGAGCCGACGACGGCGCCGGGGGGCAGCTCGGCGAGGCTGTTGTAGCGGTGGCTGATGAAGGCGTCGCGCACATCTTCCCGGGGCAGGAAGCCCGCGATCACGATGCCCTCCGGCAGGGTGGTCGGCAGGTCCTTGGCGGAGTGGACGGCCAGATCGATGGCGCCTTCGAGCAGCGCGATGTCGAGTTCCTTGGTAAAGAGCCCTTTGCCGCCGGCTTCCGAGAGGGGACGGTCCTGAATCGCATCGCCCGTGGTCTTGATGATCGACAGAGGGAGGTTTTCGATCGCCCAGCTATGGGCGGCCACCAGCCTGTCTTGCGTCTCGTGGGCCTGCGCCAGCGCCAGAGGGCTGCCGCGCGTGCCGATGACCAGGGTCGGTGAAGAGGTCATTCCCGCTGCTTACTCCTGCTTGAGGACAACATCCGCGTTTGATCTTGTGCGGCGGGGCGGACTATAGGGTGAGGACAGCCGGGCCGAAAGCCCGAAAGATCACTTAGAGCCAACGGTACCGACAGACCATGCGCATCCTCGGCATCGAAACCACCTGCGACGAAACCGCGGCCGCCGTGGTGGGCGTCGGCTTCGACGGGCGCGGCGAGATCCTCTCCAGCGAGGTCCTGAGCCAGATTGCCGAGCACGCGGCCTATGGCGGCGTGGTGCCGGAAATCGCGGCCCGCGCCCATGTGGAGGTGCTCGACCGCCTGATCGCCCGCGCCCTCAAGGCGGCGGGCTGCACGATCAAGCAGATCGACGGCATCGCGGTGGCCGCGGGCCCCGGCCTCATCGGCGGCGTGCTCGTGGGCCTCACCACCGCGAAGGCCATCGCGCTCGTGACCCGCAAGCCCCTGATGGCCGTGAACCACCTCGAAGCCCATGCGCTCACGGCGCGGCTCACGGACGGGATCGGCTTTCCCTACCTGCTTCTGCTCGCGTCCGGCGGCCATACGCAGCTCGTGGCCGTGAAGGGCGTGGGGGATTACGTGCGCATCGGCACCACCATCGACGACGCCATCGGTGAGGCCTTCGACAAAGTGGCGAAGATGCTGGGCCTGGCCTACCCAGGCGGGCCCCAGGTGGAGCGCGAGGCCGCGAAGGGGAACCCCGAGCGCTTCGCCCTGCCCCGGCCCATGCAGGGGCGGGCGGAGCCGAACTTCTCCCTGTCGGGCCTCAAGACCGCCGTGCGGATCGAGGCCGAGAAGATCGCCCCCCTCACCCAGACCGACATCGCCGATCTCTGCGCGAGTTTCCAGGCCGCCATCGTCGACGTGGTCGTGGACCGCACCCGCGTGGGCCTGCGCCGGTTCCGTGAGATCGCGGGCGCCCCGAAGGCGCTCGTGGTGGCGGGCGGCGTGGCCGCGAACCAGGCCATGCGCCAGGCCCTCCAGCGCCTGGCCGTCGAGACCGGCCTCAAGCTCGTCGCGCCGCCCCTGGCGCTGTGCGGCGACAACGCCGCCATGATCGCCTGGGCCGGCCTCGAGCGCATGCGGCTCGGCCTCATCGACGACATCGACGCCCCCGCACGCGCCCGCTGGCCCCTCGACACCAGCGGCCAAGCCGTGGGAGCCAAGGCCTGATGCCCGGGGCGACGGGTCCCATCGGCATCGCCGGAGCCGGGGCCTGGGGAACGGCGCTCGCCAATGCCGCCGCCATCGCCGGGAACGACGTGATTCTCTGGATGCGCTCTCAGGAGCAGGCTTCGGAGCTCGCCGGCACCCGCGCGAACGAGCGCTTCCTCCCCGGCGCCCGTCTGCTCGACCGCATCGCGCCGACCGCCGACCTGAGCCTCCTCGCCGCGAGCCATGCGGTCCTTCTCGTTACGCCCGCGCAGACGACGCGGGAACTGGCAGGGGCACTCGCGGGCATTCTCCCGCGCGAGACGCCCCTCGTGCTCTGCGCGAAGGGCATCGAGCGAACCACCGGGGCCTTCCTGTGCGACGTGGTTGAGGAGGTCCGCCCCGGCGCTCCGGTCGCTGTCCTGTCGGGCCCGAGCTTCGCCCATGACGTGGTGCGTGGCCTGCCCACCGCCGTGACGCTGGCCTGCCGCGACGCGGCCCTGGCCGAGGATCTCGCTGTCGCCCTCTCGGGCCCGACCCTTCGCGTCTATCACGGCACGGACGTGCGCGGCGTGGAGATCGGCGGCGCCGCCAAGAACGTTCTGGCCATCGCGTGCGGCGCAGTGACCGGACGCGGCCTCGGCGAGAGCGCGAAGGCCGCCCTGATCGCCCGCGGTTTCGCCGAGCTTCTGCGCTTCGCCCGCGCCTATGGCGGGGAGGCCGGGACCCTGATGGGCCTGTCGGGGCTCGGCGACCTCGTGCTCACCTGCTCGTCCACGCAATCGCGCAATTTCTCCTTCGGCTTTCGGCTCGGCCAGGGCATGGGCGTGCAGGCCGCCTCGGGCGGAAAGCTCGTGGAGGGCGCCACGACGGCCGGTGCCCTCGTGGCGCTGGCGCGCGAAAAGGGCATCGACATGCCGATTGCCGAAGCCGTCGAGAAAATCCTCTCGGGCGCATGGACCCTCGACGAGGCGGTCGATGTGCTCATGAACCGTCCCATCAAGTCCGAACATTGAGTTAAGAAGAACATGGCCAAGTGGCTCTACAAGTCCGAACCCTCCGTCTGGTCCTGGGACCACCAGGTCGCGCAAGGCGACAAGGGCACCCACTGGAACGGCGTGCGCAATCACGTCGCCAAGCAGAACCTGATGGCGATGAAACTGGGCGAGCAGGGCTTCTTCTACCATTCCAACGAGGGCAAGGCGGTCGTCGGCATCGTGGAGGTGATCAAGGAATACTATCCCGATCACACCGACGAGACGGGCAGGTTCGGCATGGTGGACGTGAAAGCCGTGAAGGCCTTTCCGCGGCCGGTGACCCTTGACGAGATCAAGAAGCATCCCGGCCTCGAGAAGATGATCCTGGTCAACAATTCCCGCCTCTCGGTCCAGCCGGTGACGGACGAGGAATGGTCCATCCTCTGCCAGATGGGCGGGCTTTAAGGCGAAGCCGACACGAAGCGGTAATGCCCCGTGATGGGAAACGCGAAGAGCCCATCCTCCTCGCGTGCGCCCGCGCCGATGTTGTGGATCATGAGCGGCCTTGCGCCATCGAGGCTGCGCCGATCCGACACGATCGCGATGTGAGGCAGGTTCCCAGGCAGCATCTGAGTCACCAGATCCCCCGGCCGATAATCGGTAGGGTCGGGTGTGACGGGAAGCGACGCGCCCTTGCGCTGAAAGAGCGTCTGCAGATTGGGAACGCGGCGGTGGTCGATGTTCGGATCGGGCTGCCTCAACGCCCATTGCCTGGGATAGGCCGCGAATGAAGACTTCATGTCCTCATGCACAAGCTTCTGGAGATCGATCTTCAAGGCTGCACGATAGGCGCGGACGATCACATCCGTGCAAACGCCCTGCTCGGGAGCGACATCGCCTCCAGGATACGACAGGCGGACGTAAGCGGGGTTGTAGGTGAGCGTTACGCCGACTTGGGCACGGGCGGCGTTAACCAGCCGCCGCGCGGGATTTTCGGCCGTCTCGGCCCACGCATGGGGCGTTGCGATCCAAACAGACAGGAGCAGGAAGGCTGTCGGCCACGCGCGACAGGCATTCAGGGTCTTGATCAGTGTTGGAGGCCCATAGCGGTCGCTGCGCTTGCGAAAGAACCGGGCGCGCCACAGGCCAATGGCAGCTCCAAGCACGCCCATGATCAGCATGAGGGAAAAGCCGAAATAGACAGCTCCGAAGGCAACAGCCACGCCGTCGAGCTTTTTGATTCTGACATATTCAAGCCACCCGAAGAACCCGACCGTAGCGCCGGTCAAGCTGCCGATGACAGCGCCTATCAGCGTGTGGGCGATAAAGCGCATGCTATGGGACCGTGGGAGCAAAGGGCGGGCTGTTGCTACGGCTCCATGCTCGCCAGAGACCGATGAGAAGCCCCAAACCGGCGCCTCCCATCATTCCTATGAAACCATTCATTTTGGAGCCAAATTTGCACGAGCCCTCCATACAAATTCTATCGATGAGGGTGAGCCAGGAGAGCAGTTCAGACCCGTAATAGCCCCCAAAAGCGCCCAGTCCGGCACCGACGATAAAGCCAAGGAGCGGGTAGATCATGAAACGCATTGCTCACACCCTAAGTCGCCAAGTACGACTAGGTCCTTTCAGTCAATAAAGCAATATAGTTTCACTGTCTTGGGTTTGAGTTTTGTCCTTGAAAGGGGCAACGACCAAAGTCCGATCCCGGTCCCGCTTGCTCAGCCCCACTCTCTTTCCTTAAACCTAGACCTAAATACCCCCCTCATGAGGTGTCTGGGAGAAGCGCCATGGAAGAGAAGATCTACGACGTCCCGTCCGAATGGACCCACCGCGCCTATCTGGACGATGCGGGCTATCGCGCGAAATACGAGGCTTCGGTGAAGAATCCGGAGGCCTTCTGGGCCGAGGAAGCCAAGCGGATCCACTGGTTCAAGGAACCGACCCGGATCAAGAACACCCATTTCGGCCCCGGCAACGTCTCGATCCGCTGGTTCGAGGACGGCATCACCAACGTGGCCTATAATTGCGTCGACCGGCACCTGCACACCCGCGGCGATCAGGTCGCGATCATCTGGGAAGGCGACGATCCTTCCGAATCCAAGAAGATCACCTACCGCCAGCTGCATGCGGAAGTCTGCCGCATGGCCAACATCATGCGCAATCGCGGCGTCGGCAAAGGCGACCGCGTCACGATCTACATGCCGATGATCCCGGAAGCGGCCTATGCGATGCTGGCCTGCGCGCGTCTCGGCGCCATCCATTCCGTCGTGTTCGGCGGCTTCTCGCCGGATTCGCTCGCAAGCCGCATCCAGGACGCCAAGTCCGCCTTCATCGTCACCGCCGACGAGGGCCTGCGCGGCGGGCGCAAAGTCCCCCTGAAGGTGAACGTGGACGCCGCCATCGAGCGCGTCGGCCCGGGCGTGGTCGATCACGTGCTCGTCGTTCGCCGCACCGGCGGAGCCTTCAACATGGTGCCCGGCCGCGACGTCTATTACGACGAGGCCGCGAAGATGGTCTCGGACGATTGCCCCTACGAGGAGATGCACGCGGAGGATCCGCTGTTCATCCTCTACACCTCGGGAAGCACGGGCACCCCGAAGGGCGTGCTGCACACCACCGCCGGCTATCTCGTCTTCGCGTCGATCACGCATCAATATGTGTTCGACTATCATGACGGCGACATCTACTGGTGCACCGCCGACGTGGGCTGGGTGACGGGCCATTCGTACATTCTCTACGGGCCGCTCGCGAACGGCGCGACGACGCTCATGTTCGAAGGCGTGCCCACCTATCCGTCGATCTCCCGCTTCTGGGAGGTCATCGACAAGCACCGCGTGAACATCTTCTACACGGCGCCGACCGCGATCCGCTCCCTTATGCAGGCGGGCGAGGAGCCGGTGAAGAAGACCTCCCGCAAATCGCTGCGCCTCCTCGGCTCCGTGGGCGAGCCGATCAATCCGGAAGCCTGGGAGTGGTATCACCGCGTCGTCGGCGACGGCCGCTGCCCCATCGTGGACACCTGGTGGCAGACCGAGACCGGCGGCATTCTCATCACGCCGCTGCCGGGCGCGACGAAGCTCAAGCCCGGCTCCGCCACGCGGCCCTTCTTCGGCGTGAAGCCGGAAGTGGTGGACGCGGACGGCAAGGTCCTGGAGGGCCCGGCCGAGGGCAATCTCGTGATCGCCGATTCCTGGCCTGGACAGATGCGCACGGTCTACGGCGACCACGAGCGCTTCGTGCAGACCTACTTCTCCACCTATCCGGGCAAGTACTTCACCGGCGACGGCTGCCGCCGCGACCAGGACGGCTATTACTGGATCACCGGCCGGGTTGACGACGTGATCAACGTGTCCGGCCACCGCATGGGCACGGCGGAGGTGGAATCCGCTCTCGTCGCCCACCCGAAGGTCTCGGAGGCCGCCGTCGTGGGCTATCCGCACGACATCAAGGGCCAGGGCATCTACGCCTATGTGACGCTGATGGCGGGCATCGAGCCCTCGGAAGATCTGCGCAAGGAGCTGGCGGCCTGGGTGCGCAAGGAAATCGGCCCCATCGCGTCGCCGGACCTGATCCAGTTCGCGCCGGGACTGCCCAAGACCCGCTCCGGCAAGATCATGCGCCGGATCCTGCGCAAGATCGCCGAGGACGAGTTCGGCTCTCTCGGCGATACGTCGACGCTGGCCGACCCCGCCGTAGTCGACGACCTCATCACCAACCGCCAGAACAAGCGCACGCAGGCGGCGTAATCGTTCGAGGCTCGGCTCCTCATCAGGCCCCTCCCGTCATGGCCGCGCTCGTCGCGGCCATCCACGTCTTCGGAACCACCGCGCCATCAAGACGGCCATGTCCGGCCCAAGGCCGGGCATGGCGGGGTGGTGCGTCATCCGAAACACCACCAGGATACGAACTCCCATGACCCTTCCGACCTCGGCCGAGCGGAATCTCTCCTCCGGCACGGGCCGCCTGCCGGAAGGCGGCTTCAATGCGCTCGTGCCCGAACTCGACGTCACCGACATCGACGCGAGCCTGCGCTTCTGGTGCGGCCTTCTCGGCTTCGCGGTCGCGTATGACCGGCCGCAGGCGAAATTCGCCTATCTCCAGCGCGAGGGCGCGCAGGTGATGCTGTGCCAGATCAACCGCAACTGGGAGGTGGGTGCCCTGGAGCGTCCCTTCGGGCGCGGCATCAATTTCCAGATCGCGGCCCGCGACATCGATCCGGTCGTGAACGCCTTGAGGGAGGCCGGCTGGCCTCTGTACCGGGAGCCGTTCGAGGCTTGGTATCGCTTAGGCGACGATGTAGAGAGCGGCTCGCGCGAGTTCCTGGTCCAGGACCCGGACGGCTACCTCATCCGCTTCGCACAGAATATGGGCCGCAAGAAGCTGACCGAATAGCGGGAACCGCGGCCGTTTCCTTCGCGTCTCATCCCCATGCTGTCGAAGCTGGAGGGTTTTGAGACATGTCTGACCGGATCGCCGTTGCGCTCGCCGCCCTGCTCCTGGCCGCCTCGGGCGCGTCCGCCCGCGAGGTCGTGCCGTTCCGGGAGAGCGTCTCGCCCGGCACCATCGTGATCAGGACGGGCGAGCGGCAGCTCTATTACGTGCGCGGCGATGGGACGGCCCTGCGCTACCGCGTGGCCGTGGGCAAGCCCGGCAAGCAATGGTTCGGAGAGGCGCGGGTCGACGGGAAATACGTGCGGCCCGCCTGGGCGCCGCCGAGAGAAGTCAAACGCGACAATCCGCGCCTGCCCGACGTGATTCCGGGCGGCGCGCCCAACAATCCCATGGGTGCGCGGGCCCTCACCCTCGATCTCGACGAATACGCCATCCACGGCACCAACCGGCCGGGCTCCATCGGCACCTACGCGTCCTACGGCTGCATCCGCATGCTCAACCAGGACATTATCGATCTCTACGATCAGGTGAGCGTGGGAACGCGGGTGGTGGTCACTCCCTGAAGCATCGGACGAGACGCCAGACCCGCATCCGATGCTTCAGGCATAGAGATCCGCCCGCGACGGCGGAAGGCCCGAGGGCCCGCGCGTGCGCTTGGACACGAGGGTCTGGTTCACGCCCACGGCCGCGCGCTCGAAGGCCAAGGAGCAGCCGGCGAGATAGAGAAGCCACATGCGGGTCTTCTCCCGGCCCACCATGGCCTCGGCCTCCTTCTGCCGGGCGCTCAAGGACTCCCACCACAGGCGCGTGGTGCGCTGGTAATGTTCGCGCCAGCCCTCCACGTCGTGCACCTCGAAGCCGAAGCGCTCCAGATTGGCGACCGACATGCCGAGATGGTCGAGCTCCCCGCCGGGGAAGATGTAGCGCGTGAGCGCCTTGTATTCGGGCTTGAGCTTGCGGAAGGCCCTGTCGCTCTTCTTGGCGCGCCGTGCGATGCTGTGGTGCAGATAGAGGCCACGCGGCCTGAGCAGCCGATGCACCGAGCGGAAGTAAGTGGGGTGGTTCCTGATGCCCACATGCTCGAACATGCCGATGGAGGAGATCTTGTCGAACTCGCCCTCCATCTGGGTGAAATCCTTCACCAGAACCTCCACGCGGTCCTGCAGCCCGAGGCGTGCGGCCTTCTCGCGGGCGAGCTTCGCCTGCTCCTCGGCGAGCGTCACGCCCGTGGCCTTGACCCCGTAATGCTGCGCCGCATGGCAGATCAGGGCGCCCCAGCCGCAGCCGATGTCGAGGAGGCGGTCGCCGGGCTTGAGCCGCAGCTTGCGACAGATCATGTCGAGCTTGTCGGTTTGAGCGCGGGCGAGGTCGTCGTGCCAGTCGGGCTGAAAATAGGCGCAGGTATAGACCATCTCCGGATCGAGGAAGAGGCCGTAGAAATCGTTCGACACGTCGTAGTGATAGGCGACGTTCTTCTTGTTGGTCTGGGGCTTTCCTTCCCGCGCGTCGGGATCCTCCTGGACCTCGTTCAGGGGGCGCGGCATGTCGGCGGGCGCGCGCAGGAAATGATAGGCGACCCTCAGGGCCTTGAGCTTGCCCACGCGTCTGAGGCGCCGGCCCGCCTTCTGCGGGCGCTGGGCGGCGAGGTCGAAGATGGTGCCGTTCTTGAGGTCGAGCATGCCCGACACATAGGCGTTGAGGGCCGTGTCCAGGTTCGGGCGCCGGACGAGGCTCGCGACCACGTTCTCGTGCCGGATGACGAGGCGCATGGCATAGGACGGCAGGTCGGCAGGAACCGAGGATCCGTCCCACAGCTCGAAGCCGAACGACAGATCGAGCGCCCTGTGCGCATCGCCCAGGATATCACGGAACATTTCCAGCCGTGCCGTCTTGCCCGCCTCAGCCATGAGCCCTCCTTGTTTCGGGCACGTTAGCGCATCGTGCGGAAAAGTGGATCCGGTTTTTCGCAGGAACGATGCGCTCACCTAAGAAGGGAGCATCGGAGGGGGTCCCAAAAGTGGCTTCCGCTTTTCGCGTCCGATGCTCTGGCGGGTGGTCCGGGCCGGAACAACCGTTCCGTTATCCGCTCTGCACATCTTCAGATGCCGTCCGGGCCGGCCAGGGCGGAAAGATGCCGGAGCTTTTCGGGGTTCCGGACCAGATAGATGCCGACGATCCGGCCGTCCCGGATGTCGAGCGCCGTCGTTTGCGGAAGGCCGTCCTGCTCAAGAGTGACGTATCCGGGCAACCCGTTGATCAGTCCCCGGTAGAGAACGGGCGGGGTTTGAAAGAGGGACTTTTTCGCCACCCCCACGAACAGGCCGGAAACCCTGCGGAATCCGAAGAGCGGATTCAGGGCCGCGCTTCGAATGCCGCCGCCATCCGAATAGGCCACGACGTTGTCGGCCAGAATGTTCCGGAGAGCCGTCAGGTCGCCGCTGCGCGAGGCTGCGAAGAACGCGTCCGTCATGCGCTCACCTTCGTCCCGGGCGATCGTGTAGCGCGGCCTTGCGGCCTGGACGTTCTTTCGCGCGCGTGCGGCCAGTTGCCGACAGGCGGCCGGCTCCCTGTTCAGGGTGAGGGCGATCTCATCGAAGCCCATCCCGAAGACATCGTGCAGGAGAAAGGCGGCACGCTCCAGAGGCGACAGCCGCTCCAGCGCCAGCATGAGGGTGAGGGAGAGATCCTCCGCCTGCTCCTCCTCGAAGGACGGCTCCAGGACCGGTTCGGGCAGCCAGGGGCCCACATAGGTCTCGCGCCGGACCCGCGCCGATTTGAGCACGTCGAGGCACAGGCGCGTGACCGTTCTGGACAGGAAGGCGGCCGGCTCCCGAACGACGGAGCGGTCCGTCTGGTGCCAGCGGATAAAAGCCTCCTGCACGACGTCTTCCGCTTCGGCGACGGAGCCGAGCATCCGATAGGCATGGCGGATCAGCCCCGGCCTCAGGGGCTCGAACTGATCCGCCGCATCGGCGTCAGGCGGCCGCACGGCCCGCTCCGGCCGGATGAACGGAACGGAAGCCGATGGCGAGGCGGTTCCAGGCATTGATCGCGCCGATCAGCACGGTCAGGTTCACCTGCTCCTCGGGCGTGAAATGCGCGCTGAGCCGGGCGTAATCCTCGTCGGGGGCATGGGTCTCGGCCACCAGCGTCAGGGCTTCGGTCCAGGCCAGGGCCGCCCGCTCGCGGTCGCTGTAGAGGGGTGATTCCCGCCAAGCGTCGAGGAGGTAAAGCCGCTCCTCGGTCTCGCCACGGGCGCGCGCATCCTTGGTGTGCATGTGAATGCAATAGGCGCAGCCGTTGATCTGAGAGGCGCGCGTCTTCACCAGATCGATCAGGCTGTGCTCCAGCCCGCTGTTCTTCAGGGTGTTTTCCAGGTCGATCAGGGGCTTCAGGGTGCCTGCCGCCACTTCGAAGGGCATCAACCGTGCTTTCATCGTCTTGTCCTTATGCATTGCGTTGCGAACGACACGAAGACGAGGCGGCGACGCCGGATGTGACATGCCGGCGCGATTATTTTCTACAGCATCGGACATGAGATCGAACCCACGTCCGACGCTGTAGCATTGTGATCTTGAGCATCTTTTCGCGCAAAACCGGTTCCCACTTTTGCGTTCGATGCTCTAGAAATCGCTGGCGAGGCCTTTCACCTCCCAGTCATCGTAGCGCACGGGCTCCAGCCCGCCACGGCCCTGATGTTCCTTCTCCCTGGCGATCTCGGCCGCGTGGGCGTCGATCTCATGGCGCCGCCGGGCGGCCTCTTCGAGGGCTCGCTGGGCCGCGGGCGAGAGGATTTTTCCGGGCGCGGCCCCATCCAGGACGGGACGCGAGGTGTTCTCGGGAGTATCGTTGGTGCTCATGACAAGGCTTTTAACAGGTCCGGACTGGCTGCGGGAGAGGCCAATGGGCGCGGACGCTCTTGGTCGGGAGCTCTTGGTCGGGAGCTCGACCGTTCCCACATGAGGGGCGAAACGGATGATTGTCTGCTCGACGTGGAGACCCCGATGAACACCGTCAAGACCGGAATGCTGCTGGCCGGCCTCATGGCCCTGTTCGGCGTCGTCGGCTATCTGCTCGGCGGCGCGACCGGCATGATGATCGCGCTGGGCTTAGGCCTTGCTACCAATCTCTATGCCTATTGGAACTCCGACCGGCTGGCGCTCGCCGCCCATCACGCAGTGGAGGTGGACGAACGGACCGCGCCGGATCTGGTCCGCATGGTACGGGATCTGTCCCGCAACGCCGGCCTTCCCATGCCGCGGGTCTACCTCATCGACAACCCGCAGCCGAACGCGTTCGCCACCGGCCGCAACCCGGAAAACGCCGCAGTCGCGGCCACCACGGGCCTTCTCAACATGCTCTCCTACGACGAGGTCGCGGGCGTGATGGCGCACGAGCTCGCCCATGTCAGGAACCGCGACACCCTCATCATGACCGTGAGCGCCACCATCGCGGGCGCCATCGCGACGCTGGCGCAGTTCGGCTTCTTCTTCGGCGGGCGCGGCAACGAGCGGCCCAACCCGATCGTGATGCTGGCGACCGTCATCATCGCGCCGATCGCCGCCATGATCATCCAGATGGCGATCAGCCGCTCGCGGGAATACGACGCCGACCGGATGGGCGCCCAGATCTGCGGCCAGCCCCTGTCGCTGGCCTCGGCGCTGGCGAAGATCGCGGGCGGCGTGGCCCATGTGCCCAACATGGACGCCGAGCGCCATCCGGCCACGGCGCCCCTCTTCATCATCAACCCGCTCTCCGGCCACGGCATGGACAACCTGTTCTCCACGCATCCGGCGACGGAAAACAGGATTGCGGCGCTCCAATCTTTGGCGCAGGAGATGGGGGCCGCGCCGCAGGCCGGCTTCGTCACGCAAAGCGCATCGAGTCCCTGGGGCCAGCCGCCCCGCCGCGGACCTTGGGGTTAAGAATTTTGAGTCAATCGGAAGAACAGGCGGGCTTAGGTCCCCGCCGCCTCGCCTGGATGGCGGTTACGGAAACCATGAAGCGGCGCGTGCCGCTCGACGACGTGCTGGACGAGCTCTCGCCCAAGGAGAACCTGTCTGCGCGCGACGAGGCCCTCGCGCGGGCCATCGCGATCGTGACTTTCCGCCGCCTCGGAACCCTCGGCCGCGCGCTCAACGAGCGCCTCAACCGGGAGCCCAAGGACGAGCGGCTGCTGCATCTTCTCGCCACCGGCGCGGCCCAGATCCTCTTTCTCGACGTGCCGGACCATGCCGCCGTCGACTGTGCCGTGCAGCTCGCGCAGGAGGACGCGAAGCTTTCCCACGCGGGCGGCTTCATCAATGCCGTGCTGCGGCGCGTCGCCCGCGAGCGCGACATGATCCTGGCACGGCAGGAGCCCTGGCTCGACACGCCCACCTGGCTTGAAGAGCGCTGGGTGGCGCAATATGGCGAGGAGCTCGCGGCCAGGATCGCGGAGGCGCATCGCGCCATGGCGTCGGTCGACCTGTCCGTGAAGGAGGAGGCCGCCTCCTGGGCGGAGCGCGTCAACGGCGTTCTGCTGCCCACCGGCAGCATCCGCCTTCAGGAGCGCACCGCGATCCGCGACCTTCCGGGCTTCGACGAGGGCGCATGGTGGGTGCAGGACGCCGCTGCCGCCCTTCCGGCGCGCCTGCTCCAGGCCCGGCCCGGCGAGCGCATCGCGGATCTGTGCGCCGCTCCGGGCGGCAAGACGGCACAGCTCGCCGTGACCGGCGCCGACGTGCTCGCCGTCGACCGCTCGGCAAAGCGCCTCAAGCGGCTGGAGGACAATCTCGCCCGCCTCCACCTCAAAGCCGAGACCCGCGCCATCGATGCCGAAAAGCTCGATGAAGCGCCCTTCGACGCCATCCTGCTCGACGCGCCCTGCTCGGCCACCGGCACGATCCGCCGTCATCCGGACGTGGCCTGGACCAAGAGCGAGGAGGACATCCGCAAGCTCTCGGGACTTCAGACGCGCCTGCTCGACAAGGCGGCGGGCCTGCTGAAGCCGGGTGGGCGCCTGGTCTACTGCACCTGCTCGCTCGAAGCCGAGGAAGGCGAACGGCAGGCCGCGGGCTTTCTCGTCCGTCATCCCGACTTCGCCCGCCAGCCGATCACGGCCGACGAAATCGGCGGCCTCACCGAATGCCTCACCCCCGAGGGCGACCTGCGCACCCTGCCCTGCCATCTCGTATCCCCCGGTCACGAGCGGGGTGGCCTCGACGGCTTCTTTGTCGCACGCTTCGTGAAGGCATCCTGATTGCAAGAGGCCGGGCCCTGTCCTCATCCTGAGGCGCTGCGTCCGCGGTGCCTCGAAGGAGAAGCAAGGCCGATTTTCATTCGGGACGGGTTGCCCCCGCAATCCTCGCCGGGTTGAGGACAAGCCTGATGAACCCGAACAATGCGGCAAGCGCTTACGCGTTGTTAACCAGTCAGCAGGAACTCCCCCTTATGCTGGCGCGGACGAGCTTGACGTGAAGGAGCGCCACGGGTGGATTTCGGGCCAGATCGCTGGCGTCTGTACAGGCTCGCCTTGTCGGAGGCGGGCCGCGGCATGCGTGGGGCCACGGTCTGGAGCCTGTCCAAGGTGTTCACCAGGACGCCGCAGCCGGTGCGCCTGCTCTTCGCGCCGCAGGATTTGCGCACCGCCGACCCCACCATCGCGACCGACATCTATTCCGGTTTTTTCGCCTTCGCGGGCCGCGCCATCACCACGAGCGGCCGATCGCCCTTCGCCTTCGCGCCGCCGAGCCGGGCATGGGCCGAGGCGCTCTACGGCTTCGGCTGGCTGCGGCACCTGCGCGCCGCCGGCACCGCTCTCGCGCAGGCCAATGCCCGCTCGCTGGTCGACGAGTTCGTCTCGTCGAAGCTGGGCGACCGGAAGACCGCCTGCGACACGCAGGTGATCGCCCGCCGCCTCATGTCCTTCATCAGCCAGTCGCCGCTGATCCTCGAAGGGGCGGACCATGCGTTCTATCAGCGCTTCCTGCGCCTCATCGGGCAGCATGTGCGCGAGCTCGAGCGCCATGTGCGCTCCGGCGCCCTGCCCCAGCAGCAGCTCATGGCCGCCATCGCGCTCTGCTATGCGGGCCTGTGCTGCGAGGGGCTCGAGCGGCACTTGAGGCGGGCGAGCCGCCTGCTCGCCCGCGAGCTGGAACGCCAGATCCTCGCCGACGGAGGCCATGCGAGCCGCAATCCGCGCATCCTGGTCGAATTGCTCTTCGACCTTCTGCCGCTGCGCCAGATGTTCGCCAGCCGCGAGGTCGACACGCCCGGGGCCCTGCTCAACGCCATCGATCGCATGCTGCCCATGGTGCGGATGTTCCGTCACGGAGACGGCACGCTCTCGCATTTCAACGGCATGGGCGTGACGGCGGCGGATCATCTCGCCACCCTGCTCACCTACGACGACATGCGCAGCCAGCCGATCCAGCACGCGCCCCATTCGGGCTACGAGCGGATGGAGGCCGGGCGCAGCCTGCTGGTGATGGATGTGGGCGCGCCGCCACCGACGCCCCTGTCGACGGAGGCTGGGGCGGGTTGCCTGTCCTTCGAGTTCTCCTCGGGTTCGCAGCGGATCGTGGTCAATTGCGGCACGCCCCGGATTGCGGGCGACGCCATCATCCAGGCCTCGCGCTCGACGGCCGCGCATTCCACCGCTTCGATCAGCGACGTCTCGTCCTGCCAGATGGTCGGCGACAGGGGCACCTGGCTGAACCGCCGGATCGGGCGCTGGCTCCTCGGCCGCATCGGGCCGGTGGTGATCTCGGGCCCCGAGCGGGTCACCTCCGAACGCAGCGAGCGCGAGCACGCGCAGGTTCTCACCGCCAGCCACGACGGCTACCGCCCGCGTTTCGGCCTGACCCACGAACGTCGGCTGCAGCTCGCTCCCAAGGGCAATCTCCTGGAGGGCGAGGACGTCTTCTGGGGCGAAGGCGCCGCCACGACGGAAGCGGTCATCCGCTTCCATCTCGCCCCCGGCGTCCGGGCGAGCCGGGCGCAGGGCGGCCGGGTGGTCATGCTCGTGCTGCCCAACCAAGAGGCCTGGCAGTTCTCGGCCCTTCCCGTCGAAGCCTCCGTAGAGGACAGCGTGTTCCTGGCCGCGCCCGACGGCATGCGCCGCACGGAGCAGATCGTTCTCGGCATCCGCCCGGGCGAGACCCCGTCCGTCCGCTGGCGCTTCGAGCGCCTGGCCCGCACGTTCAATCCAGGCCAGCCCTCCGAGGCCAACTCCGATCTGCTCTGACCGCAGGGCTGCAAATCCGGCCACTCGGGTTCCCAACCCGGATTCATCGTGCTATCGCGCCCGCATTCTTACCCCTTCAATGGAGCGGCCGCCATGCCGAGCGATCCGAAGCGCATCTCCCGCGCTCTGCTTTCCGTATCCGATAAGACGGGTCTCGTGGACTTCGCCCGGGCGCTGTCCGAGCGCGGGGTCGAGCTGGTCTCCACCGGCGGCACGCACAAGGCATTGAGCGAGGCCGGCCTTCCGGTGAAGGACGTGAGCGATCTCACGGGCTTTCCCGAGATGATGGACGGGCGAGTGAAGACGCTCCATCCCGCCGTTCATGGCGGCCTCCTCGGCATCCGGGCCAACCCCGAGCATCAGGCGGCGATGCTCGCCCACGGCATCCAGCCCATCGACCTCCTGGTCGTGAACCTCTATCCCTTCGAGGCGACGGTGGCGGCCGGCAAGCCCTTCGACGACTGCATCGAGAACATCGATATCGGCGGCCCCGCCATGATCCGCGCGGCGGCCAAGAACCACGGCGACGTGGCCGTGGTGGTGGACGGCACCGATTATGCCGCGGTCCTTTTCGATCTCGCCCAGCACGACGGCGCCGTTACCGCGACCCTGCGCCGCCGCCTCGCCCAGAAGGCCTATGCCCGCACGGCCGCCTATGACGCCGCGATCTCCAACTGGTTCGCCAACGAGCTGAACGAGCCGAACCCGCCCTTCAGGGCCATTGGCGGCGCGATCGCGGAGGTGATGCGCTACGGCGAAAATCCGCACCAGAGCGCCGCCTTCTATCGCACCCCCGAGCAGCGCCCCGGCGTCGCCACCGCCCGCCAGGTACAGGGCAAGCAGCTCTCCTACAACAACATCAACGACACCGACGCGGCCTATGAGGCCGTGGCCGAGTTCAACCCGGACCGCTCCGCCGCCATCGTGATCGTCAAGCACGCCAACCCCTGTGGCGTGGCGGAAGGCAAGAGCCTCGTTGAGGCCTACGAGAAGGCCCTGCGCTGCGACCCCGTTTCCGCCTTCGGGGGCATCGTGGCCATGAATCGCCCGCTCGACGCGGAGGCGGCAAAAGCCATCACCGAGATCTTCACGGAAGTGATCATCGCGCCGGAAGCGAGCGAGGAGGCCATCGCCATCGTGGCCGCCAAGAAGAACCTGCGCCTGCTGCTCGCGGGATCCCTGCCCGATCCGCGCCAGCCGGGCCTGACCATCCGCACGGTGGCGGGCGGCTTCCTGGCGCAGGGCCGCGACAACGCCATCGTCGACGCCATGGACCTGAAGGTGGTGACGAAGCGCGCGCCCAGCGAGCGCGAGCTCGCGGATCTGCGCTTCGCGTTCCGGGTCGCCAAGCACGTGAAGTCGAACGCCATCGTCTATGCCAGGGACCTGGCCACGGTCGGCATCGGCGCGGGCCAGATGAGCCGCGTCGATTCCTCCCGCATCGCCGCCTGGAAGGCAGCGGAGGCCGCTAAGGCCGCGAACCTGCCCGAGACCCTCGCCAAGGGCTCGGTCGTGGCATCCGACGCCTTCTTCCCCTTCGCGGACGGCCTGCTCGCCGCAGCCGAGGCCGGCGCCACCGCCGTGATCCAGCCCGGCGGCTCCATGCGCGACGACGAGGTCATCAAGGCCGCCGACGAGGCCGGTCTCGCCATGGTCTTCACGGGCCATCGGCATTTCAGGCACTGAATGTCAGAGCTGTCCCCACGCTCCTTCTGTCATGGCCGGGCTCGTCCCGGCCATCCACGTCTTTGGCAGCACTTGAGCATCGGACGCGGAAGCGGATTTGCACCTTTGGGATTCGATCCGATGCTCCTTTCTTGGAAAGAGCGCATCGATCTCGCGAAAAACCGGGGCCACTGTTTCGCGCGATGCGCTACGTCTGAAAGAAAGAACTGAATCCCCAGCCCGGCGTCGGGGATGACGAACTGACAGACAATCGGCTTACGCCTTCTTCACGCCGCTCAGAAGGGCGAAACCCGCGAGCAGGAACAGGATCAGCACCGCCGGTCCCGCGGCCTGCGTCCTGAAGATCGCGGTGGCAAGAGCCACGGCGAGCGGCGCCAGGAAGGACGTGACCTTGCCGGACAGGGCCAGCAGACCGAAATAGCGCCCGGCCTCGCGGGCCGGCACGAGCCGCGCGAGCATGCTGCGGGACGAGGCCTGCAGCGGCCCTGCCACTGCCCCGATGACGAGGCCGAGCAGAACGAACAGCTTTTCGGGCGCGGAATCGTAGAGGCCGCCGTCGGGCGCGGACGGTGCGGTCGGAATCACGAAGAGAACGTGCTCGCGGCCGAGCGACAGCACGCCCACGCAGACGAGGGCGAGCACCAGGATCGCACCCAGGATCACGGGCTTCGCGCCGAAGCGGTCGTCGAGACGCCCGCCGATCAGCGCCCCGGCCGTTCCCGTGATGGTGAGCAGGATGCCGAAGAGGCCGAGTTCCGTCGCCTGCCATCCGAAGACACCCGCGCCATAGATGCCCCCGAACGCGAAGAGCGCGACGAGCGCGTCCTGATAGACCATGTTGGCGATGAGGAATCTCAGCACGCCTTCGTGCCGCCGGGCGTCCTCGAGCGTGCTCCGCACCTGCGCGAGCCCCTGGCGCACTGCCTCGCCGAACCGCAGCTTGGAGCGCGCGATGTCGGGCGTGAAGAGAAAGAGCGGCAGGACGAAGACGAGAAACCACAGGGCCGAGAACGGACCGGTGACCCGATCGCCTTCGCGTAAGACGGGATCGAGCCCGAAGAGAGGCGTGAAGCCGAGAACCGTCCTGCCGCTGCCTGCATCCGCCGCGAGGAAGCCCAGCACGATCACCAGCGAGATCAGCCCGCCGAGATAGCCGATTGCCCAGCCGGTACCCGAGAGCCGCCCGTAGCGATCCGGCGGCACGAGATGCGGGATCATCGCGTTGTTGAACACGGCCGCCACTTCCACGGCGATCGTCGCGAAGGCGAAGCCGACCAGGGCGGTTGCGATCGCATGCGGCGCGCCCGGCGCGGCGTACCAGAGGGCGAAGGAGGCCACGAACAGCGCGAGGCCGCAGGCGGCGATCCAGGGCTTCTTCGGCCCCGTGGCGTCGGCCACCGAGCCGAGAACGGGCGAGAGAATCGCGAGAGCGAAGCCCGCCGCCGCCGTCGCGTAGCCCCACAGGCTCTGGCCCGTCACGGGATCGGGCGCGAGCGAGGCCGCGAAATACGGCGCGAACACGAAGGTCGTGACCAGCGTGAAGAACGGCTGGCAGGCCCAGTCGAACAGAAGCCAACCCAGTATGGCGGGGCGCGAGGCCATGACGGGCCGGACCTGCCGCCCGCTCCCGCTCGCCGGCCTGTCTTCGTCGATGATCCGCGCCACGCCTCAGCCCGTCCGCGCCAGATCGCCGAGCAGGCTCGCTGCCACGGTGACCTTGGACAGGGTCAGGCCCGAGGACACGATGCTGTCGACCGCGCTGCGGATGCGCTCCACGTCGGCACCCCGCTTCTCGCTCCACGCCCGGACCGCGTCCACGCCGGAGATGTCCTGTGCGGCGACCTCCGCCGTCAGGCCGCGATGGGCATAGGCGATGCTGTCGATGGCGCGGTCGAGCGCCAGGCGGTCGAAATAATCGCTGACCGCGATCTCATGCGCCGCGCTGATGAGCGAACCGAGGCGGAAGGCCGCCTCGAGGGCGAAATGCGTGCAGGCGATGTCGCTCACGGGCTTGCCCGTCTTCTGGGCGGTCAGCACGATGTCGGGAGCCGCCACCAGATCCGGCAGGGCCGCGATGCGGCGCGCCAGATCCTCGGGAGCGCCGAGCTCCATCAGCGCCGCCGCACGGGCGTCCAAGGCAGTGAGCGCCTCGGGCGACAGGGTCTCCGGCAGTCCGCGCTCGATCTCGGCGATCCCGGACCGGTAGGCGCCGATGATCGTGTCGAGGGAGTGGCTCGAAAAATCCATGTTGCGGATGAACCAGACGATGCGGTTCATCAACAGATCCTGCAGTTCGCCGTAGAGAGTGAGCTGCAGGCTGCCCGGCACCACCCCGTCTAGGGCGTCGATGGCGGCGTTCATCTCGGTCATGCCGAAGGAATCGCGCGTGGCCGCATAGGCCGCCGCGATGGTCGGCGCATCCGCCCCGGTCTGGTCGACGAGCCGCGCCACCATGGTGGGCCCGCCCCGGTTGATGATGGCGTTGGCGAGCTGCGTCGCGATGATCTCGCGGCGCAGGCGGTGGCTTGCGATCGCGTCCGGGAAGCGCTCGCGCATCTCGGCCGGGAAATAGCGTTCGAGTTCCTTGCCGAGGTAGGGATCGTCGGGGACGGCGCTGTCGAGCAACTCGTCGTGCAGCGAGAGCTTGGCATAGGCCAGCAGCACGGCGAGTTCCGGCCGGGTGAGGGCCTCGCCGCGGCGGGCGCGCTCCGTGAGCGTCGCGTCGTCGGGCAGGTATTCCACCTTGCGGTTGAGGCGCCCTTGAGCCTCCAGCATCTGCATGAGGCGGCTGGCGAAGCCGAGATCGGCGACGCCGTGCTGCTCGGAGAGCGAGAGCGCCAGGGTCTGCAGGTAGTTGTTGCGGAGCACCAGGCCCGCGACCTCGTCGGTCATGGCGGCGAGAAGCGCATTGCGTGCTTCCTCCGTCAGCCGCCCGTCACGCTCGGGCGTGGCGAGCGCGATCTTGATGTTCACCTCCACATCGGAGGTGTTGACGCCCGCCGAGTTGTCGATGGCATCCGTGTTGAGGCGGACACCGCTTTGCGCCGCCTCGATGCGGCCGCGCTGCGTGACGCCCAGATTGGCGCCCTCGCCGATCACCTTGGCGCGCACATCCGTGCCGGCGATGCGGATCGAATCGTTGGCGCGGTCGCCCACCTGCTCGTCGGTTTCGGCCGACGAGCGGATATAGGTGCCGATGCCGCCGAACCAGAGCAGGCCCACATTGGCCTTGAGGATCGCGGACATTACCTCCGCGGGCGTCGCCTCGCTCTTGTCGAGGTCGATGAGCGCGCGCACTTCCGCGGACAGCTTGATCGATTTCGCGCTGCGCGGGAAGACGCCGCCGCCGGCCGAGATCAGCGCCTTGTCGTAATCCTGCCAGCTCGAGCGCGGCAGGTTGAAGAGGCGCTCGCGCTCCCTGTACGATGCTTCCGGATCCGGGCTCGGATCGAGGAAGATGTCGCGGTGGTCGAAGGCGGCGACAAGCTTGATCGCCCGCGAGAGCAGCATGCCGTTGCCGAACACGTCGCCGGACATGTCGCCCACGCCCGCCACCGTCACCGGCTCCTTCTGGATATCGATGTCCATCTCGCGGAAGTGGCGCTTCACCGCCTCCCAGGCGCCGCGGGCGGTGATGCCCATCTTCTTGTGGTCGTAGCCCTGGCTGCCGCCGGACGCGAAGGCGTCGCCGAGCCAATGCCCCTTCTCGAGGGAGATCTCGTTGGCGATGTCGGAGAAGGTGGCCGTGCCCTTGTCGGCCGCGACCACGAGATAGGGATCGTCCCCGTCGTGGCGCACCGTGTCGGCGGGCGGCACCACGTGATCGCCCTTGATGTTGTCGGTGAGCTGCAGGAGCGTGCGCACGAAGATGCGATAGCTCTCGGTGCCTTCCGCGAGCCAGGCCTGACGGTCGCTCGGGGGCGGCAGGCGCTTGGGGACGAAGCCGCCCTTGGCGCCGACCGGCACGATCACGGCGTTCTTGACCTGCTGGGCCTTCACGAGACCCAGCACCTCGGTCCGGAAATCCTGCGGACGGTCGGACCAGCGCAGGCCACCGCGCGCGACCTTGCCGTAGCGCAGATGCACGCCTTCGACCCGTGGCGAATAGACGAAGATCTCGTAGAGGGGCTTGGGCAGCGGCAGCCCCTCCACCTTCGCGCATTCGAACTTGAACGCGATGGTCTGGCGCGGCAGGCCGTTGCCTTCGAGCTGGAAGAAGTTGGTGCGCACCGCGGCTTCGATCAGGTTGATGAAACGGCGCAGGATGCGGTCGTCGTCGAGGCTCGTGACGTCCTTGAGCTGCTCTTCGATGGCCGAGCGGACGGCGGCTTCGGCCTCCGCCTTGCCCCCGTGCCGGGGGTCGAAGCGCATGTAGAAGAGCTTGACGATGTTCGTGGTGATCGCGGCATGGCGCGAGAGGGTGTTGGCCAGATAATCCTGCGCATAGGCCACCTGGATCTGGCGCAGGTACCGGCCGAGCGTGCGAACCATCGCGACGTCGCGCCAGCCGAGCCCGGCTTCGAGCACGAGACGGTTGAAGCCGTCCGATTCCGCGAGCCCCCGGAACAGGGCGAGCAGGGCCGCCTCGATGAGCGCCTGGATCTCGTCGATCCTGATTGCGCCGCCCGTGGCGCGCTCAAGTGCCATGTCGTGGAGCCAGACGCGATCCATGCCCGTCACGCCCGTGGAGACCACGCGGTAGGTCCGTTCGTTCACCACCCTGAAGCCGAGATTTTCGAGCAGCGGGACGCGGTCCGACAAAGGCAGCGCCGCGCCGCGCGAAAATACCTTCAGGTTGACGCGCGTCTCGCCGTCGCCCTCGCGGCGATAGAGATCGACCGCCCGGGGACGGGCCTCGGACAGTTGCTCCAGGAGCGCGATGTCCTTGATCGCCTGATCCGCCCCGAAGGCCTCGCGATAGGCCGCGCTGAAGGCATCCGCATAGCGGGCCGCGAGCGCACGGGCGCGTGCGCCGCCCATGGTTTCGTCGAGCTGGTCGCGCAAGGAATCGCCCCAGGTGCGCACGATCGACGAAATGCCCTTTTCCAGGGTGTCGCGGGAGACCTGCGGGGTCTGTCCCTCGTCGCGCCCGATGATGTAGTGGGTGCGCGCGAGCGGACCTTCCGGATAGGCCGGATAGGAGGCGGATACGCGCCCCTCGTAGATTCCCGCCAGGAACTGCCCGATGCGCTGGCGCACGCTCGTGTCGTAGCGGTCCTTCGGCACGAAGACGAGCACCGACACGAAGCGGTCGAACTCGTCGGTCCTGGCCAGCGCCCGCACGCGCGGACGCTCCGACAGGTTCATGATGTCGATGGCGAAGTGATAGAGCGTGTCCTCGTCGATCTGGAACAGCTCGTCGCGCGGGTAATTCTCGAGAACGTTGAGCAGCGCGCGGCTCGCATAGCTCGACGGATCGAACCCGGCCCGCTGGACGACGTGCGCCACCTTGAGGCGCAGATACGGCACCTCCGACGTCGTGTTGGTATAGGCGCTCGCGGTGAAGAGGCCGACGATGCGCAGCTCGCCCTGCAGCCTGCCGTCCGTGTCGAACAGCTTGACCCCGATATAATCGAGATGGGCGCGGCGATGGACGCGCGACTTGACGTTCGCCTTGGTGATGATGAGCGCCTTGGGCTTTTCCAGGAAGGCGCGGATTTCCGGCGTCATCGCCACCAGTTCGCGCCCGCGGCGCAGCACCCGCACGGACGGGTCGCGCAGAAGCCCCAGGCCCGACCCCTCCACGGGATCGGCGGCGGCATCGCCGGCCGGCAGCCGGTATTCGCGAAGGCCCAGGAACGTGAAGTTGTCGCGCGCGATCCAGTCGAGGAAGGCCACGGCTTCCTTCACCTCGTCGTCCGGCAGCGGCGGCGGATTGAGACGGTAGTTATGAACGATCTCGGTGATGCGGGCGCGCATCGCGGGCCAGTCGTGCACCGCGAGCGAGACGTCCTTGTGGACGCGGCGCATGGTTTCGACGAGCGTTTCGCGGGTCTCGGCGTCGTCGATACGCGGCAGATGGACGTGGATGAAGCTCTCGCGCTTGACGCCGTGACGGCCGGTGCCGGTGGCTTCGCCCACGAGGCGCACGAGGCCGCCCTGGGCGTCACGCTCCACGGCCAGGATCGGATGCGCGACGAGATACGGCTCATAGCCCAGGTCGACCAGCTCGGCGAGGGTCGAGTCGAGCAGAAAGGGCATGTTGTCGTTGACGATTTCGAGAACCGTCACGTCCCGGCGCCGGCCCTCGCGCTCGACCTCCAGATCGACGAGGCGGATGTCCTCCCCTCCTCCGACCCGGGGCGCCTTGAGATGCTCGTAGGCCGCTGCGGCCAGCTCGGCGAGCGCGGCCGGCGAATAGGCCGCCAGATCCTCGGGCGGGACGCGCCCGTAAAGATCACGGACGAAGGTAGGCGGAATGGCTTTATGCCCGGCTTCCAGAACCGCAACGGCCTCGGCCGTCAGTTCGCTTCCGCTGGTCGGCGTTTCCAGCTTCATGCGCGTATCCTCTTATGTTCGTTGCGCGAGCGTTGCCACAGAGTATCCGATCGCGCAACACAACCCTAGAGTCTTCCGGTCTGAGGGTTAAGTTTCTGCGGAGGCAGCAATTTTATGCCGCTTTCGCCTCGAGAGACGACAGATTCGTGTCTCCCCAGTGCTTCAGCGCCATGAGGACCGGTTCCAGACTCTGTCCGCGGGCCGAGAGCGAATACTCGACTCGCGGCGGAACCTGCGCATAGACCACGCGCACGATCAGGCCGTCCGCCTCCAGCTCCCGCAGCTGATGCGTGAGCATTCGCTGTGTCACGCCGGGAATGAGCCGGCGCAGCTCGTTGAAGCGCAGGGTTCCGCGCAGGAGCTTGTAGAGGATGACAATCTTCCACTTGCCGTCGATGAGATTGAGCGCACGCTCGACCGAGCATCCGGAGGAGGTCGGCTTCCTGGCGGCACGCGGCATGACGGTATCCTTTTTGACACTATGGGCGCTTAATGTGCGTTCTTGCAATCATAGCCCCTGTGCTCGACTCTGTCTCCATCGATAAGGAGACAAGCCATGCGCGCCGTCGGTTACCAGCAATCCCTGCCGATCGATTCGGAAGCCTCCCTGATGGATATCGAGCTGCCCCGCCCCGAGCCGGGAGCCAGGGACCTTCTGGTGGAGGTCAGGGCGATTTCCGTCAATCCCGTGGACACCAAGGTGCGCCGCCGCGCCGTGCCCGAACCCGGCACGTACAAGGTGCTGGGCTACGACGCCGCCGGCATCGTTCGGGCGGTCGGGTCGGAGGCCTCCCTGTTCAAGCCGGGCGACGAGGTGTTCTATGCGGGCGCCATCACGCGCTCCGGCACCAATGCGGAGTTTCATGCGGTCGATGAACGGCTCGTCGGCCGGAAGCCCGCGCGCCTGAGCTTCGAGGAGGCCGCGGCCCTGCCGCTGACGACCCTGACGGCCTGGGAGACCCTGTTCGACCGCCTCGACATCCGCAGGCCCGTCAAGGGCGCGGCCCATGCCATCCTGATCGTGGGCGGTGCGGGCGGCGTCGGCTCCATCGCAATCCAGCTCGCGCGTCGCCTCACCGACGTGACGGTGATCGCCACGGCGTCTCGGCCCGAGACGCAGGAATGGTGCCGGACGCTCGGCGCCCACCACGTGATCGACCACACGAAGCCTCTCGCCGAGCAGGTGAAGGCGCTGGGCATCGGCGCTCCCGCCTTCGTGTTCTCGATCACCCACACGGAGGCGCATTTTCCCGAGATCGCCGAGATGATCGCCCCCCAGGGTCGCTTCGCGCTGATCGACGATCCGCAAAACCCCATCGACATCAGGCTTCTGAAGGGCAAGAGCGTTTCGATCCATTGGGAATCCATGTTCACGCGCTCGACGTTCCAGACGGCCGACATGGAGCGGCAGCATGAGATTCTCAACGAAGCGGCACACCTCGTGGACGACGGCACGATCCGGACGACGCTCGCGGACGTGATGGGCCCGATCGACGCCGCCCATCTCAGGAAGGCGCATGCCTTCATCGAGAGCAACCGCGCCCGGGGCAAAATCGTGCTGGCGGGATTTTAGAGCGTCGGACCCAAAGGTGGGAACCGGCTTTGGGTGAGAAGAGGCTTGAGACTATAGACTGACAGCATTGGATGGGACTTCGATGTCACGTCCGATGCTGCAGAAAAAAGAAAGGCCGCCTGGAAAGGCGGCCTGTGTCTCGAGGGTTGGTGGCCCGGCTCTCCAAAAGCCTGGAGGGCTGGGGGGCTGACGTGTCCAAGCCGATGGGCAAGCCGGGCCGTCGAGGCAACGCAAGCATTTACGCCATTTAGTGAGGCGCCTTATGGGCGCGATTGCGGCAGGAATAAGATTTGCCCTGAAACGAGCGATTCATATGATCTTTACGCCTTGATCCGATCCTGAGCCGGACCCATCATCAGCATGAGACGAACAGGATGGGAGATTTCATGAGCGAAGGCGACATCTCGGAGCCGCTGCGCGGCGGCTCGGTGCAGAGCTCGGCTCGCATCCTGCCCTTCCCCGCCGCGCCGAAGCAGGTGTCCTTCGACCGAGCCGAGCTGCAGACCATTCTCAATCTCTATGGCCGCATGGTGGCCGCCGGCGAATGGCGCGATTACGCCATCGATTTCACTCCCGACAAGGCGATTTTCTCGGTCTACCGGCGCACATCGGAAATGCCTCTCTACCGTATCGAAAAGGATCCCAAGCTCGCCAAGAAGCAGGGCGCGTATTCGATCATCGTCTCGACGGGCCTGATCCTCAAGCGCGGACACGAACTCGCCCGCGTCCTGCGCGTGCTCGACAAGCCTAAGGTGGTGTCGAACTGATCCTGCCCGCTGCCACATGACGCCTTCATCCGTAAGCCTGCCTCCGGAACACCCTTCCGCCCCTCGCGTTGCCGCAGGATCATGCAGCGACGACGATTCCCGAGGATTCCATGGCACACGAGATGGCCGGCCTTTCCGTTGTGATCACGGGAGCATCGAGCGGCATCGGCCGCGCGGCGGCCCGTGCCTTCGCGCAGCGCGGGGCTCGCGTCGCTCTGGCGGCGCGGCGTGCGGATCTGCTCAAGGAAGCGGCGCGCGAATGCCGGGACCTGGGCGGAGAAGCTGTTGCCGTGCCGACCGACGTGACCGATGCCGCAGCCGTCGCCGGGCTGGCGGAAGAGGCGCAGCGCGCCTTCGGGCGCATCGATGTCTGGATCAACAATGCCGGCACGGGCGTCTTCGGCCCCTATCAGGACGCGGACCTCGCCCTGCACCGGCGCACCATCGAGGTCAACCTGCTCGGCGCGATGCACGGAGCCTATGCGGTTCTGCCGCTCTTCCTGAGACAGGGTCACGGCATTCTCATCAACACCATCTCGATCGGCGGATGGGCGCCGTCTCCTTTCGCAGCCGCCTATTCGGCTTCCAAATTCGGCCTGCGCGGCTTTTCCGCGAGCCTGCGGCAGGAGCTGAAGGATTGGCCGGATATCCATGTCTGCGGCGTGTTTCCCGCCATCGTCGACACGCCGGGCTTCGCGCATGGGGCTAATGTGTCCGGACGGCGGATCGACATCGGGCCGATCGTCTACGCGCCCGAGGACGTTGCGGAAACCTTCGTGTCGCTCGTGCGCTGGCCGCGTGACGAGGTGGCGGTCGGCTGGCCCGCCCGCGCGGCGCAGATCGCCTATGCCCTGGCGCCCGGCCCGACGGAGCATCTGATGGGTGCGGCCATGCGCCGGGCCCTGAAGCGCGCGTCCCCCGCCCCCCGCACGGAAGGCGCGCTGCTCGATCCGAGCCCGGCCGGGCGAGGCGTCAGCGGCGGGTGGCGCGAGCGCAAGGGCCTGCCGTCCTCGGCGAGGAACACGAGCCGCGTGATCGGGGCCGTCGCCCTGACCGGGCTCGCCCTGCTGCTCGGAACGAAGGCCGCCGCGCGCATGCGGCGAAGCTGAGCCGAGCTAAGCGACGGGCCGCGACGGCGGCGCGGCCATGCCGGGCCCGAGAGGACGCTGCATCAGCACGGTGGAGAGCCAGCGCCCGTGCTTGTAGCCGATGCCCTTGAGGACGCCGACAGGCTCGAAGCCGAGGCTCTTGTGCAGGGCGATGGAGCTCTTCGAGTCCTCGTCGCCGATCACGGCAACCATGAGCCGGAAGTCCCGCGCGACGCATTCCCCGATGAGACGCTCCAGCAGAACCCGCCCGACGCCCCGTCCCTGAGCGGAGGGCGCGACGTAGATCGAATCCTCGACGGTCGACCGGTACGCCGGCCGGGTGCGGTAGGGACCCGCATAGGCATAGCCGAGGATCTCGCCGTCCCGCTCCGCCGCGAGATAGGGATAGCCGGCCTGGAGAACCGCCTCCCGGCGGCGCGCCATCTCGGCCTCGTCGGGCGGATCGAGCTCGAAGGAGGCTGTGCCGTGTGTCACGGCATGGGCATAGATGGCCGCGATGGCGGGCAGGTCCGCGTCGGCCGAGGGGCGCACGAGAAGGCTCATGCGCCATTGGTAGGCGGAAGCTGCGCCGCGGGCAATCCGCCCAAGAATTCCACCCGAGAATTCCGCTTGAGAAATCCGCCCAAGAAAGAAACCCGCTCAAGAAAAAAGCCCCAGCTTGCGCCGGGGCTCATTGGAGGTTCGAAATCCGTTCGCTCTTACTGGTTGCGGTTGCCCAGCAGCGCGAGGAGGAACTGGAACATGTTGATGAAGTCCAGATAGAGCTGAAGCGCGCCGAAGACCGCGACCTTGCCGGCGGCTTCGGTGTCGTAGTTGCCGTAGAGATACATCTCCTTCAGCTTCTGGGTGTCGTAGGCCGTGAGGCCCGCGAAGATCAGAACGCCGATCACGGAAATGCCGAACTGCAGCGCGCTCGAGGCGACGAAGATGTTCACGATCGAGGCGATGATCAGGCCGAAGAGGCCCATGATCAGGAACGAGCCGATGCCGGACAGGCTGCGGTTCGTGGTGTAGCCCCACAGCGACAGCGCGCCGAAGGACGCCGCCGTGATGAAGAACACCTGAACGACGCTCGCGCCCGTATAGCGCAGCAGCAGCGTCGAGAGCGAAGCGCCCATCACCGCCGCGAAGACGAAGAAGGTGCCGCGGGCCGAGGCCGCCGACATGCGGTCCATGCGGAACGAGAAGAAGAAGATGAAGGCCAGAGGCGCCAGCGCCACAACCCACATCAGCGGCGAGCCGTACAGGGTCGCGCCGAACTGGGTCAGGCCGATGCCGCCCATGCGGGCGACCGCCTGAGACGGATCGCTCGTGGTGGCCAGCATGTTGATGCCGAGCGCGACCACAGCCGAAATCGCCAGACCCAGGACCATGTTGTTGTAGACGCCGAGCATGAAGGCGCGCAGGCCCTGGTCGACCTGTGCCGCCGTCCGGGCAAAGCCGGTGCCATAGGCGGTTTGGTTTTGCTCATACGGTTGCATCGGAGTCCTTTCTCACGGTGTCCCGTTGTGTTCCCTCGAAAGGCTGGGGAGTCAGCCCTCGGCCGCCGGCGATTCCCGGCGACATCGGAAATATGAGGGGACCGCCCTTGCTTCGCAAGAGGCAACGCCAAGCTTCACCTTTTTGTGAGCAATAGTTTTGGGGAGCGGAGTAGAAGCCGCTCCCCAAAAAACGCAAGGCGCCTCCCGATAATGCCCGAGGGCGAGCTCGGCCTTAAAGATTTCTCAAGTATTGGGCCGGCTTTTGACTCAAGATGCGCCATGTCCCGATCAACCCCAGGCCGATCGTCACTAGAACGGCCAAGGCCGACGCGAGAAGCGCGCCAGATAAATCTAGGCTAAAGCTTAGGTTCATGAGGCGGGTGACGATGAAATAGGACGCGATCCCGCCGGCCAGGAGCCCGAAGGCAGCCGTGGCGAGGCCGAGCATGCCGTATTCGAGAGCGTAGGCCGACAGCAGCCGGGCCCGGGTGGCGCCCAGCGTCTTCAGCACCACGGCATCGTAGAGGCGGGCGCGATGCCCCGCCGCGAGCGCGCCCGCGAGCACGAGCAGGCTTGCCACGAGCGCGATGGAGCTCGCGCCGCGGATCGCCATGACGAGCTGGGAGACAACATCGTTCACCGCTTCCAGGGCGTCCTTCACCCTCACGCTCGTGACCATTGGAAAGGCCTGGGCCGAGCGTCTGATGATCCTGGCGTCGGTGGCCGCATCGGACCCGTGCGGGAAGGTGACGGTCGCCAGATGCGTGTGCGGAGCCCCCGCGAAAGTGTTGGGCGAGAACACCATCACGAAGTTGATGCCGAGCGAGCGCCACTCGACCTCGCGCAGATTGGCGATGGTGGCGGCGATGTTGCGGCCGAGCACGTTGACCACGATGTCGTCCCCGACCTTCAGCCCCAGACCCTCCGCGATCTTGCCGTCGAAGGACACGAGCGGCTTGCCCCGGTAGTCCTCGGGCCACCATTCCCCCTGCACGAGCTTCGAGCCCTCCGGCAGGGTCTTGGCGTAGGTGATGCCGCGGTCACCCTCGAGCACCCAGGCGATATCCTCAGGGGCCTTCACCTCGGAGACGGGCCGTCCGCCCAGGCTGACGAGCCGTCCGCGCATCATCGGCACGCGTTCGACCCGGGCATCGGCGGCCTGCTCCTTCAGGAAACCCTCGAACGCATCCGCCTGCTGGTTGGGAATGTCGAGGAAGAAGAAGCTCGGCGCGCGCTCGGGCAGGCTCTGCGTCAGCTGCCTCGTCAGGTTCGAATCGATGAGCGAGAGGGTGACGAGAAGCGTGATCCCCAACCCGAGCGACAGCACCAGCGAGGGCGTGAGCGCGCCGGGCCGGTGGATGTTCGCGAGCGCGAGGCGCGGCGCCGTGCGCCGGGGCCGCGGCAGGCGGCGGGCGAGCGCCATGATGCCGATGGCGACGATGCGCAGGAGCAGGAAGGAGCCCGCCGCCGCAGCCACGAACATGAGCGCGATGCGCCGGTCATAGGCCGCGATCACCGCGAGCGCGACCAGCGCCGCGACGGACAGGGCCAGCGCCGCGAGATAGCGTCGGCGCGGCCAGCGCCGCTCCGGATCGATCTGGTCGCGGAACAGCCCCGAGACCGGCACGTCGTGCGCGCGGCCCAGCGGCGCGATGGCGAAGACGAGCGCCGTGAGCACGCCGTAGAGAAGCGCGACGCCGAGTTCCGGAACCGCGACGACCGGCTGGATCGGGATGGGCAGCAGATGGCCGAAAAGCCCCGTCAGGACGAAGGGCAGGGCCGCTCCGACCGCAAGGCCGATGCCGATGCCGACGGCCGCGATCAGCATCACCTGCGTCAGATACAGCATCACCACCTGGCCGCCCGGCGCGCCGAGGCTTTTCAGCGTGGCGATGGAGGCGCGTTTGCGGTCCACGAAGCCGCGCACCGCATTGGCGACCCCGACGCCGCCGACCAGAAGGGCCGTGAGGCCGACGAGGGTGAGGAACTGGGTGAAGCGCTCGATATTCTTGGCAAAGCGCGGGTCGGCATTCAGCCGCGTGCGGATCTGCCACCCGGCCTCGGGCAGCACCCGGTTCGCCTCCGCCTCGATCCGCGCGAGCCCCTCCTCGTTGGACAGGGCCGGAGGCAAGACCAGCCGATAGGTCCAGCGCACGAGGCTGCCGGGCTGGACGAGGCCCGTCGCCCTCAAGGCATCCTGGGAGATCAGCAGACGCGGACCGAACCCGATGCCATCGGCGATCTGGTCGGGCTCGGTCACGAGACGCGCGCGCAGTTCCACATTCGCGCCGCCCACCGTCACGCGATCGCCCACCTTCAGGTCGAGGCGCGCCAGCAGCGCCGGATCGACGGCCGCCCCGTAGGCGCCGTTCCGCTCCGCGAAGAGATCGGCGGGCGCGAGCTGCGGATCGGTTTCGAGGAGGCCCACCGCCGGATAGCCGGCATCGACCGCCTTCATCTCCACGAGGCCGGAGCCCTTGTCGCCCGCGACCGCCATGGCGCGCATGGACGCGATGACGTTCACGCGGCCCTTTCCGTCCAGAAAGGCCCGCTCGGGCCCGCTCGCCTCCCGCTGGATCAACGAGAAGGCCATGTCGCCGCCGAGGATCCGCCGGCCTTCGCGGGAGATGCCTTCCGTCAGCGACCGCGACAGGGAGGAGACGCTCGCGATCGCCGCCACCCCGAGGGCGATGCAGGCGAGAAAGATGCCGAAGCCCTTCAGGCCGCCGCGCAGTTCGCGCAGGGCCAGACGCAGGAGAAGCGGCAGGCGCGAGGCCGGGGCTCGACGCCGCGGCGCGGACAGGGTGCCGTGCATGCGCTCACTCCCTTACGCGACGGCCGGAGCCGCGTCGGCATCGACCTGGCCCGAGCGCAGACGCACCATGCGGTCGCAGAGGCGGGCGAGGTTCAGGTCATGGGTCACCAGCACCAGGGTCGCCCCGCGGTCGCGCTTGAGGGCAAATAGCAGGTCGACGATGGACTGGCCCGTCGTCTCGTCGAGATTGCCGGTGGGCTCGTCCGCCACCAGGATGGCGGGATTGGGCACGATGGCGCGGGCGATGGCCACGCGCTGCTGCTCGCCGCCGGAGAGCTGCGCCGGATAGTGATGGAGCCGGCCCCCCAGGCCGACCGCCTTGAGCTCGGCCTCGGCCCGCTCGAAGGCGTCGTCCTCGCCCGCCAGTTCCAGGGGCAGCGCCACGTTCTCGAGCGCCGTCATGGTCGGGACGAGATGAAAGGACTGGAACACGATGCCGATGCGCCGTCCGCGAAAGCGCGCCAGCGCGTCCTCGTCGAGGCCCGACAGATCGGTGCCGTCGACGATCACCCGGCCCGAATCCGGGCGCTCGAGGCCCGCCATCGTCATGAGCAGGGTGGATTTTCCGGAGCCCGAAGGCCCCACGAGACCGACCGCCTCGCCCCTGTCGACGTCAAGCGAGATTCCTTTCAGAATATGCACCCGGGCCGCCCCGCGCCCAAGGCTCAGGTCGACATCGTGCAGCGCGATGGCCTTGTCCTTCATGCCCGTTCACCCGATTTGTTGGCAGCCAAGAGACGTTCGTCTAATCCGGCATAGATGGGAATCCTACCGATGAAGCGCCAATCCGGCTCTCTCATGACGATCATTTTTGCGTGTGCGGCGGCCCTTGCCGCCATGATCACCCCCTCCTTTGCGCCGCTGGCCCAGGGCAGGACCCTGCATCTCGTGGCTTTGGGCGACAGCCTGACCGCGGGCTTCGGCCTGCCTCAGGAGGCCGCCTTCCCGGTGGTGCTGGAGCGCGCCCTCAAGGCCAAGGGCTACAATGTCGAGATCGCCAATGCGGGCGTGTCGGGCGATACCTCCTCCGGCGGCGTCGACCGGCTCGACTGGTCCGTGCCCGACGGAACGGACGGGGTGATCCTGGAGCTTGGCGCCAACGACATGCTGCGCGGCCTCAACCCCGCCGTCACGCGCAAGAACATCGAGACCATCGTGGAACGCCTGAAGGCCCGGAACATTCCGGTGATGCTCGCGGGCATGTACGCCTCGCGAAACCTGGGCGCGGCCTATACGGAGAAGTTCGACACCCTCTATTCCGACATTGCGAAGAAGCACGACCTTGTGCTCTATCCCTTCTTCCTCGACGGCGTCGCCGGCAAGCTCTCCCTCAACCAGTCCGACGGCATGCATCCGACGGCGAAGGGGGTGGAGATCATCGTCGAACGCATCCTTCCCAGCGTCGAGAGCTTTCTTGCCCGCCTGACCTCGCGCTGAAATTCCTGTTTGGCGCTTTTCAATTCCTTCCCACGCGCGGTGGTCCGCCCGCCGCCAGGAGCCTTGACAATGCAATACCGCCGGCTTGGCCGCACCGATCTCAATGTCAGCCTGATCTGCCTCGGCACCATGACCTGGGGTCAGCAGAACACCGAGGCCGACGGCCACGAGCAGATGGATTACGCCCTCGACCAGGGCATCAATTTCTTCGACACCGCCGAACTCTATTCGATCCCCCCGCGGCCCGAGACCCAAGGGTCCACGGAGCGGATCATCGGCTCCTGGTTCAGGTCGCGCGGCGCCCGCGACAAGGTGATCCTCGCCTCCAAGGTGGTGGGCCGCTCCGACAATACCTGGTTCCGCGGCGACGGCTCCAAGGCCGAGCTTTCGCGCCTGCAGATCGAGGAGGCCGTGAACAAGAGCCTCAAGCGGCTCCAGACCGATTACATCGACCTCTATCAGATCCACTGGCCGGACCGCCCCATGCCCTGGGGCTCGAACCCGACCATCTACAAGCACCAGGAAGGCGATTCTCACCCCATCGCCGAGACGGTGGAGATCATGACGGACCTGGTGAAGGCCGGAAAGATCCGTCATTTCGGCCTCTCCAACGAGAGCGCCTGGGGCACGATGACCTTTCTCAGGCACGCAGAGGCCAGGGGCCTCGCACGGGTGCAATCCGTGCAGAACGCCTACAACCTGCTCAACCGCACTTATGAGGTCGCTCTCGCCGAAGTGAGCACGCGCGAGCAGGTGAGCCTGCTCGCCTATTCGCCGCTCGCCCAGGGCTACCTGACCGGCAAGTATCTCGACGGGGCGCGGCCCGAGGGCGCGCGCACCACGCTCTTCAACCGCGGCCAGCGCTACGAGAATCCGACCGCGGAGGCGGCGATCCGCAAATACATCGCCCTCGCCCGGGAATTCGACCTCGATCCCGCCCAGATGGCGCTGGCCTACGTGAATTCACGGCCGTTCGTGACGTCCAACATCATCGGGGCGACCTCGATGACGCAGCTGAAGACGGACATCGCTTCCATCGGCGTGACCATCACGCCGGAGCTGGAACAGCGCATCGACGCCATCCATGTCGAGCATTGCAATCCGTGCCCGTAACGGCCGTGCCGGCCATGCCTGCACCGGTTGCGGGCATGGCCGCACGGCGGCCCGGCAGGAACAAAGCCTGCCCGTTCGTCGTCTGAATCATCAAGCGTAAACGAATCACGGGAGGGATCGCATGCCACGTCTTTTCACCGGCATCGAGATTCCTCCCGAGATCGGTCTTGCCCTGTCGGCCTGTCGCGGCGGCCTGCCGGGGGCGCGCTGGATCGATCCCGAAAACTATCACCTGACCCTTCGCTTCATGGGCGACGTGGACGGACGCATGGCGGACGACGTGTGCTCGATCCTGGGCGATTCGCGCTGGCGCGAACCCATCGCCGTCACCCTCGACGGGCTCGATACCTTCGGCGGCGGCAAGCCGCGCGCGGTCTTCGCGCGCGTCTCCGGCAGCGGCGAGCTAACCGATCTTCAGGCCGAGCAGGAGCGGATGATGCGCCAGATTGGCCTGGCGCCGGAGACCCGCAAATTCACCCCGCACGTGACGCTGGCGCGCCTGAAGAACGTCTCCCCCCTCGACGTGGCGGATTACATGGCGGTCCGCGGGCATTTCCCGAAGCTCACCTTCACGGCCGACCGCTTCGTCCTCTACTCGTCCCGGGCTTCGGTGGGCGGAGGCCCCTACATCGTCGAAGCGGCCTACCCCTTCGGATGACTCGACGGCCGAGCTTCGAGCCGCTACGCCATGAAGCATGGCTTCCTTGATTTTCCTCACCCACCCGGAAGTGGTGATCGACCCGCTCGTGCCCGTGCCGCAATGGCCTTTGAACGCCATCGGGCGCGGACGGATGGAGCAATTCGCCGAGGCGCTTTCCGACAGCGGCCTCACGTCGATCCATGCCAGCACCGAGCGCAAGGCCATGGACGGCGCCGCCATCGTGGCCGAGCGCCTGGGTCTCTCCTATCGCACGCACGAGGATCTCGGCGAGAACGACCGCTCGGCCACGGGCTACATCGCGCCGCCGGAATTCTGGGAGGTGGTCGACGCCTTCTTCGCCAATCCCCATGAGAGCATCCGCGGCTGGGAGCGCGCCATCGATGCGCAGACGCGCATCGTGACGGCCGTGCGCAGGATCGCGGCCGAGGAGCCCGGCGACACCCTCGTTGTGGCTCATGGCGGGGTCGGCTGCCTGCTCATGGCCCATCTGCAGGCGGTGGAGATCGGACGGGAAAGCCGGCCGCAGCATCCCGGCGGCGGCTGTTTCTTCGTGATGGACCGCGAAACATTCTCCCTCCACGAGGACTGGCGCACCATCGAGGAAGCCGCCGTTCCTTCCAAGACATCCGTGGCTTGACACCCGGGGACTGGACGTCCGGGGCTTGAAACATCGCCCGCGCGCTTCATCACTAGAGCATCGGACCCAAAGGTGGATGTGCCCTTTTGGGATTGAATCCGATGCTCCCTCCGAGAGGAGCGCATCGTTCGAGCGGATCCGAAGGGCCGCACGATGCGCGAACGGGAGCGTTTCCCGGAGATGACGCCCCATGCCCCGCCTGACCGATTCCGAACGCCATGACCTTCTCTCCGGCCTCGACGGCTGGACGCTCGTGGAAGGCCGGGATGCCATTCGCAAGCGCTTCGTATTCGACGATTTCAACGCGGCCTTCGGCTGGATGACCCGCGTGGCCCTGGTGGCCGAGCCCATGAACCACCACCCGGAATGGTTCAACGTCTACAACAGGGTCGACGTGACCCTTTCCACCCACGACGCCAAGGGTCTCACGCGCCGCGACATCGAGCTCGCGCAACGCATGGATCAGCTGGCGGCCGGTCTGGCGAAGGCGTGAACCATGCAGGATTCGGAGACCTTCACGGGCGGTTGCGCCTGCGGCCAGCTCACCTTTCGGGCGCATGGCGCGCCGAAGCGCGTGGGCCTGTGCCATTGCATGACCTGCCGCAAGACGACCGGCAGCGTCTTCAATGCCTTCGCGATCTTTCCCGCCGACAGGGTGACGATCTCGGGTGAGAGCCGAAGCTGGGAGGCCATGCCTGGAGGCCAGCGTCGTTTCTGCCCCCAATGCGGTTCGCTCGTCGTCTATTCGGATGGCGGCGGCGAAATCGAGATCATGCTCGGCGCCTTCGACCGGACGGATCTGTTCAGGCCGACCTACGAGGCCTGGACGAAACGTCGGGAATCCTGGCTCTGCACGCCGGATCTGATTGGCTATCCCGAGAACCGAGGCGACGTGACGTCCTGATCCTCGCCGGGCGGTCCGCGGAAGCCATGGCGCAGAACCGGTCAGGCTTGCCACGCGGCCTCCGGCCTGACACAGCAATCGCCGTTATCGGGATGACGAAATCCTGGGCGAAACCTTGGGCGACATCTTGGGAGGATGGAACTTTGTCTGACGCTTCGAGCGGGCCGGTCGAGAGCCCGAGATTTCCGGCCGAGCTCCTGCAGGAACGCGTCGACCTGGCCTTGCGGGAGGCAGGCGCGGACGAGGCGTCCGCAGCCGCCGCCACGCGCGCGATGATGCATGCCTCGCGCCTCGGCATCGACAGCCACGGCGTCCGGCTCGCATCCTTCTATGCCGAGTGCCTGCGAAGCGGACAGATCAACGGCGCTCCCGCGTTCAAGCTCCATCGCACCGCCGCCGCGAGCGCCATGCTCGACGCCGATCACGGCCTCGGCCATGCGGCGGCCTATCGCGGGATGGAGGAGGCCTGCAGGATCGCGCGGGAGAGCGGGGTCGGCGCCGTCGGGATCGCCCACTCGACCCATTACGGCGCGGCGGGGGCCTATGCCCTGGGCGGAGCCGAGGCCGGGTTCATCGCGATCTCGACCACGAATGCCGATTCGCTCGTGGCCCTTTACGGCGGCAAGACGCGGTTTCACGGCACGAACCCGGTTGCGGCGGCGGCGCCCGTGCGCGATTCGAGGCCCTGGCTCCTCGACATGGCGAGTTCGGCCATCCCCTATAACCGGGTTCTGCTCTACCGCTCGCTGCAGCGGGAGCTGCCCGCCGACGTGACGGCGGACATCGACGGCGAGCCGACGCGCGATCCCCACCGGGCCGAGATCCTGACGCCGCTCGGAGGACTGGACTTCGGGTTCAAGGGAGCGGGCCTCGCGGGTCTCGTGACGATTCTCTCGGCCGTCCTGACCGGAGCGACGCCGGACCACCTCGTCACGCCGATGGGCGACGGGAACGTGAGGCCTCATGATATCGGCCATTTCTGCCTCGCCATCGACCCGGCGCGATTCGTCGGCCGCGAGGCCTACGATGGACTCATGGCGCAGTATCTCGCAGGGCTGCGCGCCTCGCCGGCGAAGACCGGCGAACCGGTTCTCGCGCCGGGCGACCGGGAGTGGCGGACCCTCGCGGAGCGGAGCCGGACCGGGATCCCGGTCGATCCCGATACGGCGCGCTTCCTGGAACTGGCCTGACGGCCGTTATTTCGGCTGCATGCGCAGGGCGCCATCGAGACGGATCGCTTCGCCGTTGAGCATGTCGTTCTCGAGGATGCTCCGGACGAGTTGGGCATATTCCTCGGGCCGCCCCAGGCGCGAGGGAAACGGCACATTGGCCTCCAGCGCCTTGCGGTAATCCTCCGCGATGCCCTCGAAGAGCGGCGTGTGGAAGAGGCCCGGCATGACCGTCATCACGCGGATTCCGAAGCCCGACAGGTCGCGCGCCACCGGCAGGGTCATGGCCAGGACGCCGCCCTTGGAGGCGGAATAGGCGGATTGCCCGATCTGGCCGTCCTGCGCCGCGACCGACGAGGTATTGACGATGACACCGCGTCCACCGTCCGGCGTGACGGGCTCGAGGGCCGCCATGGCGGCCGCGCATTTGGAAATCATCGCATAGGTGCCGATGAGGTTGATCTCCACGGTCCTGCGGAAGCTCGCGAGATCGTGCGGGATGAGCTCCCCCGTCTCGCGCTTCTTCGTGACGGTGCGGCGGCCCGGGGCGATCCCGGCGCAATTGACGAGGACGCGCTCGACCCCATGCGCCTCCCGCGCCTTGACCAGGCCCGCATCGATGGACGCCTCGTCGGTCACGTCCACCTGACAGAACAGGGCGCCCATGTCGCGGGCGACTGCTTCGCCGCGTTCGGCATTCATGTCGAAGACCGCGACCTTGACGCCCTGTCCGGCGAGCATCCGCGCGGTCGCCTCTCCGAGGCCCGAAGCGCCTCCCGTGACGATGGCTGCCATCATTTTGTCGAGCTTCATGGGTTCTCTCCTCGTGAAAGGATGGTTCTATGTCATCCTGGCGAAGGCGGATACCTGAGATCGACGAGGAGCTGAACCCGCATGAGCGAAACGATCGTGAAACCTTTCACCAAGGCCGAGATGGACGCCATGCGCGCGGCCACCCGCGACGAGGAGGGGTTGAAGCGGCGGTTCTGGAACAAGCTCAGGCGCGTGGCCGGAAAGATCCCCTTCACGGAGGATCTCGTGGCGGCCTTCTATTGCGCCGTCGATCCGAAGACGCCGAGCCGCGTGAAACTGATCCTGCTCGGCGCGATCGCCTATTTCGTCATGCCCCTGGACGCGGTGAGCGACTTCCTTCCCCTGATCGGCTTTGCCGACGACGCGGCCGTTCTGGCGGCCGCGATCACGCAGGTGGCGAGTTCCATTACGGAAGAGCACCGGGCCAAAGCCCGGGAATCCCTAGGGGAAGTCGCCGAGGGCGATCGTTAATCCAGGAGAATCGATAGGATTATGGTCAGAACAAAGAATATGAACCTGTTGCAATATTATATATTATCGCTAAATTGATTCTCGTTCATCAGAAGTCATTTGATCCTCCTCCATTTGAACAATGAACACCTTTATGAGTAGACAACTCGACGGGCCGCGGATGCGGCCCTTTTATTTTGCCGGCGGCGATGCTGCCACGTTTCGACGCATCGCCAAGGCTCGGGCGTTGAGGCTACGGGATGGTGAAGAGTTCTTAACCATCCGCGCGTATTGTCCGCCCTCATGAATACAGCATCTTTCCAGCGCGCCCTTGCCGCGGGCGTCCTTTCCGCCGTCCTCGCCATGGGAACCGGGTCCGCCGCCCTGGCTCAGCCCCAGCGCGCGACCGGACAGAAGTCTGCTCCGACCGCCAAGCCCGCGACGGCTCCCTCGAAGGCGAAGCCCGCGACCGGCAAGGCGACATCGGCGGCGAAGCCGGCCGCTGCGGCCGCCGCCGGAGCCGCGGCGGCTGCCGCCAAGCCCGCTCAGGCGGCCACCGGCCCGGGCGGCGCCTCGCTCGTGAACACCTACGGCGACTGGGGCGTCTACACGGCCCAGACCGGCCGCTCGAAGATCTGCTATGCCCTCAGCCAGCCCCAGGAACGACTTCCGAAGAACCTGAGCCGGGATCCGGCCTATCTCTTCGTGTCCTTCCGCCCGGCCGAGAACGTGAAGAACGAGGTGGCCCTCGTGCTGGGCTTCACGGCGAAGGAGAACGGCCCAGCCTCGGCCGCCATCGGCAACGCCTCCTACGAATTGGTGACCAAGGCCGCCAACGCCTGGCTGAAGAATCCCGCCGAGGAGGGACAGGCCATCGCCACCATGGCGAAGGGGTCGAGCCTCATGGTGAAGAGCCAATCCACCCGAGGGTCCAGCCTGACGGACCGCTATTCCTTGAGCGGCTTCACCAAGGCTCTGGAACAAGCCCGCAGGGAATGCGGCGTCTAAAGCGCCTGCAAAACTCCTGCCGGAGCCTCTGCCAGAGCTCCTTCAAGGTCCCCTGCCCTTGCAAATTGTGCTGGGAATGAGCATTTTCCGGGCCTCGCGCCCGGAATTTTGCTTGTGCGAAGCTCACGGTTTCGGCGCAATCGTGTTATACGACGCAGCCACTCCCAACAACGAGGCTTGAGATTTCCCATGGCGACGGCGCTCGACATCGCCAAGCGTAACCCCAATGCGGCCCCCCTGGCCGTGAGCGATGCCGCGCGCGCGGCGGGGCAGACCGCTTTGTCCATCGAAAAGACGGCCGAGATGAACGTGGTGGCGGGAGCCGCCCCCGGCGGCGCGTCGCTTGTCGGTCTCACCCGCGATCAATTGAAGGATTCCCTGGCGGCGATCGGCGTGCCCGAGCGCGAGCTCAAGATGCGCGTCGCCCAGATCTGGAACTGGATCTATTTCCGCGGGGCCAAAGACTTCTCCGAGATGAGCAACGTGGGCAAGGAGCTGCGCGCCAGGCTCAGCCAGGCCTATACGCTGGCCCGCCCGCAGGTCGTGTCCGAGCAGGTCTCGAAGGACGGCACCCGCAAGTGGCTGATCCGCATGGCCTCCACGGGCCCGCTCGACAAGGGCGCGGAGATCGAGTGCGTCTACATTCCGGAAGTCGACCGGGGCACGCTCTGCGTGTCGAGCCAGGTCGGCTGCACCCTGACCTGCTCCTTCTGCCACACCGGCACCCAGCGCCTCGTGCGCAATCTCACCTCAGCGGAAATCGTGGCCCAGCTCATCGTGGCGCGCGATTCCATCGGCGACTGGCCCCATGCCACGCCGCCGGAAGGCGCCTTCGTGCCGACCGACGGCGGACGCTTCGTGTCCAACATCGTGTTCATGGGCATGGGCGAGCCGCTCTACAACATCGACAACGTGGTCGACGCCATCGGCGTGCTGTCGGACAACGAGGGGCTGGGCCTCTCGCGCCGCCGCATCACGGTCTCCACCTCCGGGGTCGTGCCGCAGATGGAGCGCTTGGGCTCGGACGCCAACACCATGCTGGCGATCTCGCTCCACGCGGTTCGCGACGACCTGCGCGACGTGCTGGTGCCGATCAACCGCAAATACGACATCAAGCAGCTCCTCGATGCCTGCCGCGCCTATCCGGGGCTCTCGAACGCGCGCCGCATCACCTTCGAATACGTGATGCTGAAAGGCGTGAACGATTCGGACGCCGATGCGCGCGAGCTGGTGCGCCTCCTCAAGGGCATTCCGGCGAAGATCAACCTGATCCCGTTCAATCCCTGGCCCGGCTCGAAATACGAGTGCTCGGACTGGGAGCGGATCGAGCGCTTCTCCGAGATCGTCTACCGGGCGGGCTACGCCTCCCCGGTCCGCACCCCGCGCGGCCGCGATATCCTGGCCGCCTGCGGTCAGCTCAAGAGCGAGACGGAGAAACTCCGCGCCCGCGCCCGCATGATGGCCGAGCAGGGCATCGGGGCCGAAGGCGTCTACGCTGTGGGGAACGGGGAGTAGGCGAGACCTGTCTGCCACAACGGGCAGTTCCTTTTCCGATTCATTATAACGTATAAGACTCTCCGAAACGTTCTTCGGAGGGACTATGATGCTTCGGGTCCTGATCGCCGCGGTCGCGGCAAACGCGGCGGCTCCATGCCTGTTCGTCCTCGTGGTCGGCACTGCCATGGCGCTGACCGACCCGAACCTTCCCAGGACTTTAGGATCACATCTAGGGGTATCCTTCGCGGTCCTGCTACTCAGCTTCAACGCGGTCTTCTCGACGGCGCTTCCCGCTTCGCTTCTCTTTGCGCTCATCGGATTCTGTTGTCGCTGGCGCTCTCCCTGGATCTGTCAGGCAGGAGGAGCGGCTATCGGACTCGGGTTCGTCCTGTTGCACTGGGGCTTCACCGTCCGTCTCCTGCTCCGGCCGTTCTTCTACGAGATCATGGCCATCAGCCTCGTCTGCGCCTGGCTCTACTAGCTGATGGCACGAAAGATCCTGGCTGAAGCGGCAAAGCGAGCATAACCACGCGCCGACACATTCTCGGCGTTCTGGCCGCCACCATCGCCGCTCCCTATCTCGTCTTGTTCCTGTGGAGCCTATTCGGCCTCGTCTCGGGCGATCAGGTTGGGATGAAGGAGCCTCTCGATCTGCTCAAGGTCATTTCCATGGGCACCTTCGGCGTTGTGGTGTTTGGAATCCCCCTGCTGGTCCTCGCAAGCCTCTGCGCAATGGCGGTGAATACCGCCAAGCGGCCGACCTGGTGCGGACCAGTATTGGGCGGGATCATCCTCGGCCTCGGCTTCACGGCGGCCCTTTCTACCGATGACAGCCCGCCAATCCCGTTCCTGATGTCAAGCGCTCTCTCCGGCGCCATCTGCGGCTGGATTTATTGGCGCATCGCCATACGGCCCCGTCAAACCGTCGAGCCTCAGCCATCATGAAGCGCCAGCTCCTGAGCGTGTTCACGGCGAGCACCCTCGTCCCTTACTTGGCTGCCACCCTCTATGCGGGATTCAGTTCCCTGACGGCCCAGATCATATGGCCGTTCCCGGACGTGATCCGAGGACCGGTCCCGGCCATCTCGATTGCGTGAAGCACCGCGCACGTCGGATCGGGATCGTCGACACGGGGCCGGTGATGACGTGAGAGGAACAGGCGCCCCAAGAACCTTGAGCACCGACGGGTGCGCGTCGGAAGCCGCGCAACGTTCTAAGCGCTGTCCCGCACCGCCTGCGCGCGCTTGCCCGCCTGCGAGACGCGACCGACGTCCATTGGCCTGACGATCCGATCGCGACGGCTGCTCGCGTTCTTGTGCATGCCCTTCCGAGGCGTCCTGCCGGCATCGGGCCGCGCTGATGCCTCCGAACCCTGCCGCAAGGCGAATGCACGGTGGGCGTTGGCGCGAAGCTCCTCTGCTTTGCGGCGCGTGCGCTCACTGTTGATTCGGGTCAGCGCCTCGGCCAGGACACGGGCTTTCTGACGGTTGCCCGCATCCTTCTTCTCGAAGGCCGTGGCTTGCCGGCCCTTGCCACGGACCTCGCGGCGCTGGCGATGGGCAATATCCCGAGCGCGGTCGCGCCGCTCCCGTAGGCGCTGTGTCAGCTCCTTGAGCGCCGCGTCCTCCAGCTTGCCCAGCACTGGATACCGGGTCTGTTCGACGAGGGTGTATTCCTCGTCGTTCATGAGCCGCCGCTCGTCCAGCTTAGACGTCGCCATGGCGTTCTCCTGCGTGAATGCCCGCTGCCCGGTTCTTTAAGTAGCGCGTCGCCAAGGACAGAAAACCGGTCCGTTCTGCCGCCGCGATATTCTCGCCACCTGCGGCCAGCTCTAGAGCGAAACCGAGAAGCTGCGCCCCTTCGACATCGTCGGGCCGCCCGAACCTGTTGTCGCTGCGCACCAGAATATGATATAAAGTACCAATGAAGGGATGTCCGGAGCCGCCGGCATCCAAGCGACGCCGCTAGAGCCTTTTCCATGAACTTCGGTTCACGGAAAAGGCATTTGTTGTTTGAGAAAGACGCCTTTTCTTCGCAAAACCGGCATCCACTTTTGCGGAAAAGGCTCTAGCCCTCCCCTTGAGACCTCCGCCATGATCCGCACCCTGCTCCTCTCTATCGCGCTCCTCAGCACAGTCCCCATGGCGGCTGCCCAAGCTCCCGATGCGGCCCGGCGACAGCAGACGGACGATGCCGCTCTCGAAACGATCAATGCGAAGATGAACGCCTATGTGGCGCTGATGAACCGGACCCTCCGGGCCAGCGAATCCATCGAACGTTACAAGAGCTGGGTCGATATGGAGAAGGGCCCGGTCAACAAGAACCGGGCCTTCGGCGTCTACGAGCTCTACGATGTGACGGACCTGATCGCGGAGGCATCGGAAGCCCTCGGCCAGGGGCCGAAGCTGCCCGATCTCGACAGCAGCATGAAGGCCTATATCGAAGCCTATTCGGGGCTAGCGCCCATCATCGACGAAGCCAACACCTATTACGAGCGCAAGGATTATCTGGACGACAATCTGGCGCGCGGGAAGCAGATCCATGCGAGGCTCGCGCCCGCCGCCAAGGCATTCCTGGCGGCCCGCGCCAAGGCATTCCTGGCGGCCCGCGCCAAGGTGGAGCAGGATTTCCAGGCCGAGCGGGCGAACCTCGCCATGAGAGAGCTTGCGGCCATCGAGCAGCGGGAGGGCCGGAAGGCCCATTGGCACCGCACCCATCTGATGATCACGGCCCGGCGCATCGTCGACCGCCTGCCGGACAGCGACGATCCCACCGTCGATGTGGCTGCCCTCGATGCCGACGTGACGGCCCTGGTGAACGCCTCCGCGGGTTTCGAGGATTACCGGAAATCCGACCCCGACGCCCTGAAGAGCCTCCAGGGTGGCGTCCGATCTTTCGTGGCAGCGGCGCGTGAGTTTCGCGATACGATCAAGCCCTTGAAAGGCGATCTCCGCCGCGGGGGAGGACAGCAGGCCCAGGCGCTCGTGAATGCCTATAATGCGCTGGTCGGGTCCGCCAACAACGCGGCGGATTGATGAGGCGGCAGATCGTCGGACTTTTAGCAGCCAGTGCGATGGCTCCCTATGCCATGGTCTTCATCGTGCTCGCACTCGAGCCCGTTCTTCAGATCGATCTTCTTTCAATCGAACTGCCGACGCCTCTGGAGCCGTGAGCCGGATGCCTGACGACGTATCCAGACATGTGAAGGCACTGGTCATTGCAAGTGCGTCCGCACCCTATCTGACATCCCTATTCATGGGCCTTCCGTCTCTCGCCGAACACGGCCTCAGCGGCATTGGCGATGCCTTCGAATACTTGGCGGCGACCTTAATCGTGGGAACCGCCGGACTCGTGATCTACGGCCTTCCCATCGCTATTGCGGCGGGCGGCTTTGGAGGCGTCCTGATCTGGATAGGCTTTCGTCACCCAGCCATCGCGATCATGTTCGGTGCGGCACTCGGAGCTTTGTTCGGCTGTGTTCTTCAGGCTGGACAGGAGCGGACGGGAAACGGCTTCTGGCTAATCCGCATCTCGATGATACTGTCCGGCGCGATCTGCGGCTTCATCTATTGGCGCATCGCAATCCGGCGGACTCCCGAGGCGGGCCATGCTATAGCCGAGCCATGATCCGCTGGCTGCTCCTCGTCCCCTTCGCGCTCCTCATCGCCATCGGCATGAGCAGCGTGTTCTTCCTCATCGCCTCGATGGTCGATCCGCTCATGGCGACGCTCACGGGGGAGACGCTGTTCGTGGGGCTCTGGAACCTCGTGGACGCGGTGTTTTCCAGCCAGGATCCGGGTCCTATCGTGGCCGAGGCCATGCTCGGCGTCGGCCGGATCATGTTCACGCTTCTCGTTCTGCCGCCCCTGGTGATCGCGGTGATCAGCGAGGCGCTGAAGATACGCAGCCTCGTCTGGTATGCGGTAGCCACCGGCGTGTTCACCGCCTCCGTGCCGTGGATCCTGCGCGGGGCGGCGCGGGTCGCCAATCCGGCGGAACTCCATGTGAGCGCGATCCTCGGCCTGACCGGCGCGGTAGCGGGATTGGTCTATTGGACCATCGCGGGCCGGGACGCAGGCGGGCGCGGCACTCCCCCGCCTCCGACCGCATCGTCTCGTCTGGAAAAGTAGGCACCCCTATTCCAGACGAGACGATGCGGTTTTGAGAGAATGCAGCATCGGATCAGTCCCAAAAGTGCAAGTCACTTTTGGGACTGATCCGATCTACCGCGCAGACGCCGTCAGGATCTTGACCGCGAAGGCCCCGAAGAGGCCCGCGAAGGAATAATCGATTCCCCGCATGAGCTTCGGATGGTTGCGCAGGAGCGCCATCACCTTCTCGGCGCCCAAGATCATGGCGGCCCCCATGGGGCCCGTGAGCGCGATGAAGTAGAGGCCGAGGAACAGGAGCTTGTCGGAGGCGTGGGGATCGTGCGCGTCGACGAATTGCGGCAGGAAGGTCACGAAGAACAGGACCACCTTCGGGTTCGTGAGATTGATGCCCACGCCCACGAAGAACGTCTTCCAGAACGAGACCTCGGCACGACCCTCCTGCTTCACCGACAGGGCCGAGCCGTGGCGCACGGCATCCACCGCGAGCCACAGAAGATAGAGCGCTCCCACGACTTTCAGAACCGTGAACGCCGTGACCGAGGCCGCCAGCAGGGCCGAGAGGCCCAAGGCCGCGAGCAGCGTATGGACGCAGCACCCCGCCATCGCTCCCAGCATCGCGGCCATGCCGGCCTTGCGCCCGCCCGACATTGTCTTGGCGAGGAACAGGCTCATGTCCGGCCCCGGCGTGATGAACAGCAGGAGGCAGGCGAGGGAATAGGCAATCAGGGTACTGAAGTTCGGCAGGAAGGTCATGGGAGTTTTAGGCTTTGCTCGTGAATCCGCGGATCTTGCCCCAATCGCCCATGCGCAGCCAGTGAAAAATGCCTTGTAGAAACGCTACGCCTGACCCATCTGTTGAACCCGGTAACGTTGCGAAAAATTTCAATCCCGAGAGGACAGATATGACGGCTTCGCCCCTGCGGACACGGATCAGGGCCGCCCTGACCGGATTGGCTCTCGCGCTCGGCCTCTCCGCCTGCGGGATCAACAACGTGCCGACCCTGGAAGAGCAGGCCAAGGCCGCCTGGAGCGAGGTGCAGAACCAGTATCAGCGCCGGGCCGACCTGATCCCGAACCTCGTCGAGACCGTGAAGGGCTTCGCCCAGCAGGAGCGCGAGGTGCTGACCCAGGTCACGGAAGCCCGCGCCCGGGCCACGCAGATCAAGGTCGATGCCTCCACGGTGACGGATCCGGAAAAGTTCCGCCAGTTCCAGGAGGCGCAGAACCAGCTCTCCGGCGCACTCGGCCGCCTGCTCGCGACGGTCGAGCGTTATCCGGAGCTGAAGTCCAACGCCAACTTCCTGGCCCTGCAATCGCAACTGGAGGGCACCGAGAACCGCATCGCCGTGGCGCGCCGCGACTACATCTCGGCCGTGCAGGCCTACAACACGGAGCTGCGCACGATCCCCGGCCGCTGGATAGCGGCCGTGGTCTATCCGGACGCCAAGCCCATGGAGACCTTCACGGCCACCGCCGGCTCCGACCGGCCGCCCGAAGTGAAATTCTAGCCCATCATGCGAAAAAGTGGCCCCGGTTTTTCGCAAGAACGATGCGCTCTTTCCAAGACGGGAGCATCGGATCCATTCCCAAAAGTGCAAATCCACTTTTGGGTCCGATGCTCTAAGCGGATGACGGGCCCGGGTGCCTTCTCCTCCTTTGGGAGACGGGTGCGGCCGCACCATGCGGGCGCTCTCATCGCGGCGCTCGTCCTTGCCCTCTTCGCCCTCGATGCCTTCGCCCAGACATTCCCGCCGCTCACCGGACGCGTGGTCGACGCGGCCAATGTCCTGAAGCCCGACGAGCGGGCGGCGCTCGAGGCCAAGCTCAAGGCGTACGAAGATAAGACCTCCGACCAGGTGGTGGTGGCCACGATCCGCTCGCTCGAAGGCACGAGCATCGAGGATTACGCCAATCGCCTCTTCCGGGCCTGGCAGCTCGGGCAGAAGAAGAACGACAACGGCGTCCTGCTGCTCGTCGCTCCCACCGAGCGCAAGGTGCGCATCGAGGTCGGCTATGGGCTCGAAGGGGCGCTCACCGATGCGCTCTCGAAGGTCATCATCACCACCGCCATCGCGCCGCAATTCCAGAAAGGCGATTTCGCGGGCGGCATCAACGCGGGCGTCGACGCCATCCTGTCGATTCTCACCGGGGATGCCCAGGAATGGCAGCGCCGCGCGGAAGTCCGCGAGGATCAGACCTCGAATCTCGACACCTTCATCACCTTCCTGATCATCGCCTTCATCCTGTTCCAGGTCTTCCGCGCCATGCGCGGCGGCGGCGGCGGCGGGGGCGGCAGACCAGGCGCCTACGGCCGCAGACGCGGTTCCGGCCCCTGGATCATTCCGACCGGCGGGGGCTGGTCGGGAGGCGGAGGCTGGTCCGGTGGGGGCGGAGGCTTTTCGGGCGGGGGCGGCTCGTCCGGCGGCGGCGGTGCCTCGGGGAGCTGGTAGATGATTTCAGAACACGACCGGACCCGGATCTCGCAGGCCATCCACGACGCCGAGAAGACGACCGCGGGCGAAATCGTCGTGGTGGTGACGCGCCAAGCCAATGCCTATCTGGCGATCCCGGCTCTCCTGGGCCTGTTCGTGGCGCTCCTCGTGCCCTGGCCGCTGATCTGGTTCACCGAGCTCGGCCCCTCCCGGATCTTCCTGATCCAGCTCGTCGTGGCCTGCGGCCTCAATCTCGTCTTCGGGTGGCCCCGGGTGCATCTGGCGCTTGTTCCCGGATCGATCAAAAGGGCGCGGGCCCACGAGGCGGCCGTCAGGGAATTTGCGAGCCATGGATTGTCCCGCACGCAGGGACGGACCGGCGTCCTGATCTATGTCGCGGCGGCGGAGCGCTATGCCGAAATCATCGCCGATATCGGGATCGCCGACCGGGCCGGCCCTGCCGCGTGGCAGGAGATCATCGCGGATCTCGTCGAGGCGATGCGCCGGGAGAAACCGGCCGACGGGCTGCTCCGGGCCGTCCACCGCGCGGGCGTCATCCTGGCCGAGCACGCGCCGCCCGGGGCGCAGGACAGGAATGAACTGCCGAACAAGGTGGTGATTCTCTAGCGCATCGTGCGAAAAAGTGGACCCGGTTTTTCGCAGCAAACGATGCGTTGTTCTACAGCATCGGACGTGACATCGAACCCACATTCGATGCAGTCAGCCTATGGTCTTGAGCATCTTTTCACGCAAAACCGGTTCCCACTTTTCACGTCCGATGCTCTTGGGGGGCGGAGACCCGCGCGCTCAGAGGCCGGCGCTCTTGGCGGCTCCGAGGATCACGCTGGGCTTGTCATCCTCCTCGGCCTGCAGGAGCACCACGTAGCCGTCGGCGCCACTGCGGGCAGCCTCGGCGGGCAGCTCGAAGCGGGCGGAGCCGCCGTGCCATTCGCCGATGCGCTTCAAGCCCCGCACCACATTGGCATAGGTGACGGTCCTGCCCTTGTTCTCGCCGCGCTCGATGGGCACGGTCTGCGACCGCAGGACCGGCAGCACCCAGACCTCCGCTTCGCGATGGGCGACCTCGGCGATCTCCGTGATCGACACGATGATCATGCCATTCTGCTCGGTCAGCGCGATGTCGACCGGAAGAGTGGAGCGGCCCTTCGCGGTCGTCTGGATCGCTTTCTCGATCTGCGCCCGATCGGAGCCGATGCAGGACTTCTTCCCGTTCACGATCATCTGGGGCGTAAACACCTGACGGTCGCTGCGTGCGTGGGCATAATCCTTCTGCCGGTGGGTGAACTCGGCATGGGCAAGCGTGTCCTTCCAGCCGAGATAATCCCAGTAATTCACCGGAAAGGAGAGCGCCACGATGTCGGGCTTCTGGGAATATTCCACCAACAGCGCATCCGCCGGCGGGCAGTTCGAGCAGCCCTGGCTGGTGAAGAGTTCGACAACGGCGCGGGGAGGTTCCGCGAATGCGGGCTGCAGGAGAGCGGTAAGGCCGGAGGCCACCAGAACGAGTTTCAATCGGGACGCCATGATGCCCGTCATGAAACACCAAGGCCCGTTCATTGGGAACTCACGTTACCTTGAGCGAGGCCCTCGGTTTTGGCGGGAACCCGCCAGCGGCGATGCATCCAGAGCCATTGTTCGGGATATTCCCGGACCCAGGCTTCCACCACCGACGTCATGGCCTGCATCGCCCCCTGCACGTTCACTTGCCCGTCCGGATCGCGCGGCAGGTCGAGGGGGGGCGTGAGCTGAAGGCGGAAGCGGTGGCCCGGCAGGCGGATGACGCGCACCCCGTGAACGGGGCAGTCGAAGCGGCGGACGAACTTGCCCAGAATCGGGTTCACCAGGGCCGGGCGGCCCATGAAGTTCACGATGACGCCCCGGGTGAAATGCTGATCGATGAGCATGCCCAGATGCCCGCCCTTCTCCAGCGCCCCCTGCATGGCGAAGGCTGCTCCCTGGCGCGCCGCCTCGAGATTCCCCATGGTCTCGCTGCGGATCTCGTGCAGGACATGGGCAATGGCCGGATCGTTCGGCGCCCGGAAGACGGCGGTGGCGTCCAATCCGAAACGGGCCGCGCAGATGGCGGGCAATTCCCAGTTGGCGAGATGGGCCGAGAAGATGATCCCGGGCCTGCCGTCGTCACGCAGGCTGAGGAAATGCTCGATGCCGTCGACCTCCGTGCGTCCGGGAACGGTGCCGTCCGGGTCGAAATCGAACAGGTTGCCGAGATGCGGATATTCCCCGCCCGTGCGGCCGAGATTATTCCAGGCCGCGCGCGCCAGGGCTCTCACCTCGGCCTCGGGCTTGTCCGGATAGGCCGCCCGGATATTGGCGAGTGCCGTCCGATGCGCCTTCAGGAGCGGCCCGATGGTGCGGGCGAGCGCCGCACCTAACGAGCCCGAGCGCTCCGGCCCGATGGCGCGCGAGAAGGCGAACACGCCGCGCACGACGCCGACCATGACCGTCTCCACGAGACGCGAGAGAAGGCTGCGAGGGCGGGAGTTATGCTGCACGATGGGAAAATCCGGGCGTGGACAAGGAAAAAGGCTCCGCGTGTTTTTCGCGAGGAGCCCGTTTCGTCAAGATCTATGGTGAAAGGCCGGTTCGTACCAGGGGTCAGAAGGTCACGATGACCTTGCCGAAGACCTTGCGGCCTTCGAGACGCTCCAGACCCTGCCGGAACTCGTCGAGGGGATACACCGAGTCGATCACCGGACTCATCCCGCCCGCCATCTTGTCCAGGGACTGGGCGATATTCTCCATGCGGCAGCCGAAGGAGCCGAAGATCCGGTATTGCTGCTGGAAGAGCTGCATCAGGTTCATGGTGGTGGACACGCCCGAGGTCGAGCCGCAGGTGACGAGGCGGCCGCCGCGCTTGAGGCAGAGTAGGCTGCCGTTCCAGGTCTCCGCGCCCACATGCTCGAACACCACGTCGACGCCCTTGCGCTTGGTGAGCCGGCGCACCTCGCCCTCGAAGCGCTCCGTGCGGTAGTTGACCACGTGATCCGCGCCGAGGGCCCTGGCCTTCTCGCCCTTCTCGTCATCGCCCACAGTCGTGTAGACCGTGCAGCCGATGGCCTTCGCCATCTTGATCGCCGCCGTGCCGATGCCGGAGCCGCCCGCATGGACGAGGATCGATTCGCCCGGTTCGAGCCTGGCGTTGTCGAACAGCATGTGCTGCACCGTGCCGAAGCCGATGGGCGCGCAGGCCGCCTGCTCGAAGCTCACCCCCTTCGGCACCGGGATCACGAGGCGCTCGGGGCGGTTGATGAGCTCGCGGGCGAAGCCGTCGATATGAAAGCCCATGATCCCGGCCACGTTCTCGCAGAGATTGTCGCGGCCCTCCCGGCAGGCCCGGCAATGCCCGCAGGTCTCGGCGCCGTACATGGTGACGGGGTCGCCCACCTTGAACCGGGTCACGCCCTCGCCCACGGCCGCGATCTCGCCCGCGGCCTCCACGCCCACGGCCTGCGGCATCTTGCGCTTGGCGAACGCCATTCCGCGGAAGCCCCAGACGTCGAGATAGTTCAGGCCGAGCGCCTTGACCCGCACCTGCACCTCGCCCGCGGCGGGCGGCGGCGGCGCGTCGATCTCGGTGATGCGAATGTCACGGTCGCCGAAAAGCTGAAGGGAGCGCATGAGGGACAATCCTGTTCGTCGTCACCCCGAACATTTTCGGGGATCCCGTGTCTTTGATCCGCCGGGTTCTTGAGACCTGAATGGCCGGAACATACCTGCCATGACGGGAGAAATCTGTTGGCGGCGGCTTAAAGTGTGCCAAAGCGAATGACAAGCTCTTGTCGCTGCCCCGATCCGCTCCGCGGGCCGGTCGAGGCTCTCGATCTCCCTGTCGACCTGCCTCTCGACCTGCCGGACAGAATCCGACAAGGGGCACAATTTCGTCTCAGCATGGCGCCACGATGACATCGTCTCCAACTATCCTTCCCGGCCTCGGCTCCCGCACCCTCGTGATGGGCGTGCTCAACGTCACGCCGGATTCCTTCTCGGACGGAGGGCTTTTCCTCGATCTGCCAGACGCCCTTGCGCATGCGGAGCGGCTGGAGGCCGAGGGCGCCGACATCATCGATATCGGCGGGGAATCCACCCGTCCGGGATACGTCCCGATCGGCCCCGAGGAGGAGCAGCGGCGCGTGCTTCCGGTGATCCGGGAACTCGCCCCGAAGCTGACGGTGCCGATCTCGATCGACACCTACCGGGCCGCGACCGCCCGCGCGGCCCTCGTGGCGGGGGCCCGCATCGTCAACGATATCTGGGGCCTCCAGCATGATCCCGACATGGCGGCGGTCGTCGCGGAGCACGGCGCCCCTGTCGTGATGATGCACAACAGGCCGCAGGCCGATGCGGCCATCGACATCGTCGCCGACATGCTCGCCTTCTTCGAGCGTTCGCTCGATCTCGCGCGGCGGGCCGGCATCCCCGACCGGAACGTCATCCTCGATCCCGGCATCGGCTTCGGCAAGACGGGCGAGCAGAATATCGAGGCGCTCCGCCGCCTGCCGGAGTTCAAGGCGCTCGGCTTTCCGCTGCTCATCGGCGCCTCGCGCAAATCCGTGCTCGGGCGGTTCTACGCTCCGGACGTGCCGCCGCGAGAGCGGCTGTTCGGCAGCATCGGCGGACATGTGGCGGCGGTGGCGCGCGGAGCCGATATCGTGCGCGTCCATGACGTGAAGGCGCACGCAGAAGCCTGCCGCGTGGCGGACGCCCTGGTGAGGAGCCCGGCATGAGCGAATTCAGGACGAGTACACCCGGCATGAGCGACCGGATCACCGTGTCCCGCCTCGCGCTCTATGCGCATCACGGCCTGCACGAGGAAGAGGCCCGGCTCGGCCAGCGCTTCTATATCAGCCTGACCTGCGCGCTCGACCTCAGGCCCGCCGGCGAAGCGGACGATTACGGGCAATCCGTCTGCTATGCCGCGCTCGCTCGCGTGGCGCACGAGACGGCGACGACCCGCCGCTTCCGCATCATCGAAGGCCTGGCCGAGGCGATCGCCGCGAAGGTTCTGGAGGCCTTTCCGCGCGTCGCCGAAGTGACCGTTCTGGTCGAGAAGCCGGAGGCTCCGGTGCCTTTCGTGATCGAGGGCGTCTCGGTCGAGATCAGGCGCGCCCGCCATGGCTAGGGCCACGTTGAGCCTGGGCAGCAATCTCGGCGACAAGCGCGCCGCCATCGCGGGCGCGATCGCCGCACTCGAACACGACGGCATCACGATCCTGGCCCGTTCCGCCGATTACCTCACCGAGCCGTGGGGGCCGGTGGAGCAGGACCGGTTCGTGAATGCCTGCATCCTCGTGGAGACCGGCCTCGCCCCGGTGGCCCTGCTGTCCCTGTGCCTGCGGATCGAGCGGGAACTGGGGCGCATCCGCGAGATGAAATGGGGGCCGCGGGTCATCGACATCGACGTTCTGACCTATGACGATCTCGAACTCGGCGAGCCCGGCCTGGTCCTGCCGCATCCGCGCATGCTGGAGCGATTGTTCGTCCTTGTCCCGCTCGCCGAGATCGCGCCGGATCTCATGGTGCGCGGGCAGCGCATCACGGAGGCCCTCGCGGCGCTGCCGCCCGAGGAGATCCGGAAACTCGATTGAACGGGTGTCCTCGGAATTACCGATGCACGCCCAGCATCGCGGTCAGGCCGCCGTCGATGGGCAGCACCGCGCCGGTGATGTAGGCGGCAGGTTCGCTCATCAGAAATGCCGCGAGGCCCGCGATCTCTTCCGGCTTCGCGAAGCGTCCGGCCGGGATCTGCTTTTCCATGGTGTCGCGATAGGCTGCGTAAGGGGCCATCATGTCCGTGTCGATGAAGCCCGGCGCGATCACGTTGACGGTGACGTTGCGCTTGGCGGTCTCGACGGAGAGCGTGCGGCAATAGGAGATCAGCGCGCCCTTGGAGGCGGCATAGGCCGCGTTGCCGGGATTGCCCTGGAGCGCCGCCACGGAGCCGATCGCGACGATACGCCCCGCCCGGGCGCGGACCATGCCGCGCATGAGGGATTTGGCGATGCGGGTGAGCGACCAGAAGTTCACCTGCATGGCGGCTTCGGCCTTGTCCTGCTGCATCATGGCGGCGAGCGCGTCGTAGGGCTGGCCTGCATTGTGGACGAGCCCGAAAAAGCTCTCGCCCTCCAGCATCTCGCAGAAGGTTTCGAGGGCCGCCTTGTCGGCAAGGTCGATCGCATGCGCCCTGACGCCGCGGCCGGGATGAGCCTGCATCACCTCCTCGGCCAGCGCCTTCGCGGCATCGCCCGACGAGCGATAGGTGAAATCCACGTCGTGGCCGGCCGCCGCGAGCGCGCGCACGATGGCCGCTCCGACGCCTTTGCCGCCGCCGGTGACGAGAATGCGCGTCATGAGTTTAAGCCCCCTTGGGCTCGGCCCCGAAGACGAGGCAGGTGTTCTGGCCGCCGAAGCCGAAGGAATTGGAAAGCACGAATTTCACATCCGCGTCGCGCGCGACATTGGGCACCACGTCGAGCGGGATCGCCGGATCGGGCATCTGGTAGTTGATCGTCGGCGGCAGGCGGCCCGTGGAGAGCGTCAGCAGCGACATCACCGCCTCCACCGCGCCCGCGGCGGTGAGCGTGTGGCCGATCATCGACTTGTTGGACGAGATCGGAAGGCTTCCCATGCGCTCGCCGAATACGGCCGTGCAGCTCATGGCCTCCATCTTGTCGTTCTCGGGCGTCGAGGTGCCGTGCGCGTTGATGTAGCCGATCTCGTCGGGCGTGACGCCCGCGTCGTCGAGCGCCTGACGGATGGCCGCGATGGCGGGCGAGCCGTCCGGGGACGAGCGGGTACGGTGGAAATGATCGCCCTTCTCGCCGCAGCCGAGCACATAGCCGAGGATCGTCGCACCCCGCGCCTTCGCGGTCTCCGCATTCTCCAGAACGAGGGCGGCGCCGCCCTCGCCCATCACGAAGCCGTCGCGGTTCTTGGAGAAGGGCTTCGAGGCGCCCTCCGGAGTCTCGTTCTGGGTGGAGAGCGCCGAGAGCAGGGAGAAGCGGATGAGCGATTCCGGATTGACCGAGCCGTCCGTGCCGATGCAGAGCGCCGCATCCGTCTCGCCCCGGCGGATCGCCTCGACGCCGAGCTGGATGGCGGTGGCGCCCGACGAGCAGGCGGTCGAAAGCGAGATCGGCGAGCCCTTCGTGCCGAAGCGGTCGGCGACCCGGTCCGCCACGGTGCCGAAGATGAACAGGTCGTGCCACGCCTTGAAGCGGCCGGTCGCCGCAGCCTGCAAGAGATCCTTGTAGGTGATCTCGCCGGCCTGATCGGAGGCCTCTGCCAGCGCCTTGCGCTGCGGCCATTCCATCTCGACCGGCGGCACGGCGATGAACAGCGCGCCCGGAAAATCGCCCGACGCCAGTCCAGACTGCCCGACGGCTTCATCCGCCGCGAGAACGGCGAGGCGCTCGGAGAGCATCGGGGCGCAGAAGGGCTCCACGTCGATGAAATCGATGGTGCCCGCGATCGTGGTGCGCAGGCCTTCCGTGGGGAAGCGGTTGATGCGGTGAATGCCCGATTGCCCGGCCGTCAGCGCGGCCCAGGTGGCGTCCTTGCCCTGGCCGAGAGAGGTGACCACGCCGATGCCGGTGACGGCGACGAGCGGACGGCCCTGTTTGTCGCGAAGCGCCATGCCGTTCTCCTGTTCAAGCCTTGGTGAGCCGCAGGGCGCCTTCGCCGCGCCAGTGACCGACCGAGGTCACGAGGGCGTCGTTTGCCTTGGCCTGCGCGATGAGGCCCGCCGCGAGCGCCACGCCCGCGGGCGCCTGAGCCTCCATGGCATGGCCGATCAGGTCGCCAGTCGCGTGGATGGCGGCCCCCGGAGCGATGTCCCTCAGAGCGGCCTGCTCCTCTTCCGTGATACCCTTTACGCCGGTCGCGCCGGAGATCACGACGTCGGGCTTCGCCTGAAGCTGCGCGGAAAGGCCGTGGAGCGCCTGCTCGACGCTGCCGGGCTGGCGGCGGGAGCGATCCGAAGCGACGCCCGCGAGGGCGGCGAGCGGCTTGGCGCCACGCTCTTGCGCATGGTCGCGGGCTTCGAGCACCAGGAAGCAGGCGGCCGAACCGAGAATCATGCCGCCGCCTTCCGCGGGGCGGCTCCAGACCGGCCGATAGGGCTTCTTCCAGAGGAATCCGCCCATCTCGTAGATCAGCAGCACGTCGGGTCGCTCGGCATTGTAGGCGCCGCCGACGAGGAAGATGTCGTCCTGGCCCGAGGCGATGCGCTGACGGGCGATGCGGATGGCGTCCACGCCGCTCGATTCCTCGCCCATGAAGGTGCGCGATCCGCCCGTGACGCCATGCACGATGGAGATGTTGCCCGCGAGCAGGTTCGAGAGCTGAGCGAGAAAGAGCGTGGGCCGCAGGTCGCCCATCAGGCGCTCGTTGAGAAACACGCCAGGATCCCCGGCCGTCCGGAGGCCCGTCAGGATCTGCCCGTCGACCGCGTAATCGCGTTCGCCTCCCCCGGCCGAAACGATGAGCTGCATGCGGCTTTTAAGCCCCGCATCGTCCTTCGCTCCCGCCGAGTCGAGGGCCAGGCCTGCGGCATAGCAGCCGAGCCTCTGCCAGGCCTCCATCTGCCGCTGGTCGGATTTCTTCGGGATCTGGCGGTCCCATTCCAGCGCCCTCGCCCGATGAACGGGATGGGGCGCGAAAGTCTCGTCGTCCGTGTTCGGTGTGCCGGACAACGCGGCCAGATGCACGTCCAGGCCCTCTCCCGCGCAGGAGACGATGCCGATTCCGGTGATCACGACGTCACGCATCCTGGATCTCCCCTATCAGGCCGATGCGCTGGGCCTGAGCCCGCATCTGGCCGTCCATGCCGTTCGGGAAAGGCATGATCCTGAACCGCAGCTCAGCATCGCAGATCGGCTTGCCCTCGGCCAGAATCTTGGCCTTGGTCACTGCATAGCCCGAGCCTTCATGCTCCAGCTGGGCCTGAACCGTGAGCACCGCGCCGGGGCCCACGAAGGTGCGAAAACGCGCCTTGTCCACGGCCATGAGGAACGGCATGTGGGTGAAGCCCATGAGGCCGAGCACGAGATAGCCGGAGGCCTGGGCCATGGTCTCGGTGAGCAGGACGCCGGGCACGAGAGGATGTCCGGGGAAATGCCCTTCGAAGACGGGGCTTTCCTGCGGCACCGTGGAGGTCACCTCGATCCGCTTCGCGTCGCGGTCGAGGGACACCACCCGGTCGATCATTTCAAAATATTCGAGGCGCATCCCGATCCCGGTCTCTATCGTTCCCGGCGGGCGGTCCAGGAAAAGGAATCCATGAGGCGGGGCTCTGGAATGGATCGCCTCTTCGGGCCGGCCTCAGGTCGGTCCGGCCCACCGGGATGGAAATCTTGTGGTGCTTCAAGCCTGCTTGGCGGCGACGAGCGCGTCGATGCGCGCCACGAGGTTCTTGAGAACGAAGTATTCCTCGGCCGGAGCCTTGCCCTCGTTGACTTCCTGGGTCCACTGCTCGAGGGGCAGCTTGATCCCGAAGGCCTTGTCGACGGCGAACGCGATATCGAGGAAGGCGAGCGAGTCGATGCCCAGATCGTCGATGGCGTGGCTCTCGGGCGTGATCTGCTCGCGCGGGATGTCGGCGGTCTCTGAAATGATGCCGGCGACGGTCTCGAAGGTGGACGACATGACGCCGCTCTCCTGAAATGCTTGACTCTCAACGATTCCGCCGCCACCGGACCCTATCAGGCCCAGATCCAGCCGCTCTTTTCGTCAAGGAGGGTTGTATCGGAACGCTCCCCTTACACGACGGGGGCCTCAGCGGCAACCGATTGGTTGCGTCCCGGCTCTTTCCTGATCGCCGCACGATGACAGAACCTGCGGCAAAGGTTAAGAGGGCAGCCGATTGATTAATCCATTTCGATCGTCGATAAGGGCCAACCCGGCGCCCCCAAGGCTCCTGATCTCACTGGCAGAATACGATTTCGAGACCGGATCAACGTGCTCAACAGGTTCCGCAGACCTGCCGTTCGTCGCGCACGACGCATGGCTCGCATCGCCCGATGGGATAAACCCGTCCAGGGCACCTTTGGCCGCTTGTGCGCCTGGGCCAACATGCTCCTCGTCGACCATGGAGTCTTCCGCCTGGTCTACCTGAACAAGCACCGGGTCACCGACCGGCTCTGGCGCACGGCCCAGCCGGCCCCGCACCAGATCGAGGCGCTCAAGAAGAAAGGCGTGCGCACCATCGTGAACCTGCGCGGTGGGCACGAGCACGGCTCCTGGCAGCTTCAGAAGGAAGCCTGCGAGCGCCTGGGCATCAATCTCGTGGAATTCGTCATCCGCTCCCGCGGCGCACCGGACCGGAAGTCCCTCCTCACGGCCAAGGACTTTTTCGAGCGCATCGAATATCCGGCCGTGATGCACTGCAAGTCCGGGGCCGACCGGGCGGGCTTCATGGCGGCGCTCTATCTCATCCTGCACGAGGGCCGGAGCGTGGACGAGGCCCAGCGGCAGCTCCACATGCGCTACGGCCATTTCCGGTTCTCGAAGACCGGCATCCTCGATGCGTTTTTCGACGCCTATCGCCGCGACGGCGCGGCCAGGGGCCTATCGTTCCTGACCTGGCTGGAAACCGTCTACGACGCCAAGGCCCTCGAGCGGGAGTTCCGCCCGGGCTACTGGTCGAACCTGCTCGTGGACAAGATCATGCGGCGGGAATAGCGGCGGACGGCCGCCCGTTCCCCGCGCCCCCTGTCGCATCGTGCGAAAAAGTGGTCCCGGTTTTTCGCAAGGACGATGCGCTCTTTCCAAGAAGGGAGCATCGGATCGATCCCAAAAGTGGGTTCCACTTTTCACGTCCGATGCTCTCGCGGGAAAGCCTGGCGCTATCCGGGCCCGACAAGGCCTTGCGTCGAAGCGTCCGGGCTCAGGAATTTGCCGCCCAGCTCGGCTCCAGATCGTCCGACAATTGCAGCCGGTGCAGGCGGGCATAGGTGCCCCCCCTGGCGATCAGGGCCTCGTGCGGCCCCATCTCGATGACGCGTCCCGCTTCCATCACGACGATCTTGTCCGCGTCGCGCACGGTCGAGAGGCGATGGGCGATGACCAGGGTCGTGCGGCCCTTCATGAGCTTGCCGATGGCGGCCTGCACCAGGCGCTCGGATTCCGAATCGAGCGCGCTCGTGGCCTCGTCCAGCAGCAGGATCGGGGCGTTCTTCAGGAAGGCGCGGGCCAGCGACACGCGCTGGCGCTCGCCGCCCGAAAGCCGTCCGCCGCCGGGGCCGACCATGGTGTCGTAGCCGTTCGGCTGCTTCATGATGAAGTCGTGGGCGGCCGCGGCCTTGGCGGCATCGACGATCTCCTCCTCGGTGGCGCCGGGACGACCGAAGGCGATATTGGCCCGGATGGTGTCGTCGAAGAGCACCACGTCCTGGCTCACCACCGCGATGGCCTGGCGCAGGCTCGCCAGCGTCACGTCGCGGATGTCCTGGCCGTCGATGAGGATCGCGCCGCCCGTCACGTCGTACAGACGCGGCACGAGGGAGAGCAGGGTCGACTTGCCGGAGCCTGAGCGTCCGACGAGGGCGGTGGTGCTGCCGGCCTCCGCCGCGAAGTCGACGCCGTCCACGGCGATTGCATTGCCCGTATAGGAGAAAGAGAGGTCGGAGAAGCGGATCTCGCCGCCTTTCAGGGCGAGCGGCTTCGCATCCGGCCTGTCCTTGATCAGGGGAGCCTCGTCCATGACCGTGAAGGTGCGCTGCAGGGCGGCGGCGGCCTCCTGCACGATGGCGTTGAGATTGCCGAGCGCCCGGATCGGCTGAGCCGCGAGGAGGAGCGCGCTGACGAAGCCCGTGAAATCGCCGACGGTGCTGCTGTTGGAGAGGATGCGCTGGCCAATCAGCACGAGCACCGCCGCCACGGCGACGCCGCCGCCGACCTCGAGCAGGGGATCGAGGCGCCCGCGGGCATTCGCGCCCTTCATGCGCAGGCGGCGGATCTCGTCGAAGGTGCTGGCCGCCTTGTCCTTGAGATAGCCCTCCAGCCGGTAGGTCTTGGCGAAGCGGGTACCGGCGAGGCTCTCCGTGATGAGCCCCGCCATCTGGCCGGTCTGCTCCTGGGTGGACGTGGCGACGCGGCGCAGCTTGCGGCCGATCTTCTCGACCGGATAGATGAAGAACGGCATGGTGATGCCGGCCACCAGCGTCATCATCGGGTCGATCCAGATCATCGCGCCCACCAGGGCGATCACCGTGGAGACCTCGCGCAGGAACACGGTGGAGAGGCGGGTCAGCGCCTCCTTGATGAACATGAAGTCGGTGGTGAAGCGCTGGGTCAGCGCAGCTGGGCTCTCCCGCCCGATCTGGGCGAGATCCGCCTCGATCATGTGGCCGTAGAGCCTGGTCTGCATGTCCGCCTCGATGCGCGTCACCACCTTGTTGGTCAGGATGGTGAGCGCCAGGAGGGAAAAGCCCTTCACGGAGGTGACCGCGATCACGAAGAGCGGCGCGAGGTAGATCGCCGTCATATCCTTCGTGTCGAAGGCGTCGAAAGCCGCCTTGATGAGAACCGGGTAGAGCCCCGTCGCGCCCGACACGAGCCCGACGAACACGAGCACAGCCACCAGGGCCCTGGAATGCGGACGCATCCATTCGCGCCAGAGGCGCTTGACCAGGGGGGCGGTGCTGCCGCGGATCGGACGTGTGCGGGCCATCGGAATGCTTGGTTCTCTCGTAATTTCGCCTCGCGAGTTACCACGCGATCCCTTGAGCGGCAAACCCTTCTGCCGCCGGGTGACGCTTTGCCGGCAAAATCGCCCCTCCCCTCGACAGGCCCGGCGTTCTGTGGCTGAGTTCCGGTGATCCGGAGAGGAGAACGGTCGTGCCCTTTGAAACCTGGCTTGCCTTTACGGCAGCCGCCGCCGTGCTGCTCGTCATCCCGGGGCCGACCATTCTGCTGGTCGTCTCCTATGCGCTCGGACAAGGCTGGCGCACGGCCCTGCCCATGGCGGCCGGCGTCGCGCTCGGCGACTTCACGGCCATGACGCTGTCTCTTCTGGGCCTCGGCGCGCTGCTGGCCGCATCGGCAACGGTGTTCACGATCCTCAAATGGATCGGGGCCGCCTATCTCGTCTGGCTCGGTATCAAGCTCTGGCGCGCTGGCGGAAGCCTCGACGTGACGCCCCGCACGGACGCGACCTCATCCCTGAAAATGCTCGGCCACGCCTGGCTCGTGACGGCCCTCAACCCGAAGGGCCTCGTGTTCTTCGTGGCCTTCCTGCCGCAGTTCATCGACCCGAAGCTCGCCTTTCTGCCGCAGGTGAGCCTGTGCGCCGCGACCTTCCTGATCCTGGCCTTCGCGAACGTCTTCGCGTATGCGCTCGTCGCCGCGCGGGCCCGTCGGATCATCCGCAACCCGCGCACGATCGGCCTCGTCAACAAGACCGGCGGCAGCCTGCTGATCGGCGCCGGCATCGCCACCGTGGCCCTGAAGGCGGGGCAGTCCTAGCGCATCGTGAGGACCCGGCGGGCCGCGCTAGCGAAAAGTGGACCCGGTTTTCACGGACACGGCCCTTCGGGTCCGCTCAAACGATGCGCCACTGAAGGCGTGGAGCATCGAGCGCGGAAAGTGGGACCCGGTTTGCGCGAAAAGATGCTCAAGATCAAAATGTTGAAGCATCGGACGTGAGTTCCAAAATGTTGAAGCATCGGACGTGAGTTCGATGTCACGTCCGACGCTGTAAAGGGCGTCACACCACCTTCAGGTACCGCATCGGCTTGCCCGGTGCGATCATCTCGGCCGCCGCGATGATGCCCTGCGCGTCGATGCCGAAATGGCGGTAGAGATCCTTGATCGTGCCCGTCTGGCCGAAATGCTCCACGCCCAGCGAGCGGGTGCGATGGCCCACGACGGAGCCCATCCAGGCGAGCGTCGCCGGATGGCCGTCGATCACGGTCACGAGCCCGCAATGGGGCGGCACGTCGGCCAGCAGGCGCTCCACATGGGACCGCGCATGGACGAGACCCCGCTCGCGGGCGCGCTGCGCCGCCGTCCAGCCCGCGTTGAGCCGGTCGGCGGACGTGATGGCGAGCAGGCCGATATCGCGCCGGTCCTCGGCCATGAGGCCGACCGCCTCGATGGCTTCGGGCGCGACCGCGCCCGTATAGGCGACGACCACCTGGGCGTTCGGCCCGGGTTTGCGCAGCCAATAGGCCCCGGCCATGATGTCGTCGGCGAACTCCTGCGGCATCGGGCGCTGGGGCTGCTCGAGGGTCCGGGTGGAGAGGCGCAGGTAAACCGAGCCGCCGGTTTCGTCGCGAAGCCACGTGGTCTCGTTCGGCTCGCCTTCCCCGTTGCGCTGCATGTAGTCGAAGGCCCAGCGCATGATCACGGCGAGCTCGTCGACGAAGGCCGGCTCGAACGACGCCAGGCCGTCCTGCGCCAGGCCGACGAGCGGCGTGCCGATGGATTGGTGCGCGCCGCCTTCCGGCGCCAGCGTCACGCCGGAGGGCGTGGCGACCAGCATGAAGCGGGCGTCCTGGTAGCAGGCATAGTTCAGCGCGTCCGCGCCGCGATAGATGAACGGATCGTAGAGCGTGCCGATGGGAATGAGCCGCTCCCCGAACAGCGAATGCGAGAGCCCCAGGGCCGAGAGGGTGATGAAGAGGTTCATCTCCGCGATGCCGAGCTCCAGATGCTGGCCCTTCGGCGAGAACTCCCAGTTATAGGTCGAGGGTATCCGCTCCTTCTTGAAGGTGTCGACCAGGCTGTTGCGGGCGAACAGCCCGCGCCGGTTCACCCAGGCGCCCAGATTGGTCGATACGGTCACGTCCGGCGCGGTGGTGACGATGCGGTCCGCCAGCGCCTGATCGGAGCGGGCGAGTTCGTTGAGGATGAGCCCGAATCCCTGCTGGGTCGACATGGCCGGATTGGCCGGGAACGAGAGCCTCTCCGGCACCGGCACGGTCGGGGCGGAATATCGCCGCCGCCCCTTCTGCACGAAGGGCACCTTCCGCAGGAAATCCTCGAGCTCGGCCCGGGGGATCGCGACGCCCTCGAACTTGTCCCATTCATGGCCGGGGCGCACGCCCTGGGTGGCGCGCCAGGCCTCCATCTGGGTCGGCGTCAGCAGGCCCGAATGGTTGTCCTTGTGGCCGGCCAGCGGCAGGCCGAAGCCCTTGATCGTATAGGCGATGAAGCAGACCGGGCGGTCGTGCGTCCGCGCTTTCTCGAAGGCGTCCAAGAGACCCGGCAGGTCGTGCCCGCCGAGATTGGACATGAGGCGCGCCAGCTCCTCATCCGTACGCCTCTCGATGAGGCGCGTGACCGGGCCCTGATCGCCGAGATCGTCGAGGAGACGCCTCCTCCACGCGGCCCCGCCCTGGAATGTGAGCGCGGAATAGAGCTGATTCGGGCAGGTATCGATCCAGGCCCGCAAGCGCTCGCCGCCCGGCTCGGCAAAGGCCTCCTGCATGAGCGAGCCGTATTTCAGGATCACCACGTCCCAGCCGAAATTGCGGAACAGCGCCTCGAAACGCTCCCAGAGGCCCTCGCGGATCACGGCGTCCAGGCTCTGGCGGTTGTAGTCGACGATCCACCAGGTGTTGCGCACGCCGTGCTTCCAGCCTTCCAGCAGCGCCTCGAAGATGTTGCCCTCGTCCATCTCCGCATCGCCCACGAGCGAGATCATGCGGCCTTCGGGCCTGTCCTTGGCCCAGCCATGGGCCTTCACGTAATCCTGCACGAGGCTCGCGAAGAGCGTCTGGGCGACGCCGAGGCCCACCGAGCCCGTGGAGAAATCCACGTCGTCCACGTCCTTGGTGCGGGACGGGTAGGATTGCGCGCCCCTGTAGGCGCGGAAATTCTCCAGCTTCTCGCGGGTCTGGTTGTCGAAGAGATATTGGATCGCGTGGAAGATCGGGCTCGCATGGGGCTTGACCGCCACCCTGTCCTCGGGACGCAGCACGGAAAAATAGAGCGCCGTCAGGATCGTCGAGAGCGAGGCCGAGGAGGCCTGGTGCCCGCCGATTTTCAGCCCGTCCTCGTTGGAGCGCAGGTGATTGGCGTTGTGAATCGTCCAGGTCGATAGCCAGAGCACCTTGCGCTCGAGCTCCGACAGAAAACGAAGATGCCGCGCGTCGGCCATGGGACCCCCTTCATCGTGCGGGGATCATCTTATAGCGCCGGCTCGGCTTGGCGAGGGGAAAGTGACGCCCTGTCCGATTCGCGAGGCGCTTCCCGGGAAGGGGACGCCCAGCGGCGGGGGCCTGCAAGGATCATCGCCCCGCAGTCCCCCATCTCGCCTATCAGGGGATCAGCAGCGTCGCCCCTTGGGTTTTACGGTCCTCGGCCTGCCGGTGCACCTCGGCGACCTGGCTGAGCGGAACGCGCTGACCGATATGCGGGACCAGGGCCCCGGATCGCATGAGATCGAAAACCTCCGACGCAGAGCTGTGGTACATCGCGATATCGGCGATGTGCCAGTCGACATTGGCGCGCGTGAACAGCAGCGAACCGTAGCGGCTGAGGGGACGCGGCTCGATCGGATCGATCTCGCCCGAGGCCCGCCCATAGGAAACCATGGTTCCGAACGGAGCCAGACTCTTCATGCTCGCTTCAAAGGTGTCACGCCCGATGGAATCGTAAACAGCCTGGACCCCTGCGCCATCCGTGACCTTGCGAGCGAAGGCGGCCACGTCGTCCTTGCCAAGCACGGCGACGTGATCGCAGCCGTTGACCCTGGCCAGTTCGACCTTCGCCTCGGAGCCGACGACGCCGATCACAGTGGCGCCCAGCGCCCTGGCCCAGCGCGTCACGGCCATGCCGACGCCGCCCGCGGCCGCATAGACGAGAATCGTGTCGCCCGCGGCGACCTTGTAGGCGCGCCTGACGAGCATGTGAGCCGTCTGCCCCTTGAAGAGCAGCGCGGCCACGCTCTCGTCCGAGAGATCGTTCGGCAGGGGAATGGCGCGGGACGCCTCCAGTGTCCGCTCCGTCGAGTAAGCCCCCAGCTCGTTCGTGTAAGCCACGCGGTCGCCGATCTTGAAGCCGGCGACGGCCTCGCCCACCTCCGTCACGATGGCCGTGGCTTCGACGCCAAGCACGCACGGGAGCGGCACCTCGTACACACCCCGACGAAGATACACGTCGACATAGTTGAAGGCGATCACGGTGTGACGCAGGCGCAGCTGGCCCGGTCCGAGTGCCTCTACGGGAACCTCTTTCGCGACAAGAACTTCCGGGCCACCAAGCCTGGACATTTCGATGACGGTCGGCATGACTTACCCCTTTCGACTGAAACCAGGGCTGGTCATAGGCCGGGCCTTCCAGGCATCGGAAGCCACGCTTGTGGCGATACCCTTTTCAAGGATGAAAAGCGCAAGTCCGAGGCGGGACCCAGAGCATTTTTCGGCGATGAGGATCCGGTTCGTGGTCAAAAAATGTGGATGACCCGAAGAACAGCTCCAGCGAAGGGACAGCGGGTCCGCCGGAGCTTCAGAGAGCCGAAAGCCGGGGTTTTTCCCGCGCACATATATCCCGCACGAAATCCAGAACTGCCCGGACTCGCGGTGCGCGGCTGAGATCCCGGTGCGCGACGAGCCAGAGATCGAGCGAACCGACCCCCGCCGGGTCGACGAGCCGTACCAGCCCGGGAACGGTCTCGGCAACGAAGCAGGGCAGAATCGCCGTCCCGACTCCCTGCCGAACCAGAGCCAATTGGACATTCATGCTGGTGGTCGTCGCGACGATCCGGCTGAGAGCCTGCTCCTTCGTCCATTCCGCCATGGGAGTGTCCTGCATCGACGCATCCCAGCCGATGAAGTCGAAACCCCAGGGGTTCTCCCTGATGTCGGGCCGGACCTCCATGAGGCTGGAGGCTGCGTAAAGTCCGAACCCGACCTGCCCCACCCGACGTCGGATGTGATCCCCCTCATCGGGACGAATCAGCCGCAATGCCAGATCGGCCTCGCGCCGGGACAGGCTCACGGCACGGATTCCTGTCACGAACTCGATTTGGAGAGCCGGATAGGCCGTCCGGAAGGCCGGCATGTGGGGGGTGATCAGATGACTGGCCAGAGCCTCCCCCGTCGCCAGGCGCACGCTCCCTTCCAGGTTCCCGCGCTCCGCATCCGCGCCGCGCGCGACTGCAAGGACGGCCGCCTCCGCCGCTTCCGCCCGGCTCTGAATCTGGCGGCCGGCGGAGGTCAGAACATAGCCGGTGTTCAGGCGTTCGAAGAAGACGCCTCCGAGAGCGGCTTCCAGAGCCTGAATCCTCCGGCCGATCGTCGCCTGGCTGACCCGCAGGTCTCGTGCTGCAGCCGACAGGCTCCCGGTCCGGGCGACAGCGAGAAAATATCTGAGATCGTTCCAGTCCATCCGGCGACACCGCGAACCCTGACCTTCAGGATTGAAAGCCATCCTGAAGCAAATGTCTAAAGAGATTCTCCGGGAGACCGCCGGCAGACGGCTTGGACCGCAGCTTGGACCGCAAAAACGAAAAGCCCGCCTGACGGCGGGCTTTCGTAAGACTCTCGCTTGAGAGAATGGAGCGGGCGAAGGGATTCGAACCCTCGACCCCAACCTTGGCAAGGTTGTGCTCTACCCCTGAGCTACACCCGCGCTCCGCGATGCGGCAAAGCATCGTTGCGAGGCCGCTGATTTGCCCCAAATCGGGTCGCTTGGCAAGAGGGGCTTCGGGGGTTTTCGCCAAACTTTTTGACGCGGCGCTCGAGCCCGGTTTCCAGGACCGCGAGAGCCGCGCACGTGAAACGTGGATTTGCCCTTTCGGGATCGCCTCCGGTGCTCCCTTCCTGGGAAGAGTGCATCGTTCTGGCGAAAAACCGGGTCCACTTTTTCGCACGATGCGCTAGAAGCCGGGGATCTGTCGGAGTTTCCTGCCTTGGCCCATCTCTCCCCCAAAGAACTCCTGGACCGCCTCGACGCGCTGGGAATTCCGTCCGAGACCGTCGAGCACGAGCCCGTGTTCACGGTCGCCGAATCGAAATCCGTCAAGGAGCAGGTTCCGGGCGCTCATTCCAAGAACCTGTTCGTGAAGGACAAGAAGGGGCGCTTCTTTCTCATTTCCGCCAAGCACGACACCGCCATCGACCTCAAGCGCACCCACGAGGCCCTCGGGGCTTCGGGCCGCCTCTCCTTCGGCTCCGCCGACCAGTTGCGCACCATGCTGGGCGTGGAGCCCGGCTCGGTGACCGCCTTCGCGGTGGTGAACGATACGGAAGGCAAGGTGACTATGGTGCTCGACGCCAATCTGATGGAGCACGAGCGCGTGAACTTTCATCCCCTGGTGAATTCCATGACCACTGGCGTGTCGCGGGAGGATCTGGTGAAGTTCCTGCGCGCGACCGGTCACGACCCGCTGATCCTGAAGCTGCCGGAACCGCCTGCGGATTTGCCAGACAACGGTTGAGCTCCCATCTAGGGACAGACCTTCTTTTCACGATCACCCCCTCGAGGATCGCATGTTGACCGATACCCCCTCCTCCGGAATGCCGTCCGACGATCTCGTGAAGGACACCACCACGGCCGATTTCCGCCAGGACGTGCTGGCCGAATCGATGAACCGCCCTGTGCTGGTCGATTTCTGGGCCCCCTGGTGCGGCCCCTGCAAGCAGCTCACCCCCGTCCTGGAGAAGGTGGTTCGCGCCGCCGGCGGCAAGGTGAAGCTGGTGAAGATGAACATCGACGATCATCCGCAGATCGCGGGCCAGCTCGGGGTGCAGTCGATTCCCGCCGTCTTCGCCTTCCAGCGCGGTCAGCCGGTGGACGGCTTCATGGGCGCCCTGCCGGAGAGCCAGCTGAAGGCGTTCATCGAACGCCTCGTCGGCCCCTTGGGCCCCGGCGCCACGGAAGAAATCTTAAGCGAAGCGGACCAGCTCGCAGCCGCCGGCGACATGGCGGGCGCGGCCGAGCTCTATGCCGCCGTCCTTTCGCAGGAGCCCGACAACACGGCGGCTCTCGCCGCGCTGGTGAAGCTCCATGTGGATGTCGGCGATCTCGAAGGCGCGAAGCGCTTCCTCGCCATGGCGCCCGCCGCCAAGGCGAACGACCCGGCGATCGCCGGCGCCCGGGCCGCCGTGGAGCTCGCCGAGCAGGCGGGCTCCCTGGGCGATGCGGCCGAACTTCAGCGCCGGGTCGAAGCCGACCCGCTCGATCACCAGGCGCGCTTCGATCTGGCGATCGCCCTCAATGCGCGCGGAAAGCGCGAGGAAGCGGTCAACCACCTCCTTGAAATCGTCCGCCGCGACCGCAATTGGAACGACGACGGCGCACGCAAGCAGCTCGTCCAGTTCTTCGAGGCCTGGGGCCCGATGGACGAGATGACCATCGCGGGACGGCGGAAGCTTTCCTCGCTTCTGTTTGCCTGACGTCGCTCGACGTCAACGGGGAGATCGGCATGGGAATGAACGCGGTATACCGGGGGCCGGAAGATTGCCCGTCGGTCATTCCCGTTTTTCCCCTCCCCGGCGCGCTGCTGCTGCCGCGCGGGCAGATGCCGCTCAACATCTTCGAGCCGCGCTATCTCTCCATGGTGGACGAGGCGCTCAAGGCCGACCGGGTGATCGGCATGATTCAGCCGGACGCGGACAGCAATCCCAATTCGGTCATCCCCAGGCTCTATTCCGTCGGCTGCGCGGGCCGCATCACGCAATTCGCCGAAACGGGCGACGGCCGCTATCTCATCACGCTGATCGGCATCGCGCGGTTCCGTGTCGAGGAGGAGTTGCCGCCCGTCGAGCTCTTCCGCCGCTGCCGCGTGGACTTCGAGCCTTTCGGGAACGACTTCATCGCCCGCGCGGGCGAGAACGAGGTGGATCGGAACGGCGTCGTCAAGGCTCTTCGCGACTTCGTGGATGCCGCCCATGTGAAGGTGGATTGGCGCGGCATCGAGGAGGCGCCCAACGAGGCGCTGGTCAATGCGTTGTGCATGATGAGCCCCTTCGGCGTACGCGAGAAGCAGGCGCTCCTCGAAGCGCCGAATCTGAAAACCCGCGCGGAAGTTCTCATCGCGCTCACCGAGATCGAGCTCGCCCGCGGTGGCGTCAGCTCCGATTCGACGCTGCAATAGGGTTGAAAACGATGTCTGCAGAGACGAATGCCTCGCCCCACACCGATGCTCCGCAGCCCGTCGAGGCAACGCGCATCGATCCGAAGCTCCTCGAGCTTCTCGTCTGTCCGCTCACCAAGGAAACCCTGGAATACGACGCCGCACGCCAGGAGCTGATCAGCCGGCGCGCCAAACTCGCCTATCCCATCCGCGACGGCATCCCGATCATGCTGCCGGAAGAGGCGCGGCAGCTGACGGATTAAAGGGCGCGTCGCTCCGGAGCAGACGGTGCCGAGCCTGCAACGCAGAGACCAGGAAAAAGTAACGGCTCGCCCTGCTGTGCAAGGCGAGCCGTTTCGCATTGTCGTCGGGACCCGATGCGCTCTTTCCAGGAAGGGAGCATCGGATGGAATCCCCTTTCGGGATTCCACTTGTCACGTCCGATGCTCTACGCGTCTGAGCCCGATTCGGTCCTTTTGACTGGGCCGTCCTTGAGGCGCTCCCGCCGTTTCAGCTCCCGCTCGATGGCATCGCGGATGAAATCGAGACGAACTTCGTCAGGACGTAACGTCGCAGTGATGCGTTCCGCCATCTCGTCGGAGAGGGGCAGTGTGATCCGCGTCTGAAATTGCTTTTTGCGACCCACTTTAGACGGCTTTTTACGTCCAACCTTGGATGGAGTGACGTATATACGAAATTGAGTCAAGCGGGCCTCTTTTCGTCAATTTTTTTATCGTATCTATGATTGACGGAAGTATCATACATATCTTATCGCTTCAATCATATGTACGATTGGAGAGCGGGAATGGCTCAACTCATTTCGGAGATGACGCTCCCGCGCGCAATAATTCTCCTCGTGGGCTTTGCCCTCGCGGTTAAGCTGATCGCGGTACTGGCCAACGCGAAAATGGTGCCGCCGAGCGACGATGACGACGAGCCTGCAGGCGGGTGGAACTAGCGCATCGTGCGGACCCAGCGGGCCGCGCTAGCGAAAAGTGGACCGGTTTTCACGGCCGTGGCCCTTCGGGTCCGCTCCGAAAGATGCGCTCTTTTCGGAGTGGAGCATCGGATTGGATCCCAAAAGTGGACCCACTTTTGGGATCCAATCCGATGCTCTAGGGTGAGCCTGCATTCGCACGCACGATGCTCCCATGGATGACGGAATAGCGCTAAACTCGGATCGGGACTCCGAGCAAATCAGATTGGGCACATCATGGCTCGCAGGATGGATAATCACCGTGATTGGAGCCTGCTGCCGTTTGTCATCGTGACCGGCCTGTTGATCGGCGGGGCTCTCGGCTTCGCCATCAAGGTCTTGGGTCCAACTCTGGAATCCATGGCGTCCAACCCGACAAGGCCGCCGAAATTGCCGCCGTGAGCCACTGGCCAAGCCAAGTTTCAGCCATCTGGCGTGATCGATGGGGCCCGATCTGTTTCCCGATTTTGTGGAATCAGCTCACGTCTTCGGCTCAGCGGCACTTTTCGAGCGGCGAACCGGCACCCCTTCGTCCGAACGGGCCCAGTGTCCCTTTTTGTCCGCAACCGGTCGCAAGCCCGCCACGCATGATATATGGAGGCCATCTCAGTCCGACGTTTCGAAAAGCAGGAGTTCTGACATGTTTGTCGTGCCTCAGCGGCCCTCGAACGAAGCAGAGCGCCTCAAGTTTCTTTTCTCCTGCGGAATTTTCGACACGGAAAAGGACGAGCGCTTCGACCGAATCACCCGTCTGTCGGCGCAGTTCTATGATGCCGATGCCGCCTTTATCGGCTTCGTCGATGACAGGTACCAATGGATGAAGTCCGTTCACGGCGGCGGCATCGCGCCATGGGCCGACCGGGACCAGACGATTTGTCAGATTATGATCGCGTCGGGAGAGCCGCTCGTGATCGGCGACCTACAGTCGGACCCTCGTCTTGAGGGCCATCCGGCTCTTCCTCATCTGCCGTTCCGCTTCTATGCCGGCGTGCCCCTCATGACGGAGGATTGCATCACTGTCGCGTCGCTGTGCGTTCTCAAGCACGCTCCCCAGCCGGCAGAGGAATTTGAATTGTCGCCTCTTCAGGATCTTGGCGCGATCGCCATGGATGAACTGGAACTGTGGCGTCGCAACCAGGACCTGAGGCAGCTTGCGGAAACCGATAGTCTCACCGGCTTGGCCAATCGCCGCGCCTTCGACGCAGCTCTCGAGCGCACCTGGCGGCGGTTTCAGCGGACACAGCGCCCGCTGTCCCTCCTGCTGGTCGATCTCGACCGCTTCAAGCTCCTGAACGATTGTTGGGGGCACCAGGCCGGGGACGAGGCTCTCCGGCGCTGTGCTCCCATATTGTCGGAAGCGGGCAGCGGCTCCGAGGACCTGGCGGCCCGGTATGGGGGTGAAGAATTCGCGTTGATTCTTCCGGATACCGGTGGCGCCCAGGCCTTGGAGACGGCCGAGCGGGTGAGATCGTTGCTGACCTCGGCCCGGATCCCGCACCCTTACGGAATCGATGATCTCGTCACGGTCAGCATCGGCATCGCAACACTTGGCCCTGAAAGTGCCGGAAGCCCAGAGACGTTGATCGCTCAGGCCGATGCGGCTCTTTATCAGGCCAAGCAACAAGGCCGCGACCGCAGCGTCGTTTACACCGCCGCTTGAATTGCCCCGCCCCGTCGCCGTTCATAGCGCATCGTGCGAAAAAGTGGCCCCGGTTTTTCACTCAAACGATGCGCACTTTCAAAGAAGGGAGCATCGGATCGATCCCAAAAGTGGAAGCCACTTTTCACGTCCGATGCTCCAGTCAGTCGAGCCAAGTGCAACGAACCGTCGCGCAAGAAAAAAGGGCCGCGCCGGAACTCTTGGATGGTTCTGGTCAGCGGCCCTGTACCGTCATGCCCCCACGGCAGATATAGGGATATTTGATTCGTTCGGTGTACGACAATAGAGTGAGTCCTACCTCTGAAGAGGTAGATCGAAGGATCAATCGAGTTTTCCGATTATACGTATAAATTGAATCCATCGACCGCCTTTTGCCCCTACGGTCGTGCACTTCAAAGCGCCCACGTGGCGCTCTTCTTTTACACCGGAACCTTGAGAAATGGCGATGAGTGCGAGGACTGCGCAGCGTCCCCGTGCGCGGACAGGGTTGTGAGCCCCTCCAGGACCGATGTCATGAGGCTCGCCGGCATGACGAAGCCACGCCGGAGCGACCGGTGCGGCTTCGCCGGTTCATCGACGGAGCTGATGTCGCTACCCGCTCATGAAGCTCGGTAGAACGAGGACGATCGACGGGAAGATCGTGATCAGCACGAGCAGGAGCATCAGGACGAAGAAGTACGGCGTCGCCGCCTTGGTGACGGTGATGATGTTCTTGCCCGTGATGCTCTGCAGGACGAACAGGTTGAATCCGACAGGCGGGGTGATCTGCGCCGCTTCGATCAGGATGACGATGAAGATTCCGAACCAGATCAGATCGATGCCGGCACTCTGCACCATGGGCAGCATGACCGACGACGTCAGCACGATGATGGAAATGCCCTCGAGGAAGCATCCCAGGATCAGCATGAAGACCGCCAGAACCGCCAGAAGCACATAGGGCGAGAGCTGCATCGCGTCGACCCAGGCTGCCAGCGTTCGGGGAATATCGACGAACGCGACGGCGATCGAGAGGCAGGCGGCGCATCCGATGATGAACGAGATCATGCACGAGGTGCGGACCGCCGTCATCAGGCTGTCCATGAAGCTCGCCCAGGTCAGCGTTCTGCTGAAGGCCGCAAGGATCAGGGCGCCGACGACCCCGAACATCGCAGCCTCCGTCGGCGTCGCAATTCCCCCATAGATGGAGCCGACGACCAATCCGATCAGCAGCGCAACGGGGATGAGGCTCCGGGACTTGTTGATCCGCGCAAGAAGGCTGATGCGCGGCTCCGGCGGCGGGAGCTTCTCCTTGTTCAGCAGGCTCCAGATCGCCGTGTAGCCCATGAACAAAAGGATCAGAACGAGCCCTGGAAGAACGCCTGCAATGAAGAGCCGACCGATCGACTGCTCGGCGGTCACTCCATAGACGATCATGACGATCGAGGGCGGAATCAGAAGGCCCAGGGTTCCCGATCCCGCAAGGGTCCCGATCGTCATATTCAGCGGGTAACCGCGCCGGGTGAGCTCAGGGACGCTCATGCGGCCGATCGTGGCGCAGGTCACGGCCGACGAGCCCGCAACGGCCGCCATGATGCCGCATCCGATGACGTTCACGTGCAGCAATCCGCCGGGCAGGCGCGACAGCCAGGGCGCCAGCCCGCGAAACATGTCCGACGACAGGTTCGTCCGGAACAGGATCTCTCCCATCCATACGAAGAGCGGCAGCGACGTCAGCGCCCACCCCCAGCTGGAATCCCACAAGGTCGACGCAATGAGAGACCCCATGGGCGCGGTCGTGAATAGCTCCATGACGGCCATGCCGACGATGAGGAGCGTCACCGAGACCCAAACTCCGGAAGCCAGCAATCCGAACGTCAGGACGACGAGAACGATAGAGGCAAGAATGGTCTGATCCATCGGTTCCTCCTAAGCCACGGGCCTGTCGTCTTGCGCCGGATCGTCGACATGGTCGTATCGAGGCTTTCGCCCACCGATGACCCAGAACAGCTCGTCGAGAAGCGCGACCGCGAACATGGTCACGCCGAATGCCATGCCTGCCTGGGGAATCCAAAACGGCATCGCCAGGAGCCCGGGACTCACGTCATGAAACTCGTATGACTGCACGGCGAGCAGGATGACGTTCCATGACAGGTAGCACACGGCCAAGGATGCGATCAGGCAGTTGAAGATCTCGACGGCGCGCCTGGTACCGCCGGTCAGGCGCTCGATGACGACCGTGATGCGCACGTGTCCCCCATGGCCGAAGGTATGGGCAAGACCGAAGAAAGTGGCGGCGGCGAGGCAAAGTCCCGCCGCCTCCGTCGCATCGACGGTGACGCCTTTCATGCGCCCGATGATCTGGGTCATGATGGCGATCGCGATTCCAACCAGAAACACCGCTGCGATGTAACCGCTGAAAAGATAGAGCTTGTTCAGGACGAGCCTGATCATGAGCGGCGTTCTCCTTTTGGCCGGTCGAAGGCTTCAGGCCCCTTTACTTCAGTGCAGCCTGGTACTGCTCATAGACGGCTCTCTCCTCCGCATTGGCTTCTTTCAGCCAGTCCTGAACCATCTCCTTGCCGATCTCGTCGATTTTATCGAGCACATCTTTGGGAGCCTGAGCAATCGTTACGCCATGGTCGCGCAGAACCTGTTCGCGCTCGGCGCTGGCTTCCTTGGCCATCTGCCAGCCGCGATCCGTCGCTGCAGCACCGGCATCCATGACGATCTTCTGCAGCTCCGGATCAAGTGCCCGCATGGCCCGTTCGTTGACGATGATCGCGTTCTTGTTGTGCATCGTGCCGGTATAGGTGAAGTTCTTCACGTAGTCCCAAATCTGAACGTCGGTTCCGCTCTGGGCGCTCGTCCACAGCGCATGGATCATGCCCGTCGCGAAGGCCTGCGGCACTTCAGCGAACGGCAGGATCAAGGATTCCAGTCCGAGCTTTTCGCCCATGATCTGGGTCTGCTTGGAATAGATGCGCAGCTTCTGGCCCTTGAGGTCGGCGAGCGAGGTCACGGGCTCCTTCGTGAAGAATCCCTGTCCGGGCCAGGCGACATAGGTGATGACCCGCATGCCGTTCTTGCCGAAGAGCTTGTCGTAGAACGGCTTCTGAAACTCCATCAGCTTGTACGACTTGTCGAACGTAGGCACGACGCCGGGAATGTTGTCGAGATTGTACATCGCGGCTTCATTGCCGTAGACGCCCATGCGGATCTCGCCGATCTGCACCTGTCCCGACTGCACCGCCCGCTTGATCGCATCGAGCTTGATCAGGCTGTCATGCGGGCGCAGATCGATCTTCAGCTTTCCGCTGCTTTTGGTCTCGACCTCCTTGATGAACTCCCGAACGTTCTTGGTGAAGAAACTGCTTTCCGGATATCCCGAAGCCATCGTCCAGACGGTCTGGGCATAGGATGCGGTTGTTGTGACGAGACCGGCTGCCGAAAGAGCCGCTGCGGCAAGATAGGCTTTGAATGACATGATTTTCCCTCTGTTCGCTGGAGTGGCGGACGAGTTCGGGCAGCTTTGCTGCGCTGTCTCGTCTCTTCTCTTGAGAACGACCGCTGCACGGCATCTGATATGAAAACCTGTCATCAGTTGTCATATATGTCAACTGCCGTCGGCCTGGCGTATTCGACACCAACAGGACTTCCGGAAAGCCTTGCCCGCGCATGCGCTCGAAGGAATTCGGCGACAAGGCGCCGGAGCATCGCTCCATACGCCATCCTGATCCGAAGACGATCGCAGTTCCGGGCTTTCGAAAGGTCGCCGGCTCTCGTCAGCTGCGCGGGTTTTGCGCGCGGTAACGTTCCAGGCTCCCAGACAGGTGGGCCCGCATCGCGTCTCGTGCAGCATTCGGGTCCCGATCGGCGATAGCCTCCACGATGGCGACGTGTTCCTTTTGAAGCGTCGCGTGATATTCCTGATCCGACACCCGCTGCGTCTGCAGGCTGCTCATCCTGATTCTCGGGATGATCTGCGGGCCGATGAAGCTCAGGAACTTCTCGAAATAAGGATTGTTCGTCGCCCGGGCGATTGCCAGATGGAACTCGAAGTCGCTGCGGCCACCGTCTCCTTGGGCGTCGCTGATCTCTTTGGCGATATCCTTGAAGCGGGCTTTGATCGCCTGAAGCTGCCGGGTATTGCGACGTTCCGCGGCAAGAGCCGCGGCTTCGAGTTCAACGCTCAGCCGAAGCTCCAGGATAGAGAGAATATCGGCGAGCGCCCCTTCTGATGTCGCATCGAACTCGAAGGGAAGAAGTCTCGTTCTTTCGCTGACGAAAACGCCAATGCCCTGGCGCGGGATCACGAGACCGTCGGCACGTAAGGAGGCAATGGCCTCCCTCACGACCGTCCGGCTGACGCCATATTCCTGGCAGAGTTCCGCCTCGGTCGGAATCCGCGAGCCCGGCGCATAGACGTGCGCTTCGATTTTCTGCGTGAGCTCTTTCGTCAGTTGCGAAGAAAGGCTCTCTTTTCTGCCTAGCATGAGGCTATTCCTGTTCGAACGCGATTACATTCCAATCGATGCTCATATGTATGACATATGAGTACAGCGCGCCAGTCGACGGTATCGAGCGTCCCCCACCCCGATCTCCCAAGGTAATCGGAGCGGGAATGGGCAAGGCCCTACGATGCCGGGCCGCAGGAGGCGGCCTGCGGCATCGGAACCACACCCGATGCAGTCAGTCGATGATCTTGAACATCTTTTGACGCAAAGCCGGCTCCCACTTCCCGCGTTCGATGCTCTAAGGCGCCCTGTCCGGTCTGTCTCAGCCGGACGGCCGGTCTGCCCACAGGATCGTCTCGATCTCGACGCTCATCCCGTGAGGGAGACTTGCGACGCCCATGGACGTTCGGGCATGGCGCCCGGCCTCTCCCAGCACATCGGCGAGCAACTGCGAGCAGCCGTCGATGACCGCCGGATGCTCGGTGAATCCCTCGACGGCGTTCACCATCCCGGTGAGCTTGACCACAGCGCCGATCCTCTCCAGATCGCCCAGGGCGGCTTTTGCGGCCGCCAGAAGCTGCAGTCCGGCATCGCGCGCATGCAGGCGCGCTTGATCGACCGAGACATCCAGGCCCACGCGTCCGGTCATGAATCTCCCATCGCTCCGGGTCGCGCCTCGGCCCGAGACGAAGAGGAGATTTCCGGCCCAGCGGAAGGGTAGATAGGCTCCCGCGGAGGGTCGAAGCGCGGGCAGGGTGAGACCCAACGCGGTCAGACGCTTTTCAGGACTCATGGCGCTCGTCCCTACAAGATCGTTCCATCAGCGGAATACCCGGTCTTTCAAGCCAGGCGGGCGAGCGCCCGGCCGATCCGGTCGACGGCTTTCTCGAGATTGTTCCGCGACGTCGCAAACGACATGCGCAGACAGGGCTGCGCCCCGAAGGCTGCGCCCGGCACGACCGCCACATGAGCCTCGTGGAGAAGATGGGATGCGAGGCGAGCATCGTCTTCAATGGCTCTTTCGCTTCCGGATCTCGAGTCGATCAGGGCGCCGCATTCGGGGAAGACGTAGAAGGCGCCGTCCGGTGCGCGCAGCCGCAGACCTGGAATGGATTGCAACCCATCGAGAACGAGATCGCGGCGCGCCCTGTATTCGGCGAGGGCTTCCCGCACGAAGTCCTGGGGTCCCGTGAGCGCGGCAACAGCGGCCGCTTGCGAGATCGAAGAGGGGTTGGAGGTGCTCTGCGACTGAATCTTCGCCATGGCGGAGATCAAATCCGCGGGCCCGGCGGCAAAGCCGATGCGCCAGCCAGTCATGGCATAGGCTTTCGAGACCCCGTTGACGATGACGACGCGCTCCCGGAGTTCCGGGCATGCGCTGAGAAAGGAGCAGAACGGATCCGTCCCATAGGTGATCTGCTCGTAGATCTCGTCCGACAGGACCAGGAGATTCGGGTAACGGGCGATCACATCCCCCAGAGCGCGCATTTCGGCGCGGGTGTAGCTGGCGCCAGAAGGATTGTTCGGTGCGTTCAACAACAGCCAGCGGGTGCTCTCGCTCAACGCGGCATCGAGCTTCTCGGGCGTCAGTTTGTAGCCCTCTTCATACGTGCAGGGGAGAAGCCTGAACGTGCCTCTCAGCAGCGTGACCATGTCGGTATACGAAACCCAGTACGGCGTCGGAACGAGAACCTCGTCGCCGGGCTCGAGCGTCGCCATCAGCGCGTTGAAGATGATCTGCTTGGCGCCATTGCCCGCCGAGATCTGATTCCGCGCGAAATCGAGACCGTTCTCACGTCGGAACTTCTCGATGACGGCATCCTTGAATTCGGCCGTGCCGTCGGCGGCGGTGTAGTGGGTCTCCCCTCGGCGCATGGCTGCGATCGCCGCGTCGACGATGTGGGGCGGCGTGGCGAAATCGGGCTCGCCGACACTCAGATCGACAACATCGGTTCCCGCTGCCGTCATCGCCCTCGCCTTCATCGAGATCGCCATCGCCGGAGAGGCCTTGATCGTCCTGATCACGTCGGCTTCGTACTTCATCCTGCCTTCTCCATGAGGAAGAGGATCCAGGCGGCGGCAACGGCCCGCTCGGTCCCGGATCCTCTTCATGCATACGGGTTCAATCGTTGAGAACGTAGTCGAATGCGAAGTCTCGCTTGACGGCCTCCGGACTGCGCTTCTCCGCGGGACCGTAACCGCCGCCGCCCGGAAGCTGCAGCACGAGCCGCCGGCCTGAGGGCACATGTTGGCGTCCCTTGGACGCAAGCCGGGTCCCGTCGTCCAGAAGCACGGCGCCGGGGGCGCCGTCCCCTCCCCCCGCACGGCCCCGCGCAGGGTGATCGATCCGGTCGAACATCGCGTTGAAATAGAACTCGTGCCCTCCGGTCGCGGCGATCTCGACGACCTGGCCCAGCCCGCCGCGGTACTGACCCGTTCCCCCTGAACCGTTGCGAAGCTCCTTTCGCCAGAAAACGACCGGACCGACATGTTCGGTCGCTTCGATCGACATCGTGTGAACGCCGCTCGGAAAAGCCGTGGCGCTGAGCCCGTCGAGGGTCGGGCGCGCACCCGCGCCTCCGCTGTTGAACAGCAGCACTTCGGCTCGCTGCCCTCCATCCTCGGGCGCCCTGTCTCCCTGAAGCGGGCGTGCGCTGAGATGGAGATTCCAGAGTGCGCCCGATCCTTCGGCCGGGATCTTTCCAGGCAGCATCTTGTGGACGGCTCCCAGCACGGCGTCCGGAATGAAGTGGCCCAGGACGTGACGGACCGCGACCGGCGCGGGATGCCGTGCGTTCAGGATGCAACCTTCGGGCGCGGTCACCTGGAACGGCAGGAGCGAACCGTAATTGTTCGGGATCTCCGGTGCCAGCGAACATTTGAGCCCGTAGCACGCATAGGCTTTGGAGTAGATCATCGGCACGTTGATGCCGAGGGGGCTGGGACCCGAGGTTCCGTCGAAATCGACCAGGATATGATCTGCCGCGACATCGATGCGTACGGCAATGTCGATCGGGCTTCCGTAGCCGTCCACCCGCATGACGTTGTCGTAGGCTCCCCGGGGCAGCGCCGCGATCTTCTCGATCGTCGCCGTATAGCTTCGCTCGAACACGAAGCCGGCGAGAGCCTCAAGGTCCTCCAGATGGAATTCGTCCATCATGTCCATCAGGCGGCGATGTCCGATCTCGTTGCAGGCCGCGAGGGAATACACGTCTCCGACGACCTGATGCGCTTCCCGGACGTTGTGGCGCAGGATGTTGACGAGATCGCGGTTGACGACGCCGCGCTCCACGAACTTCATGATCGGAATGAAGATGCCTTCCTCGTACACCTCGTTGGCGTCGGGGCCGAAGCCCCGGCCGCCGACATCGACCACATGCGCCGTGCAGGCGAAGAAGCCGATCAGCTGGCCGTTGCGGAACGAGGGCGTCACCATGGTGATGTCGAGCAGGTGGCCGGTCCCTTTCCAGGGATCGTTCGTGATATAGACGTCGCCCTCGAAGATGTTGCCCGGGCCGATGTCGTTGATGAAATGCCCCACGGCCTCGGCCATCGCATTCACATGGCCGGGTGTGCCGGTGACGGCCTGAGCGATCATCTTGCCGCCGCGGTTGAAGACGCCGGCCGAGAGATCGCCCGACTCGCGCACGCTGGTGCTGAAGGCCGTGCGGATCAAGGTGACGGCCTGTTCCTCGACGACCGAAATGAGGCGGTTCCACATGATCTGCATGTGGACATCGGACAGTGCGGAATTGGTCATGATGTAATCTCCTCGGCCTCAGACGGATGACGCGCGGATCAGCAGGCAGCCGTCGGCCTGCATCACGGCCTCTCGCCCGACGGTGACGATCGTCGACGTTTCCCGTTCCGTGATGACGGCGGGCCCGTTGATGAAATCGCCGGTCTTCATTGCGCTGCGGGCAATGACGCCTGCCTCGACGAATCGGCCGCTCTGCGCGTCGAAGACCTGTCGCTTACCGGCAGAATCGATGGCCCGCAGGCCATGCGTCCGGGCGACGGCGCTGGGCTGGGGAACTTCGGAACTCGCCCGAAGCGACCAGCTGACGATCTCGACGTCCAGGCCGTCGATCAGGCGGCCGAAGAACCGGGTATATTGATCGTCGAAATTCTTGCGGAAGGTCGCCCCGTCCGCATCCGCATAGTCGCGGACCTCCACCGGGACGGGGACCTCCCAGCCCTGACCGAGGTAGCGCATATAGGCCACGCATTCCAGATTGGGGGTGATTCCCGGAGCTCCCAGATGCACGAAGGATGTCGCCTCGTCGATCAGGTCCTTCAGCACGGCGTTGATCTTGGCCGCGTCGAACCGGCTCAGCCGCAAATAGGCGCTGCGCACGGACTCGTACCCGAAGGGAGCGCGGAGGAAGCCAATGGCCGACCCGACGCCGGCGCCCGGCGGGATCAGCAATTCGCGCACGCCGAGCTTCTCGCAGAGGCGGGATGCGTGGATGGGCGCTGCGCCCCCGAATGCGATCAGCGTAAACTCGGAGAGCTCCTTGCCATTCTCCACCGCATGCATGCGGGCGGCGTTGCTCATGTTTTCGTCGACGACTTCGCTCAGCCCGAATGCCGCGGTTGTGCTGTCGATGTCCAATTTCAACGCCAGGTCACGCTCCACGGCATTGTGCGCCGCCGCAGGGTGCAGCTTGAACGATCCGCCCGCGAATTCCTCCGGATCGAGCCTTCCCAGGAGCAGGTCTGCATCGGTCACGGTCGGATGGCCTCCTCCGCGGCCATAGCAGGCCGGGCCGGGCTCCGAACCTGCGCTGTGCGGCCCGACGCGGATCTGCCGCATGGAATCGACGGTTGCGATCGAGCCGCCGCCGGCGCCGATTTCCACCATCTCGATGACGGGGATCGAGATCGGCATGCCGCTGCCTTTCTTGAAACGGTAGGTGCGGGCGACCTCGAAAGTCTTTGCGGTTTTCGGAACCTGCCCCTCGATCAGGCAGATCTTGGCCGTGGTGCCGCCCATGTCATAGGACAGGACCTGGTCGAGCCCATAGCGCGCCGCGATATCGGCCGCGAAGATGGCGCCTCCAGCGGGCCCCGACTCCAGGAGCCTCACGGGAAACGCGATGGCGCTCTCGACGCTGATGATGCCGCCTCCGGAATGCATCATGAAGATCGGACAGCCGATTCCCTCCTCGGAGAGGCGTCCGACGAGCCGGTGAAGGTAGGAGGCCATCAACGGCTTGACGTAAGCGTTGGCGCAGACCGTGTTGAAGCGCTGAAACTCGCGCATCTGGGGCGAGACTTCCGACGAGATCGACACCGAGAGCTTCGGATTGCGCGCGATGAGCGCATCACGCACCTGGCGCTCATGAACTCCGTTCAGGTAGGAGTGAATGAACCCGATCGCGATGCTTTCGAAAGGTCCGGCGGCGAGACGGTCCGCCAATTCGGAGACCTCGGCAGGGTCGAGCGCCTTGAGGACCGATCCGTCCGCCCCGATCCGCTCATCGAGGACGTAGCGGTGGCTGCGCTCGACCAGCGGAGCGGGCAATACGATGTCGAGATCGTACTGCTCGAACCGATTTTCCGTCCGCATCTCGATAACGTCGCGAAAGCCCTTGGTCGTCACGAAGGCCATCTTCGCGCCGCGGCGCTCGATCAGAGCGTTGGTCGCGAGCGTGGTGCCATGGATGACCATATCGATCTGCGAGAGCGCCAGTCCGGCGGATTCCGCGACCTGACGGATTCCGTCGACGATGGCCTGTTCGGGAAATGCGTAATTGGTCAGCACCTTCGTGGAATGGAGCTGAGTGCCGATCTCCATGGCGACGTCGGTGAACGTTCCGCCGATATCGACGCCGACCCTGACCTGATTGCCGTCAACCGTCATTTCTGCTGCTTCTCCCGTCTTCTGGATTTCTGCCTCTGTCGCGATGCCTGGTCTTGAACGCCATGCTGTCGGAGCGCACCCGCGATGCGGCTGACGAAACAGCCTTGGCGCATCGATCAGAGCACATGCCGTCAACGTAGAATGGCCCGCTCAGGCGCGTCAAGGACGTAATATGTATGATGACATGATTTCATGTGACTTGCGTTGCAGCCGCCCTGAGCTGGGCGGCGCTGGCCGGATTCTTGCATGATGTAATTCATCATACAACTGTTGACCTGTTTCCTTCGAACCGCTAAGGGTTGCGGAATAAGGGCCAGGAAACAGGAGCTTCACATGGATCCTCGGGATATGAAGGCGGCAATCGGCGCCGGCCTATTGTCTTTCCCCGTCACGCATTTCGATGCCGAGCATCGGTTCAATGCCGAAAGCTACCGGAGACATGTTGCCTGGCTCTCGGAGTACAAGGCGGCGGCTCTGTTCGCTGCCGGGGGGACCGGCGAGTTCTTCTCGCTCCAGCCCCACGAGGTTCCGCAGGTCGTGAGGGCCGCGAAGGAAGCGGCAGGCGCCACGCCGATCATCGCCGGCTGCGGGTATGGCACCGAAGTCGCCATGTCCATCGCCAGGGCGGTCGAGGGTGCCGGCGCTGACGGAATCCTGCTGCTTCCCCACTATCTGATCGATGCGCCGCAAGAGGGCCTCTACCAGCACGTCAAGCGGGTTTGCGCGTCGGTCGGGATTGGGGTGATGGTCTACAATCGCGACAATTCCGTGCTTCAGCCGGACACCCTTGCGCGGCTTTGCGACGAATGCCCGAACCTTGTCGGCTTCAAGGATGGCACAGGCGAGATCGGCACGATTCGCCAGATCACGGCGACCCTCGGAGACCGGCTGACCTATCTCGGCGGCATGCCGACGGCCGAGCTCTTCGCCGAAGCTTACCTAAGCGCGGGATTTACGACCTATTCCTCGGCAGTGTTCAACTTCGTTCCGGCTCTCGCTATGGAATTCTACACGGCCGTACGCGCCAATGATCGGGCACGCTGCGAGGCGATCCTGCACGAGTTCTTCTATCCCTTCATGCGCCTGCGCAGCCGGGCCAAGGGCTATGCGGTGTCCGCCGTCAAGGCGGGCGTGCGCCTTCAAGGCTTCCCGGCCGGTCCGGTGAGGCCGCCTTTGACAGACCTGACGGCGGAGGAAGAACACATGCTGCAGGCGTTGATCGAGCGCGTGAAGCGCTAATCGGCCGATCGTGAGGCGGGCCCTGCCCGCCTCCGAGACATCCTGGCAACGAGGCGCCTGGGAAAAGCGACTTAGAGCATCGGACGTGAAATCGAACCCGCGTCCGATGCTGTCAGTCTATGTTTTTGAGCATCGCTTCTTGCGAAGAACCAAGACCACTTTCTCGCACGATGCGCTAGAGCCTTTTCCATGAACTTCGGTTCACGGAAAAGGCATTTGTTGTTTGAGAAAGACGCCTTTTCTTCGCAAAACCGGCATCCACTTTTGCGGAAAAGGCTCTAGGCAGGCTCCATGCCGTGTCTGCGCTTCGCCTCGCACGCCTGGTCCGAATTCAGAAAGCCGATCAGAGCGCGCGCCTTCTCCGGCTGGGCGGACGTTTGCGCGATGCCGGCCGTGAACACGGTCGTCGCCTGGATTTCCGGCGGCAGGGGACCGAGGATTTCGATGCCCTGGACGGGCAGCAATTCGCTGAACTGCTGCAAGCCCAGCTCCGCCTCCCCTCTTGCGACCATGGCGCCCACCGGTACGCCCGGAGGTGCCTGGAGCAGGCGCTGGGACGCCGTTTCGGCGATTCCCCACCTGTCCAGCAGACGCAGGAGATGATCGCCGCTGGGCCCTGTGGAGTAACAGATCCTCCGGGCGGCCATGAGGGCTTGCATCACGGCCTCCTCGCTGTCGATGTCCGGCCGCTCCGCGCCGGCGCGGACCGCCACCGCTATGGCGGAGCGCGCGAAACCGGAGCGGGTCCCCGGAAGGATATGCCCCTCGCCCTCCAGTTGCTCCATCGCGCTCGCCGCGAGGATAACGACATCGGTCGGCTCGGCGGCGCGGACGAGCCTTGCCGCCTCCACTCCCCCCATGGACCGGATCGCAACCCGCGATCCGGTCGCTTGCTCGTAGAGCGCGGCGAGTTCGGCCAGGATCTGCCGGGTCGCCATGGACGAAATGCCGTCAACGTGTTGGGCCAATGAGGATCTCCTCCCTTGCGGGACCTGCTCCATCGAGTTCAGTCGATGTATCTCAGCCCCGCCCGGGCCAGCGGCTCGCGCATCTGGTACAGGTCCAGGCCGAGGGTGCCGGCGGCCAGCGTGGCGCGCTTCTTCTCTTCGTTGGCCTCGCGCGCTGCGGCCGCCTCGGCCGTCTTGTGCACCAGCGCGGCGGGCACGACGACGACACCGTCGTCGTCGGCCACGACGGCATCGCCCGGCTCCACCATCGCCCCGGCGCAGACGATCGGGATGTTCACCGAGCCGAGCGTCGCCTTGACGGTGCCCTTCGCGGAGATGCACTTGCTCCACACGGGGAAGCCCATCTCGCTCAAGGTTTTCACATCCCGGACGCCCGCGTCGATGATGAGCGCCTTCGCGCCGCGTGCCTTGAAGCTCGTCGCGAGAAGGTCGCCGAAATAGCCATCCGTGCATTCGGCGGTGATCGCCGCGACCACGATGTCGCCCGGCTGGATCTGCTCCGCGACGACATGCATCATCCAGTTGTCGCCGGGGTGCAGCAGGACGGTGACGGCCGTGCCCGACACCTGGGCGCCGGAGTAGATCGGCCGCATGTACGGCTTCATGAGCCCGGTGCGCCCCATCGCCTCGTGCACGGTCGAGACGCCATGTCCTGCAAGCCGGTCGACGGTCGTGCGATCCGCGCGGTTGATGTTGCGTTTGACGATTCCGAGTTCGGTCATGATGGTGTCCTTTATCGTCCGCGCGCCTTCAGGGCGGCGTCCAGGCGTGGGTAGACGCGGCGCGCGTTGCCTTCGTAAATCCTGTAGCGGTCCTCGGAACTCAGGTTCTGAGCCGCCTCGATGTAGCGTTTGGTATCGTCGAAGTGATGCCCGGTCTCGGGATCGATCCCACGCACCGCACCGATCATCTCGCTGGCGAAAAGGATGTTCTCGACCGGGATGACCTTGGTCAGCAGATCGATCCCCGGCTGATGATAGATGCAGGTATCGAAGAAGACGTTCCTGAGGAGATGTTCGCGCAGCTCCGGCTTGTTCAGCGCCTGCGCGAGACCGCGATACCGGCCCCAGTGATAAGGCGCGGCGCCGCCGCCGTGAGGTACGACGAAGCGGAGCGTCGGGAAATCCCTGAACAGGTCGCCTTCGATGAGCTGCATCACGGCGGTCGTGTCGGCGTTGATGTAATGCGCGCCCGTCGTATGGAAGCAGGCATTGCAGCTCGTCGATACGTGAATCATGGCGGGAATGTCGAATTCCACCATCTTCTCGTAGATCGGATACCAGTGCCGGTCGGTCAGGGGCGGGCTCTTCCAATAGCCGCCGGTCGGGTCGGGGTTCAGGTTGATCCCGACGAAGCCGTATTCCTTCACGCATTTTTCGAGCTCGGGAATGCAGGTCCTGGGATCGACGCCCGGGCTCTGCGGCAGCATGGCCGCGCCGATGAAATTGTCCGGAAAGAGCTGCGAGACGCGATGGCAGAGTTCGTTGCAGATCGCGGCCCATTCCGATGAAATCGAGAAGTCGCCGATATGGTGCGCCATGAAGCTCGCGCGCGGGCTGAAGATCGTCATATCGAGGCCCCGCTCTCTCATCAGGCGGAGTTGGTTGCCCTCGATCGATTCGCGCAGCTCATCGTCGCTGATCTTCAACGCGGAGACCGATGGCCGCCGCGACGGATCGGAAATGCTGGCGACCTGGCGCTTGCGCCAATCCTCCAGCGCCTTCGGGGCCGTCGTGTAATGGCCATGACAGTCGATGATCATCGGAACACCTTTCAAGTCTGTTCAAGGCTGTCGTGGAGATGCACCTGACGCCTTACTGGTTGTGCGGGGGGAGGACCGGCAAGACAAATGAATAATCTGACGAAAACGATCAATTCCGTGCATCTGCGGTCAAATATTGCGCGGCGCCATGGTTCATCCGGGCGGGTCCGCGGATCGGGATTTCAGTCCGTCGATGCTGGAAACGCAGCTCCTCCGGCGTCCGTTCTTGAAGCATGCCATTGGCGCTGGAGCCAAGGTCGGCCACCAGGATGGCCGACTCGTTCTGGCAGCGGCCAGCCAACGGCAGGCCCCCTCTTTTGCAGATCGCAATCCGGCCGGAACGCTCAGAGCAAAGGCACGCCCAGCAGCATGCCGAAGCCGAACTGTGTCATCGCCCAGAACATGATGCCTGTTCCGATGGCCCAGAAAGGCCGCTTCCCGCGCTCGAGGACAAGGACCATGAGGGCCGCGCCGATTCCGAGTCCAACGGGCATGCCGAGCCAGTAGACCGACCCGACGGCCGCCAGCGTCAGAATCAGAAGCGCGAGCGCGATGGCTTGGACAGGCGCTCTGGTTCTGTCGCGGCCCGTGACGATCTGGAACAGATAGAACAGGCTCAGACAGAAGCCTAATACGGCCAGGATCGACGGAAGAAAGGCCGAGCCCACGTCGCCGGAGGCGCGAACGGGCGGCATCTGCCGCGCAATCCAGAAGAACACCGCGAAAAAGACGAGCGCCGCCGCCGTGACGGCGAGTTTTTGTACGAGCAGAAGGACGGTGGCTCCGCCGTCCTTTTCCTTGATCGCCTCGACCGAGCTCATTGAATCAGCCCTACGGACTTCAGGAACTCGCTTTGGGTCGCAAGTTGCCGCTGCACCAGCTGTGTATAGGCCTGTTCGCCGAGGTTGATGTTCTCCTGCTTCTCTCGCTTCTGGAAATCGAGCCAATCCTGGGAGGCTTCGACCTTGTCGATCGCCTCCTGGATCTTGCCCATGACGTCGTCGGGAGTCTTGCCGTGAACGGCGATGCCGCGCCAGACGGAGTCGACGATGTCGTATCCCTGCTCCTTGAAGGTCGGCACGTTCGGGAAGAACGGCGAGCGTTCTTCGGTCGAAATACCGAGCAGGCGGATCTCACCGCTTTCCACCTGGGACAGCCCGCTCGACGGCGTCATGATCGCGACGTCCATGTGGCCGCCGAGCAGGGAGAGCGGAACCTTGCCGGACGCATCGTGCGGGATCCATCCCGCTTCGAATTTTCCGATCTTGCCGAGCTGATAGAGGATAAACTGGTGGAAGCCCGCCGGGGCATGGCCGCCGACGCGGAGCTTGTTCGGGTTGTCGCGCATGGAGGCGACGAAGTCGTCCAGGGTCTTGAACGGGCTGTCGGCGCGAACCGCCACGGATGACGGCTCCGCCTGCATGGCGCGGACGTAACGCAGATCCTCCAGCTTGAAGGGGATGAGGCCCTGTGCGATGCCGAACGTCAGCGTGCCGGTACAGACGAGGATGTTGTAGCCGTCGGCCTTCTGAGCCAGAACGGTCGACACGCCGACGGCGCCCGAACCGCCGGGACGGTTCTGTACCGAGACCGTCCAGCCGGCCTCTTTGGTGAGCAGCTCCGCGAGCTGACGGCCGTAGGTGTCGAGCGCGCCGCCTGCGCCGGACCAGACAACGAGATTGACCGCCTTGTTCGGGAAACCGGCCGCGAACGCGCCTTTGGCGCTGAGCACGAGCGGCGCTGCTCCCAGAGCGGTCAGCAGCGAGCGGCGTGATGGGTTGAACGTCATGATGCCTTTTCCTCCGAGAGATGTTTTCACGCTGTTTTGAGTGTCTTTTCGCGCCAGGACCGCCAGGCCGGATAGAGAATGCTCACCAGGCTGAGGACCAGGAAGATCACCGAGACGGGGTCGGTGAAGAAGATGCTGTAGGAACCGCGCGAGGTCACGAGAGCCGTGCGGAAGTTCGTCTCCACCAGATAACCCAGAACCAGCGCCAGCACGACGGGCGCAACCGGGAAGGAGAGCTTCTTCATGAGATACCCGAGAGCCCCGAAGGCGATGGTGAGCCACACGTCGAAGGCGAGGTTGCGCAGCGAGTATGCGCCCAGGATCGCGAAGATCAGGATGCCCGCGGCGAGCACCGAATCAGGCAGATTGATTACGCGCGCCATCCAGGGCAGCGAGAGCGATGCCAGAAGAAACATGATCACGCATGCGAGCAGCAATCCGAGAAGGATCGTGTAGACGAGGACAGGCTGCTCGGTGAAGAGCTGAGGGCCGGGACGCAAGCCGTGAAGCACGAGTGCGCCGACGATGACGGCCGTGGTCGGCGATCCGGGCACTCCGAGCGCGAGAAGCGGAACCATCGCGCCGCCCACGGTCGCGTTGTTCGACGATTCCGGCGCCGCAATGCCGCGCGGCTCGCCCTTGCCGAAAGCGAGCTTCGGATTGCGCCGCATGGCATAGTCGCGGGCCACCCAGCACGCGATGTTGCCGCCGACTCCGGGCAGGATTCCGAGAAAGGTGCCGATCACCGACCCCGAGATCATGGTGCGGATCAGCTCCTTCCATTCTGAAAACGTCAGATACACCGCGCGCACGGCGCCCTTGGAGACGCGATCCCGGGCCTTACCCGCGCTTTCCGCCAGAATGAAGCCCTCGGAGACCGCGAAGAGACCGATCAGCACGGCCAGCATCGGAATGCCTTCGAAGAGCGCGATCTGATCGAAGGTGAAGCGCGGCATGCCGGCGATGGGATCGATGCCCACGAAGGCGAGCAGCAGACCGAAGGCAGCGCCGATCAGACCCTTGGTGAGGGATCCGCCCGATAGGGCCGCGACCGAGGTCAGGCCGAACAGGCCGACCGCGAAGTAGCTTGCAGGGCCGAACTGCAACGCAAGCCTGGAGAGCGGCATTGCGAGAAAAAGCAGAGCGACGCCACCGACGAGGCCGCCGACGGTCGAGGCCGAGAGCGAAATCGCGAGCGCTTTGTTGGCCTGCCCCCGCTGCGTCATCGCAAAGCCGTCGATGGTCGTGGCGGCGGCGGCGGCCGTTCCCGGTGTCGAAAGCAGAATTGCCGAAACCGAACCGCCGTACTCCGCCGCCATATAGAGGGAGATCAACAGAAGCATCGAGTTTTCGGGCGTCATCGTGTAGGTGAACGGGATCAGAAGACTGATGCCGATCGATGGTCCAAGGCCGGGCAGAGCCCCGACGATGATCCCGATTGCCGTGCCGGCGATGAGCGACAAAAGCCCAGGCAGCGAGAACAGCACGCCAAGGGTGTCGATGAATATTTGCATGGTGAAGCCTTAGATCGTGTCACAGGAGGCTGTTAGAAGCCAGATCTCGTTTCAGGACGCCGATCCTGCCCGGGCTGATTGAACGGCCGAATCTCAGCCATGATGTTTCCTCCCTCCCTGGGATCTATGCCTATCTACGTTTGTGAGAAAACGGACTTTCGATCAAGCGCGCACGCCGCTTGCCTTGTCCTTGGGCGCATAGGATAAAACTCTGGTCATATTGCGTCGGAATGGTCGCGCAGCGATAATAGAAGTGACGAAATGTGATATAAGTTTTGATGAAACGGCCCGCACACTTCCCGAACCTGCGCCACCTGAGAATGTTTCTATCGGTCTGCGAGCTCGGATCGCTGAACGCGGCGGCGAAGGGCCTGAACATCGCGCAGCCGGCGATTACGCAGGCCATTTCCCGCCTGGAAGAGCATTACGCGGTGCCGCTCCTGACGCGAAAAAGCGGCGGCAGTCAGCCGACCCGGGAGGGCAATGTTCTCTGGCAACGTTGCGACCGTTTCTTTCGCATCCTCCAAAGGGGGATCATGGTCGCGTCCGAACGCGCGGTCGCGCCGACCTTGTCGCAGAGCGGTCACATTGTCGCGCGCCTCACGGCGTCGCAGCTCTTCGCGCATGTCTCGGTGAGCCATCATGGCTCTCTGCTCCTGGCCGCGAAGGCGGACGGCATTTCCGTGTCCGCACTTCATCGGGCGGCACGCGATGTCGAAAGCAATCTCGGCTACGAACTCTACACCAAGACCCCGCAGGGCCTCGCCGCCAACCGGGCGGGCGCGGAACTGGCGCGTCAATTCCAGATTGCCCTTCGCGAAATCGTCACGGCGGAAGAGGAGCTGAAGGGCTCGGACGGATCGCTGAAGGGGCGCGTGCTCATCGCCTCCCTCCCTATGATCCGGTCCGCGATCCTGGGCAAGGCCATCAACCGCACCCGGGCGCGGGCGCCGCAGGTGAATTTCGTCGTTCTGGAAGGGGTATACGATACGATGCTGAGGGCATTGCGTTCCGGCGAGGCCGACATGCTCATCGGCGCGATCCGCCATCCCCCGCCCGCCAGCGACGTGACCGAGACGTACCTTTTCAGCGACCCCTATACGATCATCGCCCGCAAGGGACATCCCCTCGAAGGAAAGGATGTGTCCATCGACGATCTGGCATCGTGCGAATGGGTCGCCCAGCGCGAGGGCACGCCCGTGCGAAATGCCCTCAACGCTCTCTTCGCGGGGCGGCAGGAAGGGCCCCGGGTGAGGATCGAAGCCCCCTCGACCCTGTTGATGCGCTCCATTCTTCTCGACAGCGACGCGCTCGCGGTTCTTTCCGTGCGGCAAGTGGCCCTGGAGGTGAAACTGGGCCTGCTCACCCCCTTGCGATTTCACGTCTCCGCCGGGGGACGCGCCATCGGCATCACGATGAGAAGCGATTGGCTGCCGAGCCGGACGCAGCTGCTTTTCCTGGAGAGCTTCTACGAGGTGCTCTCCGAGGAGATCGAAGGTTTCGTCCCGCCGAAATAGCCTCGTTTCACATTTTTTTATAGAGGATCGACGACTTCCGATGAAGCATTTCCGTGATTTGGAGTGCACAAATCGATCCCAGAAAGAGGTCGGCCTTTCCTTGGCGACGAAGGGACGTCCCTGGAGGTCATTTTAAGGCAGGCCGATCCTGCACTCAGAACCGAGGTCACCACATGAAAATTGCGTTCATCGGCTTTGGCGAGGCTGCACGCGCCTTCACGGATACTCTCAAGGGCAAGGGCGAGGCCGAATTCGTCGCAGCTTATGACCTCAGGCAGGACGAGGCCATGGCGGCCGAGGCTCGCTCGCGGGGATTGCGGTTCGAACAGTCCGTGAAAGCGACCATCGAAGGCGTGGACTGGGTTTTCGCCGCCGTGACGGCCGACCAATCGCTCGAGGCTGCGAAATCGGCTTTGTCCGCTCTGAAGCCGGGTCAGCTTTACATCGACATCAACTCCGTCTCGCCGGGTCGCAAACGGGAGACGGCGGCGCTCGTGGAGGCCACGGGCGCGTCCTACCTCGACATGGCCGTGATGGCTCCCGTGCACCCGCGCGGCCATGCGACTCCGGTTCTCATCGCGGGCAAGACCGCCGACGCGCTGGAGCCCATTCTTGCCGCTCACGGCTTCGCGTTCGAAACCGTGGGTCACGAGGTGGGTGCCGCCACCGCCATCAAGATGGTCCGGTCGCTCTTTGTGAAGGGCCTCGAAGCGCTCACGGTCGAGACCATGCTGGCCGCGCGCGCTTCGGGCTGCCTCGATCGCGTGATGGGCTCGCTTGCGGAGACCTTCCCGGGCCTCGGCTGGCCGAAAAACATTGAATACATGTTTGAGCGAACCCTTCGCCATGGTATCCGCCGTGCGGCAGAAATGCGGGAAGTGGCGAAGACCTACGACGAGCTCGGCTTTGTCGGACGCCTCGCGGATGCCGTAGCCGATGTTCAGGAGAACCAGGGCACGATCGATGCCAAGGAGCTCCGGAAAACCGAAATGAGCGATGCGATTTCCGAAATCGTCGAAAAGCGCCTTGCCCTCGGCAAGTGACGCCGGACGGCCGGTGGGGCGGCCTAGCGCATCGTGCGAAAAAGTGGATCCGGTTTTTCGCACGATGCGCTCCTTCCAAGAAGGGAGCATCGGACCCAAAAGTGGATTCCACTTTTCACGTCCGATGCTCTAGCCGCCCCCGCACATATGTGGCGAATGACAGAGCAATGGGACCTTATGCGGATTTTCTGGCGGCCCTGAAGGCGGAAGGATTCGAGGGAGACCTCTCGGATGAACGCTCCGAGCGCCAGGTCCTGGCAACCGACAACTCGATCTATCAGGTCCTGCCCGACATCGTCGTCTTTCCAAGATCCGTTCAGGACCTTCAACGCATCGGCCGGCTTCTCGCCGACCCTCGCTTCGAGGACGTGGTGCTGCGCCCGCGCGGCGGCGGCACCGGCACCAATGGCCAGTCCCTGGGTCACGGCGTCGTTGTCGAGTTCTCGCGCCATCTCACCGGGATCCTGGAGATCAACGTCGCGGAGCGCTGGGCGCGGGTGCAGCCCGGTGTGATCAAGGACAGGCTCAACGAGGTGCTCCGGCCGCACGGCCTCTTCTTCGCGCCCGAGCTTTCGACCTCCAACCGCGCCACGATCGGCGGGATGATTTCGACCGATGCCTGCGGCCAGGGCTCTTGTCTTTACGGCAAGACATCGAACCACGTTCTGGAGCTGAAGGCCGTTCTGGTGGGCGGCGAGGTTCTCGATACCAAGCCTCGCACCGCCCGGGAGATCGCCACCCTCAAGGGCCGCGAGGGAGACATCCTGCGCATCCTCGAGCGGGTCGCACGCGACAATGCCGGGCTCATCGCGGAGCGCTTCCCCAAGTTGAACCGTTCGCTCACGGGCTACGATCTGGCGCATCTGCGCGATGCGGATGGGCGCATCGATCCCCGCGCCGTTCTCTGCGGTTCCGAAGGCACCCTCGCGATGCTGGCCGAGGCCAGGATCAATCTCGTACCGATCCCGAAGGCCTCGCAGCAGATCAACGTCTTCTATGACGATTTCCAGGCTGCCTTGAGGGATGCCCGGGTCATGGCGGGCCTCGGCGCGGCCGCCGTCGAGACCGTCGACAGCCGCGTGCTGAGCCTCGCTCAAGCCGATCCGGTTTGGGAATACGTCTCGCCTTTCTTCCCCGACACTGAAGCCAAGGGCGTCAACCTGGTCGAGTTCACGGGCGACGACGAGGCATCCGTCGAGGCGCAAATCCAGGCCGCCCTGACCCGGCTGCGCGAACCGGCGGAAGGGCGCCGCAGCCATACCCTCGCACGAGGGGGCGATGTCGCCAGGATCACGGAGATGCGCAAGAAGGCCGTGGGCCTCCTGGGCCGCACCGCGGGCAAGCGGCGGCCGATGCCCTTCGTGGAGGATTGCGCCGTCCCGCCCGAGAACCTCGAGCCCTTCATTCGAGAGTTCCGCGCGGTGCTCGACGAAGAGGGGCTGCAATACGGCATGTTCGGCCATGTCGATGCGGGCGTGCTGCACGTGCGCCCCGCCCTCGATCTCATCGATCCGGCGGAGGAGCCGCTCGTGCGCCGCGTGACCGAGCGGGTCGAGGCGCTGGCGCGCAAATACGGCGGGCTTCTGTGGGGCGAGCACGGCAAGGGCGTGCGCTCGGAATTCGTACCCAAGGTCTTCGGGCCCCTCTACCCGGCTCTGGAGGAGATCAAGCGCGCCTTCGATCCTGGCGACCAGTTGAACCCGGGCAAGATCGCCTCCGCCCGAGGGGCGGCGCTTCTCAAGATCGACGAAGTGCCCCTGCGCGGCGCGGCGGACCGGCAGATCCCCGAGGCGCAGCGCGCTCAATACGAGGGAGCGGTGTCGTGCAACGGCAACGGCGCTTGCTTCAATCACGCGCATCACGAGGTCATGTGCCCGTCCTACAAGGCCACGAACGATCGCCGGAACTCGCCCAAGGGCCGCTCGGCCCTCGTGCGCGAGTGGCTGCGCCAAGGGGGGCCCGAAGGCCGCGCCGATCCAGGCTTTGAACGGGAGGTCAAGGACGCCCTCGACGAGTGCCTCTCCTGCAAGGCCTGTGCACGCGCGTGCCCTGTGCAGGTGGATGTGCCGCGCTTTCGCGCGAAGTTCATGGAAAGCTGGTATGCCCGCAACCCACGCCCCGCCCGCGATCATCTTCTCGGCTGCCTCGAGAAGCTTCTGCCATTCGCGTCGGCCTTTCCAAGGCTCGCCAACCTCGCCCTGAAAGGGCCGTTCTCGCCACTTCTCAAGAGCCTCGGCCTGACCCATGTTCCGGCTCTGCCGAAAGCCCTCGGCCGGGGGGATTTGGCGGCCGCCGGACTGAAGCCGTTGAACCTTGCGGCTCCACCGCGCCCCGACAGGGCCGTCGTGATCGTGCCGGACGCCTTCACGCGCTATTTCGAACCCCATCTGGTGCTCGACCTGGCATTCGTGATCAGGGCTCTCGGCTTTGAACCCTACCTGTTGCCGTTCCGCCCGAACGGGAAGCCGCTGCACGTGCTCGGCCGTCTCAAGGCCTTCGAAAGACAGGCGCGCCGAACGGGCGCCAGCCTGCAAAAGCTCTCCAATGACGGCTTCACCCTCGTCGGGATCGAGCCTGCCATGACTCTCGCCTATCGGGACGAGTACCGGGACGTGATCCCCGCGGGCATCCCGGTTCTATTGCCGCAGCAATGGCTTGCCACGCAGACCGAGGCCCTGGCCGCTTGCGCGGGGAACAAGGCCCGAGAGCGCCTCACCCTTATGCTGCATTGCACCGAACGCACGCTCCACCCGGGCGGCAAGGGCGAGTGGGTCTCGATCTTCGAGACGCTCGGGCAAGGAATCTCGGTCCCGAACGCGGGCTGCTGCGGCATGGCGGGAACCTGGGGGCACGAGACGCGCAATGCCGACACGTCAGCCAGGATTTTCGATCTCTCCTGGAAGCGGCACGTGGACGAAGCGGGCGGAGCCATCCTGGCAACCGGCTTTTCCTGCCGCTGCCAGAGCAGCCTCCTGGCGAAGGCCGAAGCGCTCCACCCCTTGCAGCGCATCCGGCATCTCATGAGAGCATCGAACGCAAAAGTGGGAACCGGTTTTGCGTGAAAAGATGCTCAAGCAAGGAGAGCATTGAACGCGGGAAGTGGGACCCGGTTTTGCGTGAGAAGATACTCAAGACCATAGGCTGACCGCATCGGATGTGGGGCCGATTTCACACCCGATGCTGTAGGGGCTAGCAGCCTTGCGCCGACGCGGCGGGCCGCTCTCCCTCCCTGGAGCGACGACCCCAGAAGCCACCCTCGGCAAAGAGCGCGACGACTCCCCTGTCGAGCCATCCCAGATCGTCGAGAAGGTCGAGGATCGTGAACCGCCGGCGGATCAGGCGGGCCCTCCGATACTCCGCCGCCAGCGTCTGCAAAGGCACCCCGAGATCCTCCGGATGGGTCGGCGCGCCGGCCTCTCGGAGCCAGCCTTCGACCTCGCCCGGTGAAACGCAGAAACGGCGCAGTTCTTCCCGCAGACTCGGCCAGGTCGCGCGGAGCGTGGAAAGCCGCTCGGCGCGTCGCGTGGCCTGCCCCAGCTTCTCGCGCATCTCGATGCGGGCGCTCTCGGCGATGGCTTGATTGGGAAAGGCCGCAGCGATCTCGGCTTCGATGCTGTCAGGCGAGGCCGTCCTGCCGGCAGCACGGCGGACGACCTCGTCATCGATGTCCTGCGCCAGGAACCATTCGTAGAGCGCCAGGATCGCCACCGTCCCGATCCCGACGCAGGCGCCATGTGCAGCCGGCTCACCCCGATGGGTCAGCCCCTCCATTTCCCAGACATGGGAGATGAGATGCTCGGCTCCGCTCGCTGGCCGGGAATTGCCGTGGGCCTGCATCGCGAAACCCGAGACGAGCAGGCCATCCATCAGATCACCGAGTGCCGCCGGATCGGCTCTGCCGATGTCAGCGGGCTTCGACAGCCACGCACGCACATTCTCCTGGACGAGCGCGAACGGCTCCCGGTTGAGCGGCTCCTCGCCGAGGGCGTCGGCCAGCGTCCAATCGGCACCCGCGACGATCTTGCCGGCAAGGTCGCCGTAACCCCAGCCGGCCATGCGGGGCGGTGCCCGGGCAATCACGTCGAGATCCGCAACGATGCTGACAGGCGGAGCACAGGCGAGCGTGCGCTTGAACCCGTTGTCGAGCAGTGCGGCGCCCGAGGCCGCATAGCCGTCCATGGACGCCGCCGTGGGGACGCTGACATAGGCGACACCCGCCAGCTCGGCGGCATATTTCGTGAGGTCGTTGACGACGCCAGACCCGACCGAGACCGGAATCACGCCCCGCGCCTTGATCGCGTTCGCCATGTCGCGTGCAACCTGGGCATTCGGCTTCAGGCGCGGTTTGCCTTCCAGGATGACCGGGGCTTCCGTGAGAAACCCCGCCTGCTCCAGGAGGGAGAGTGCATCGCGCCCGGCCGCGGCCATCGTGTTCTGGTCGGCGACGATCATGGGCGGCCGGTCTCCTGCGACCCTGACGGCGTCCGGCAACGCGGCCAGAGCGGACGGAGCCACCCGCACGAAGCGCGTGGTTGCCGCCGTCCGGATCGCGTCGCCGAGAACCTGCGCCTGATCTGTCATTGATTCCTCACTGGCCATACATTTGAATACTTTGTATTACATATGTATAAGACTGGCAACGGGCCGTCCCTGCTTCCACAGCCCTCGCGGAGGGTTTAGAGAATGACCGAGCCAAGACCGCCGCAGGCCGATCACTCCGGGGCCTGTCGCCACATGAGGGAGGCTGCTGAAGCCCTGAGCCCATGATCAATTCGGCAGACAACTCTCTCGAGACCCGCGTCGCCTGGCTCTATTTCATGGAAGGGCTGACGCAGGCCGAGATCGCGGAAAAACTCGGCATGACCCGGTTGCGCGTGAACCGGATGCTGGTGGACGCCCGCGCGAGCGGCCTCGTGAACATCACGCTCAATTCGCAATTCGCGACCTGTGTCGAACTCGAGCAATTCCTCGTTCGCGAATTCGGCCTCAAGGACGCGGTCATCATCCCGACGCCCGGCGACCCCGATCTCGTTCCGGTCCTGATCGGGCAGGCCACGGGCGAATATCTGTCGAACCTTCTTGAGACGAACCGGATCACGGGCCTGGGACTGGGCTGGGGCGCAACGCTTCGTGAAACCATCCGCAAGACGCGCGCCGGACGCTACCCGGACCTGTGCGTCAACTCGATGATGGGCGGCCTGACGCATGGGCTTGAACTCAATACCTTCGAGACCGCGAGCAGCTTGGCCAACCTCCTGAATGCCGAGTGCCAATATCTGGCCGCGCCCATCTACGCGGGGAGCCCGCAGTCCCGCGACATCATTCTGGCGCAGGACGTGTTCCGCGAGACGTTCGAGCGCATCGCGACCAACGACGTCGCGGTGCTCAGCATCGGCGATCTGTCTCCCCGCTCGCTGTTGATCCGCTATGGCCTGCCGCGCGACGTGATCGTCGACGAACTCGCGGCGTGCGGCGCGGTTGGGGACATCCTGGGGCAGTTCTACGATGCGGAGGGACGGATGATCGATCATCCGCTGAACCGCCGCGCCATCGCGCTCCCGCTCGACGAGCTTTCGCGGATCCCCACCGTCATTCTCGCATCGGGCGGGAAGAACAAGACGCAAGCCATCGCCGGAGCCCTGAAGGCGCGCTTCGCCTCGGTGATCGTCTGCGATGAGGAGACGGCCAGAGGCGCCTGCGATCTGATCGGCACCGGCGTGGCCTCTCAGGCGAGACCGGAGCGGCGGCGCGGCGGGCGCTGACGCCGCTTCGTTCCTCAAATCCTCGACGTTCGCATGTCATATCCGCCGGTCCAGCCTGCCTCCCGGATAAGCCCCAACGGGGCGAGCAGCGCTCGTGGGCGCTGCTTCATCGAGGCCGCGAGAAGCCCTGGTGCCCGCGGGCCTCGTCCGGACGATGGAGATTGCAAATTCAACGAACTAACCATTTGTAAAATTCATAATGCATATGTATTCTGAATTCGAGAAGGTTTGAAGGTTCGCGAGATCGGCCGTTGCCGATTAGCCGAATGAGCCGGTCGCGAACCCAGCAAGATCGGGAGGCACGTCGATGCCGTTCGAGCCAGGATCGGAAGCAGGCCGGGCGCGGCGGATCGATTTGCGCTCTCACGAAAACCGTAGAGGGTGAACACCATAATGCGCGTGCTTCAGATCTCCGACACCCATCTGAGTCCGACGAAGAGGCACTTCGCGGCCAATTGGCCGGCGCTTCTGGCATGGGCAACGGAGCAGCGGCCGGATCTGATCATCCATACCGGCGACGTGTCGGTCGACGGGGCGGATCAGGAGGAGGATCTGGCCTACTGCGCTTCGATCTTCAGGAATCTCCCGGCGCCCGTCCTGTCGGTGCCTGGGAACCACGATGTCGGCGAGGCCTATCATCCGCACCAGCCCGTCGACCGGGCGCGGCTCGAGCGCTGGCGCCGTCATTTCGGTGGCGACTGGTGGCTCCGGGACGTGGAAAACTGGCGTTTGCTGGGTCTCAACGCGATGCTGTTCGGCTCGGACCTGCCCGACGAGGAGGAGCAGCTCGCCTGGCTCCGGAAGGCCATGACCGACGCCACGGGGCGCCGGATCGCCTGGTTCACGCACAAGCCGCTCTTCCTCGAAGGACCGGACGAGCCCGATACAGGCTACTGGTCGGTTAAACCCGGGCCGCGAAAGGCGCTTCTGGACCTCGTGCGGGAGTTCGACGTCGCACTCATCGCGACGGGACATCTCCACAAATCCCATGACCTGCGCGTGGATGGCTGCCGCTACATCTGGGGTCCATCCGCCGGCTTCGTCGTGGGACCCGAGATGCAGCCGCCGATGCCGGGAGAGTGCCGCCTCGGCGCGGTGATATACGACTTCGCGGATTCCGACGTGACGGCGACCCGCGAGGACGTGCCCGGGCTCACCACATACTGGATCGACGACGTGGTGCACGAGGTCTATCCGCCGCGGCAAGCGGCCTGACGACGTGGGACCAGCGTAGAGGAGCCCGAGATGGCCCGAGTTGAATTGCGTGCCCTTGCCAAGTCCTTCGGGGCGGTTCCGGTCCTGAGCGGGATCGATCTCGACATCGCCGACGGGGAGTTCCTGACGCTCATCGGTCCATCGGGATGCGGGAAGTCGACCCTCATCCGAATGATCGCCGGGCTCGAGCCGCAGACGTCGGGCTCCATGTTCATCGGCGGCGCGCCCATCGACCATCTTCGCCCGCACGAGAGGCGGGTCGCGATGGTGTTCCAGTCCTACGCCCTCTATCCCCATATGTCGGTGTTCTCCAACATCGCGCTTCCACTGACGATGCAGCGATTGTCGCTGTGGGAGCGGCTGCCGCTGATCAAGCACTTTTCGAGCCGCCGCCGGAGGGTCATGCCCGAGATCGCGCGCGAGGTGCGCGCCATCGCCGAGCAGCTCCAGATCGAGCACCTGCTCGACCGCCGGCCGGCGCGTCTTTCGGGAGGACAGCGCCAGCGCGTCGCGCTCGGGCGCGCGATGGTGCGCCATCCCGACGTGTTCCTCATGGACGAGCCGCTGTCGAATCTCGACGCCAAGCTGCGCGTCCACATGCGGACCGAACTGGCGGAGCTTCATCAGCGACTCAAGACGACATTCATCTACGTGACCCACGATCAGGTCGAAGCGATGACCATGTCCGACCGCGTCGCCATGATGGATGCCGGACGCATTCTGCAACTCGGCACCCCGACCGAACTCTACGAGCGGCCGGTCAACATCAAGGTCGCGTCCTTCATCGGGAGTCCCACCATCAATCTCCTGAAAGCGAAGGTGGGCCATGACGGCTGCATCGAGCTGATGGGCAGGCGGCTTCCGCTCAAAACCTCACTGGCGCCGGGCTCGGACGTGACGCTCGGAATCAGGCCGGAGGCGGTGTCCCCGGCCACGACCGGGGAGGCGCGCCCCGGCCGCGCGTCGCTGCCGGCGAGGCTGCGCCGCAAGGAAAATCTCGGCTCGGAATTCATCCTCCATTTCGACGTCGCCGGGCCCGCATCGGTGGTCGCGCGCGTTCCCGCCGGTCCCGAGGTTCAGGCCGTCAGCGGCGACGTCGAACTAAGCTTCGACGTGGCGGCTTGCCACATCTTCGACGAGCGGGGCGAACGCGTCGATCCTGACCAGTCGAACGGGAAGCCGATCGCGCGTCCGCTCACGCTCGTCACGCGCGGAGGAGCCGCGTGATGGCCGCGACAGCCGCATCCCCGATCGAGGCCGTTCCGCCGCGGGCCCGCGTCAACCGGCAGGCCATGATCGAGAAGCTGGTCGGGATGGGATTTGCATTCCCGGCCTTCCTGCTTCTCGTCGTCATCACCATCACTCCGCTGATCGTCCTCTTCTATTTGAGCCTCACAGATTACGAACTCGGCGCACTGGACTTCACGAATGTCGGCCTCGGCAATTTCCAGAAGGCGATGTCGGATCCGGTCTTCAGGCGCTCTCTCTGGAACACGGTTCTTTACGTCTCCATCGTCCTGCCCGGCGCGGTTGGGCTCGGTCTCCTGGTGGCGGTGCTCGTCCATGGCCGCAGGAGAACCCGCTCGTTCTACGAGGTGATCTATTTCCTGCCGGTCACCTCGACCTTGATCGCCATGGCGACGGTCTGGCAGGTTCTGCTCCATCCGCGGCTCGGACCCATCAATGCCTTTCTCCGCGCGATCGGCATCGGCGAGGTCGCCTTCCTCAGCGATCCGTCTCTTGCGCTGCCGACGCTCGCCGTCATCGGCATATGGCAGCTCGTGGGTTTCAACATGGTCCTGTTCCTGGCGGGCCTTTCGGCCATTCCAAAGGACCTCTACGAGGCCGCCGAGATCGACGGCTGCGCCAGCGGGATCGACCGGTTCCTCACGATCACCTGGCCGCTTCTCGGGCCGACGACCATGTTCGTGATCGTCACCACCTCGATCACCGCCTTCAAGGTCTTCGACACGGTCGCGGTGATGACCCGCGGCGGCCCGGCCGGGGCGTCCGAGGTGCTGCTCTACGCGGTCTACCTGGAAGGCTTCCAGTACTTCCACACGGCCTATGCGGCCGCGCTGACGATCATCTTCCTCGTCTTCATCCTCATCTTCTCCGTCATCCAGACCTTCGTTCTCGATCGCCGGGTGCATTACTGATGAGCACGCAGTCTCCGCTCCCCTCCACCGCCCGGCCCTCGCCGGGACTGGCCCGCGCGCGACGCATGCTCGGGCTCGCGCTCACGCACGGGTTCCTGCTGGCGGGCGCCGTGTTCATCCTGATGCCGTTCGTGTGGATGCTCGCCACATCGATAAAGCCCCCCGACGAGGTGTTCACCGCCACCTTCAGCCTGTGGCCGAAGCGGTTCTACGGTGTCGAGAACTATTCCTATGCCTTGACGGCGGCGCCGCTTCTCCGGTTCGCCCTGAACGGCGTGATCCTGTGCGGCGGCATCCTGGCCGTGCAGCTGCTCGTGGCCATTCCATGCGCCTATGCCCTGGCGAAGCTGCGTTTCCCCGGGCGCGACCTGCTCTTCGTCCTGGTGCTGCTCGGGCTTGCGATCCCCGTGCAGGTGCCGGCCCTGCCGCTCTATATCGGCCTGGCGAATCTCGGGCTTCTGGACACCTATTTCGCCATGATGGTCCCGTTTTTCCTCTCCGTCTTTGCCATTTTCCTGCTTCGTCAGTTCTTCAAGAGCTTTCCGGACGACATCATCCACGCGGCGCGCCTCGACGGGATGAGCGAGTTCGAAATCGTCTGGCGCATCGTGACGCCGAGCGCCTGGCCGGCCATCGCGGCCTTCTCGGTGTTCTCGATCGTCGCGCATTGGAACGACCTCTACTGGCCGCTGATCGTGATCACCGACGCCTCCCTGGCCCCGCCCCCGCTCGGCATGATGTTCTTCGCCAATGCGGAGACCGGCTCGAACTATGGCGCGCTGACCGCAGCCGCCGCGATTTTGACCGCGCCCCTCGTCATCACGTTTCTCTTCGCCCGCCGTCAGTTCATTCAAGGCATCACGATGACGGGCGTCAAATAACGACTGCCGAAGGAACGGCAGCTTCCGACACTTCCGACATCTGCACTACGGACCCTGGGAGGAGACAGCTATGGGCTATTACTCGAAATTCACGGCGGCGCTCGCGGGCATGGCGCTCGCGGGTAGCGTGACCGCTACCCCGCTTCTGGCGGAAACGACGCTGGACGTTCTGTATCCCCAGCCTTCCTTCGCCAAGTTCCATGAGCCTATCGCTCAGGAATTCATGAAGCGCCATCCCGACATCAAGATCACCTTCCGGGCTCCCGTCGCGAACTATGACGAAGGCCACCAGGTCATGCTGCGGCAGGCGGTCACGAACCAGTTGCCGGATTTATACTTCTCCGGCTTCCACCTGCAGACCGAACTCGTCAACGCGCTCCTGAAGCGCAAGCAGATCACCGAGCTCGGGCCGTTGCTCGACGCCGAGCCGGCGGAATGGCGTAACGCCAACTACTCCGAGAAGATCATCGATCTCGGCCGCGTCAACGGGAAGCTCTACGGCATGCCGGTCAACGCCTCGACACCGCTGATGTATTTCAACGAAGAGCTCGTGAAGAAGGCCGGCGGCGATCCGCGCAAGATGCCGGATACGTGGGATGGCGTGATCGCCCTCGCGACGAAGATCCGCGACGCCTCGCCGGGCGTGGCGGGTCTGTCCTACAACGTCCACGACTGGCCCGACGACTGGCTGTTCCGCGCCCTCATCCACCAGGGCGGTGCGAACATGCTCGACGAATCCGGCACGAAGGTCGCCTTCGGGGGCGAGCCAGGCCTCAAGGCGCTGACCTATATGCGCCGTTTCGTGACCGAGACGGGCATGCCGCTGATCGACTTCGATTCGTCGCGCCAGCAATTCACCGCCGGCCAGACGGGCATTCTCTTCGAGACCCCCGCCCGGCTGCGCCAGATCACGGACCTCATCGGCACCAAATTCACCCTCGGAACCGCGATCTTCCCCGTCGACGACAAGGCGAAGGGCGGCCTGCCCACCGGCGGCAGCTCGGCGGTCATCACGGCGCGGGATCCGGCCAAGCAGAAGGCCGCGTGGGAATACGTCAAGTTCATGACCGGTCCGGAGGCGCAGAAGATCGTGGTGGAAATCACCGGCTATCTCCCGACGAACCAGCGCGCGTCGGGCCCCGAATTCCTCGGGCCGTATTACGATGCCAATCCAAACTTCAAGACCATCACGTACCAGACGGACCGCTCGGTCCCCTGGCAGGGCTATCCGGGCGGCAGCTCGGTGCGGATCTGGCGCCTGCAGCGCGACATCATCAACGGCGTCATGCGGGGCGAGACCTCGCCCGAAGCGGGCCTCGACAAGCTTATCAAGGACACGACCGCGCTGATGCAGTAACGAAGGCGGACATCCTGAAGGGCGCGGCCCGACGGCCGTACCCTTCGTTTTCGAGACAAAGGCAGAGAAGCTCGATGATTTCCTCTCGACCGGCGCGCCGCCCTGCGGCCGTCCTCTTCGATTGCGATGGTGTCCTGGCCGACAGCGAACCCCTCGTGAACCGGGTGATCGCGGCGGACCTCACCGTCCGGGGGTGGCCCATGACGCCGGACGAGGCGGGCCACACCTTTCTCGGAACCGCGCTGCCCGACATGGTGCCGCGGATCGAGGCGGTGGTCGGGGCATTGCCGGCGGACTGGATGACCCTGATCTCGCACCAGGTGGCCGCGGTCATGAAGGAGGAGGTCGAGCCTGTCTCGGGAGCGCCGGAGGCCCTCCAGGCCATCGCGTCGCACGGACTTCCGATCGCCGTCGCGTCCAACTCGACCCGTCTCGAGCTCGGCACGAAGCTGCATCGTCTCGGTTTCACGAGCCTGTTTTCAGGACGCGTCCTCTCCTTCGAAGACGTGCCGCGGCCCAAGCCCTGGCCGGACATCTACCTGGCAGCGGCGCTGGCCTGCTCCGCCGAACCTGAGGATTGCGTGGTCGTCGAAGACAGCTTGCCCGGCGTGCGCGCCGGGATCGCCGCGGGCTGCCGGGTGCTCGGCTTCGCCAAGGAACTCGCTTGCGAGCAGCTCGAGGCGGAAGGCGCGCATCCCTTCACGGATATGAACCAGCTTCCGGCTCTCCTGGGGCTTGGGATCGACTGACGGGCCATCCTCTCACCATCCACTCACTTGCCGGCTCCATTGGACCGGGACGGAAGCCCTGCGGACTAGAGCCTTTTCCATGAACTTCGGTTCACGGAAAAGGCATTTGTTGTTTGAGAAAGACGCCTTTTCTTCGCAAAACCGGCATCCACTTTTGCGGAAAAGGCTCTAGAGCAAGCATTCTGACGGGGTCAGAATGCTTGCTCTTTCTCTTTGGCGAAGCATCGTTTTTCGCGAAGAACCGGTTCCCACTTCTTCGCACGATGCTCTAATCTTTCGAAAGAGCGTTGCGGTAGTCGTTGACGAGCTTCTGGAGCTTGGCCGCCTCTTCAGCGATCCGCGGCTCTTTCTCAAGCACGGGTCGCGAAGCCCCCTCTTCGATGGCCTGCCTCCATTGCTCGTTCGCGTGCGCGACGGCCTGCGCGAAACGCGCCGGAAGGGTGAGTTCCCTGTCGATGACGGAGCCGAGATCGGCGGCATCGATGCCCGGGAACCCTTCGCCCGAACGGTCCGGAAGGTGGGACGCGTTCGAAGGACCGGCGCCCCCGACGACCTGCGCGAGGTCCTCGTCGGTCAGCGTCGTCAGTGAATTGTCTCTTGCCATGGTCCTGCTCCCCCGAAAGCCATAGCCTTTTATAGCAAGGCTGCCGGCCGGTGCCAGATAGGAAAGAATGGCTCGCGAGATAAATCGGCGAGGGAGCGGCCCATTCGGACCGGGATCACGCCACTCACGATTCTTTCCGCGCGATCGCCTCCGCCAGAGCCAGCGTCCTTTGCGCCATGTCCGCATGCAGCCGTTCGACCATGCGGCCGTTATGGCTGACAGCGCCCCTGCCGGCATTCTCCGGCATTTCGAACAGGGCGACGATCTCGCGCGCAGTCTCGACCTCCTCGAGTGACGGCGCGAAGATCTCGTTTGCGGCCGCGATCTGGCCGGGATGAATGACCGTCTTGCCGTCGAAGCCGCAATCGCGTCCTTCCATGCATTCCGCACGCAGGCCGGCCTCGTCCGACAGGGTGTTGTAGACGCCGTCGAGGATATCGAGGCCGTAGGCGCGCGCCGCCGCAAGCGCCGTCATGAGCCAGGGCAGCATCGCGGCGCGTCCGGGGACGAGGCGCGCGCGGGTGTCCTTGGCGAGATCGTTCGTGCCCATGACGAAGCAGGCGAGACGCGACCCGTCGTTTTGCGCCGTTGCCGCGATCGCCTGCGCCTGCAGGATCGCGAGCGGCGTCTCGACCATGGCCCAGATGCGGACTTTTTCGGGCGCGCTGAGGATATCAAGACGCCGGCCCGCCTCCAGCACATCTTCGGGCGAAGAGACTTTCGGAAGCAGGACCGCATGGGGTGCGGCCCCGGCGGCGGCGGCGAAATCCGCCTCGCCCCAGGGCGTCTGGAGGCCGTTGACGCGGATCACGAGTTCCCGCGGTCCGTAGCCGCCCGCCGTCACGGCGGCGCAAACCGCATCGCGCGCCTGCGCCTTCAGGTCGGGCGCGACCGCATCCTCGAGGTCGAAGATCACGACGTCGGCGGCAAGCGTCTTGGCCTTCTGGACGGCGCGGGCATTCGAGCCCGGCATGTAGAGGGCGCTACGGCGGGGACGGATCGCGATCATGATGGTTCCTCGTTGCGCAAACGGTTGTAATCAGGTGCGCGGGTGGACGCAAAGGGGAGCAGGCGATGTGGGTCGCGGGCGTGGATGGCTGCCGGGCCGGATGGATCGCGGCGTTCATGCAGGTGGGCCGTCCCGCCTCGGCCAGGATCGCCGTCGCGGCCGATCTCGTCGCCATCGTCGACGCGCCCGAGCGGCCCACCGTGATCGCGGTCGACATGCCCATCGGTCTGCCCGAGGAGACGAGAGGGTCGGGCCGGATCCCGGAACAGCTCATCCGCCCTCTCCTCGGGCAGCGGCAATCCTCGGTCTTCGCCATTCCCTCGCGGCGGGCGGTCTATGCAAAGGATTACGGCGAAGCCTGCGCCTTGGCGCTCGCCACATCCGATCCGCCGCGAAAAGTCTCGCGGCAGGGCTTTGGCATCTTTCCCAAGATCCGCGAGATCGACACGCTGCTGCGGATCAGGCCCGTCCTGACGGAGACGATCTTCGAGGTGCATCCCGAACTCGTCTTCTGGGCCCTGAACGGAAGAACGGCCCTCGACCAGCCCAAGAAGGTGAAGGGCGTTCCCTTCGCGCCCGGCCTGCACCTGCGCCGCTCGCTGCTGGCGCAGTCCGGACTCCTGGGCGAGGCGCTCGTCGATGCGGCGCCGCCGAGGGGCGCAGCGGCCGACGACCTGCTCGACGCATTGGCGGGGTTGACCGTGGCGCTCGATCTCGCGACAGGTGGAGGGCGATCCTTTCCCGATCCGCCCGGCCGTGACGCCCACGGCCTGCCGGTCGCTATCTGGACGCTCAGGGACCCGTCATGACCATCACCCGCGCCGATATCGAAGAAGCTCATGCCCGCATCGCCCCCCATATCCGCCGCACCCCGCTCCTCAACGCGCCGGGCGCCTTCGGACATGACGGGCCGGTGAGCCTGAAGTTGGAATTTCTGCAGCATGCGGGCTCCTTCAAGACCCGCGGCGCCTTCAACACGCTCCTGTCGAAGCCGATTCCGGCCGCAGGGGTCGCGGCGGCCTCCGGCGGCAATCACGGCGCTGCGGTGGCCTATGCGGCACGCCGGCTCGGCGTGGCGGCCCGCATCTTCGTTCCAGAGATCTCGAGCCCGGCGAAGATCGCCGTGATCCGCTCCCATGGAGCGGAGGTGGCGATCGGCGGCGCCCGCTATGCCGATGCGCAGGATGCCTGCGACCGCTACGTCGCCGAGAGCGGCGCCCTTCGCGTCCACCCCTTCGCGGCCGAGAGCACCATGACCGGTCAAGGCACGGTGGGCCTCGAATGGGAGCAGGACGGCCCCGCCCTCGACACGGTTCTGGTGGCGGTCGGCGGGGGCGGGCTCATCGGCGGCATCGCGAGCTGGTGGGCGGACCGCGTGAAGGTGGTGGGCGTGGAGCCCGAGGGCTCGCGCGCGCTTCATGCCGCCCTGCAGGCGGGCCGGCCCGTCGACGTGGAGGTGGATTCGGTGGCGGCCGATTCGCTCGGAGCCCGCAACACGGGCGATCTCGTCCATGATATCTGCAGCCGGACGGTGGACCATGTGGCGCTCGTCGCCGACGAGGCCATTCGCGATGCGCAGCGGGTTCTCTGGCGCGACTATCGCATCGCTGCGGAACCCGGCGGCGGTGCCGCACTGGCGGCATTGATCTCGGGGGCCTATAAACCCCGAGCCGGCGAGCGGATCGGCATTCTCCTGTGCGGAGCCAATGTCGAACTCGTCAGACTCGCCGAACTGACCCATTAACAGCCAAGGAACTGCCCATGTTTCCCCAGCGCCTCACCGATGGCTACCGCTCCTTTCTCGACGACCGCTTTCCGCGAGAGAAGGGGCGTTTCGAGGCTCTCGCGGAAAAGGGGCAGTCGCCGGAGACCATGGTGATCGGCTGCTGCGACAGCCGGGTCTCGCCGGAGGTGATCTTCGACGCGAGCCCGGGCGAGCTGTTCGTGGTGCGCAACGTGGCGAACCTCGTGCCGCCCTTCGAAACCGGAGGCGACTTTCACGGAACCTCGGCGGCGCTGGAATTCGCCGTGCAGGCGCTTCGCGTGAAGCACATCGTGGTGCTCGGCCATGCCCGGTGCGGTGGCGTGCGTGCCTTCGCGGATGACACCGCCCCCCTGTCGCCGGGCGATTTCATCGGCCGGTGGATGTCCCTGATCAAGCCCGCGGGTGAACGCCTCGGCCCCCCTCCCGGCAAGCTCGACGAGTACCTGCCGCGCCTCGAACTGGCCGCCGTCGAGAACAGCCTGACGAACCTGATGACTTTCCCGTGCGTGCGCATCCTGGTGGAGCGCGGGAAGCTTCAGCTTCACGGCGCCTATTTCGGCGTGGCCACGGGCGTCCTGCTGGTGCGCGATCCCGAGACCGGAGAGTTCAAGCCTGCCGTGGAGGACGTTCCCGCACGCGTGTCGATGTTCTCTGCCAGAGATGCGGGGCCGCTCTAACGGCCCGATCGTCAACTGCACGTGACAAGCGGTCGCCGCGGCGGTCGACACGGAACGATCGGTTTCGCCCCGGGTTCACCGACACCACGGAGATCGTGTCGGGAGTCGATCCGTGTCGCGTCGCGGCAGGACTCATTCGGGCACCTGTGCCATCGCCGTCGCCAGTCTCGTCTGCGGATTGCATGCCGCATCGCTGCCACTGGACGCGCAGCCTTTGCCCTCGTCCGCCGATCAGCCGCAGGCCGATCCCGGCATTGAGTTCCAGGAGCGGTTTTCTCCCGGCATCCGGGCTCAGCCGGTCTTCACCCGCCCCGACGTTCAGGCCCTGATCGCCTCGCTGCCGCCTTCGGCAGGGGCTCCGGGGTCGTCCTCAGGTCCTCCCGCCGCCCTTGCGGCCGGTGCGGAGGCCGAACCGCAGCCCGCGCAGAGCACGGCTTCCGTCGAGCCCCGCAAGCCCGGCCCGGAGAGCCCCGCGGCCGCTCCGGAGCCGCAGGCGGAACCCGATATCCCACCGCCCCCCTACCCTCCTGACATTGCCGTCTCGTCGATCAACCCGCCGGGCGAATCCGCGAAGGCGACGCCCCGTCCCGCGCCGAGGCATGTGTCGGGGAATAGGCCGAAGAACCTGGCCGCGAAGCACGGCGCCCGGTTGGGCGGGGCGAAACGACAGGTGCGGCACGTCGTCGCCGCATCGCCGATCCGTACCGGAGCCATTACGGCTTCTCACGCGGCCGCTCCGGCCGCTCCGGCCGCGTGCCCTGCCGGAGCCCCGTGCGTCTCGCAGGATCAGACCTTCGGGATCTTCTTCGGATTCCTCGCAGGCGCTCTTCTCGGAGGGCCGATCGGCGCCCTGGTGGGGGGAGCGATGGGATCGGCCGTCACGGCCGCGCCCACTCAGGGGACGGGCTCCGGCCATGCGGCAGGGCCGTAGCCGGGAGTCTGTCGCGGGGGCGGGCCGGCTCCGTCGTTCCGAAGGCGTTTCGGGTGTCACGTTGACGAACTATTGATATTATATAACATATAAGCGATCTAGACTTGATGTCTGCGATCGCGAGCTCCCATCATGACGATCCTCTATGTTTTGGACCTCCAGAAAGAGACGCAATATGTCGGATCGGGCGACCATCTCATCGTTACGCAGGCAGGTCTTATCCTCAACCCCGGCAACGATCTCGCCTATGCGGTCTCGTACTTCGAATTCAACGACTATTCCGCCGTCTCCGTGTTCGGGCAGATCTCGGGGGCGATCGCCGGGATCAACTTCAGCAACCAGTACAGCACGGCTTTCGTAGGATCCACGGGCTTCGTCCATGGGGGCGAGACGGGCATCGACATCGGCAATGGGGGCCGGGTCTTCAACAACGGTCAGGTTCAGGGCGACCGGATCGGCATCTTCGCCAGCTATGCCGACGTCGCCGTTGCGAATAGCGGCGTGATCTTCGGCGAAATCGGCATTCAGGGTCTCGCATCGCTCGATGTCGACAGGACGGAAGTCGGAAATACCGGCACGATCGTCGGCATCACCCACGGCCTCTGGCTCGACAACAGCAGCCGGACCACCAATGCGGGCACGATTCAAGCGATCGGCGGCCCGGACAGCATCGGCGTGTGGCTGGGCACCAGGGCTTCCCTCTTCGGCCTTCCCGCCTCTCTGGCGACGCTCGCCAACACGGGAAGAATCATCGGCGGCACCGCCGTTCAGGGCGGCGACGGACGAGAGGCGATCCGCAACGGCGGCATGATCGCAGGCGACATCCATCTTCTCGGGGGCGACGACATGTTCGACGGGCGCGGCGGAACGGTGATCGGCATGATCGATCTCGGCGACGGAGACGACACGGCCCATGGTGGCGACGGGGACGATACCCTGACCGGCGGCGATGGTGACGATGCCCTCCACGGCGAGGGCGGGAGCGACGTTCTCGAAGGCGGTGCCGGGAACGATACGCTCGATGGCGGCTCGGGTATCGATGACATGGTGGGCGGCCTCGGCGACGACACCTACATCGTCACCGACGAAGGCGACTGGGCCCAGGAAGAGGCCGGGGAAGGCACCGACACGGTCGAGACCTCGATCTCCTTCACGCTTGGGCCGCATATCGAAAACCTCATCCTCACGGGAACGGGAGATCTCTCCGGCACCGGGAACGACCTCGCCAACGTCATCACCGGCAATACGGGCAGCAACGTTCTGGACGGGGCTGCGGGAGCCGACACGCTGATCGGCGGGCTCGGCGACGACGTCTACTTTGTCGACGACGTAGGCGACGCCGTCATCGAAAACGACCGGGAGGGAACCGACGGGGTCGCTGCCTCGATTTCCTTCGTGCTGGGCGATCACATCGAGAACCTCTTCCTGATCGGCGAGGACGACATCGATGGCACGGGCAACGGCCTCGACAACACGATCATCGGAAATACCGGCAACAACACGCTCGACGGTGGCGCAGGCGCCGACACCCTCGGGGGCGGCGCGGGCAACGACACCTACATCGTCGACGACGAGGGCGACGCCGTCGGCGAGAATCCCGGCGACGGAACCGATACCGTCCGGGCGTCCATCTCCTACAGTCTCGGTCTTTTCTCCGCTCTGGAGAACCTCGTTCTCACCGGATCGGCTCATCTGCGCGGCGAGGGCAACGAAGTCGCCAACGCGATCACGGGCAATGAGGGCAACAACACGCTCGATGGTGGCGCAGGCGCCGACACGCTGACCGGCGGGCGCGGCAACGATACCTACATCGTGGACGACGCAAGCGACGTCGTCATCGAGAACGAGGGTGAAGGCACCGACACGGTCGAAACCTCCCTCTCCTATACGCTCGGGGCGAATGTCGAGAACCTCGTCCTGACCGGCGAGGCCGACATCAACGGCACCGGCAATGCTCTCGTCAACGCGATCACCGGCAACGACGGCAACAACGCCCTCGACGGCGGTACAGGCGCCGACACGCTGACCGGCGGGCGCGGCGACGATACCTACGTCGTGGACGATCAAGGCGACGTCGTCGTCGAGAACGAGGGTGAAGGCACCGACACGGTCAAAGCTTCCGTCAGTTACATCCTCGGAGGCAATATCGAGCGCCTTGAGCTGACGGGGGCGGCCGACATCAACGGCACCGGCAACGGGCTCGCCAATGCGATCACGGGCAACGATGGCAATAACATGCTCGACGGCGGCGCAGGCGCCGACACGCTGACCGGCGGGCGCGGCGACGATACCTACGTCGTGGACAATACGGGCGACGTCATCGTCGAAAATGGCGGCGAAGGCACCGACACGGTCCGGGCCTTCGTGTCCTTCTCGCTCGCTGACGAGGTCGAATGCCTGGTTCTGGCGGGATCGGGCAACCTCAGCGGCAACGGGAACAACCTCGCCAACACCATCAAGGGCAATGCCGGCAACAACACGCTCAACGGCGCGGCCGGCGCCGACACGCTGATCGGCGGTCTCGGCAACGATACCTATGTCGTCGACCATGAAGGCGACGTTGTCATCGAGGAGGACGATCCCGGCAACGACCTCGTTGTGGCCACCGTTTCGTTTACGCTCGCGGCCCATATCGAACGCCTATCGCTAAGTGGGAGCGACTCTATCGCCGGCACGGGAAACGGCCTCGCCAACACCATCAGGGGCAATGTCGGCAACAACAGGCTCGACGGTGGAGCGGGCGCCGATACGCTCGTGGGCGGCAGGGGCAACGACATCTATATCGTCGACGACGCGGGCGATGTGGTGACCGAGAGTGCCGGCGGGGGAATCGACACGGTCGAGACCTTCCTCTCCTTCACGCTCGGAGCAAATGTCGAGAACCTCGTCCTGACGGGAGCCGCCGATGTCGGCGGCACCGGCAATGCTCTCGCCAATGCGATCACCGGCAACGACGGCAACAACATGCTCGACGGCGGCACAGGCGCCGACACGCTGACCGGCGGGCGCGGCGACGATACCTACATCGTGGACGATCAAGGCGACGTCGTCGTCGAGAACGAGGGCGAAGGCACCGACACGGTCCGGGCCTCCGTCAACTTCACCCTCGGAGCGAATGCCGAGCATCTCGTCCTGACGGGAGCCGCCGACATCCACGGCACAGGCAACGACCTCTCGAACGTCATCACGGGTAATGGCGGCGATAACGTCCTGACCGGAGGAAAAGGCAACGATCTCCTGGACGGAGGAGCGGGTCGGGATGTTGCGGTGTTTTCGGGAGCGCGGACGAATTACGTCATCGCCCGGCAATTCGACGGCACCCTCACGGTGACCGACAGCCGCGTCGGCGGCGACGGCCAGGATACCTTAAGCAACTTCGAGTCTCTGCAATTCACGGACGGGACGATCTCCCTTTCGCCCTCCTCGCCGACGGCGCCCGTCGTGCAGGGCACGGTCCGCACGATCGACGAGAACGCCGCCCCGCAGACGGCCGTTGCCGTGGTGCGATCGCCCGATGTCGCGGCGGGCGAGATCGCCTATTCCCTCGTCGGCAATCCCGGAAACAGGTTCGCGATCGACCGGGCGGGCGGGACCATCACGCTGATCGGCGCGGTCGATTACGAGGCGGGGCCGAACGATGATCCGGATCTGCAGACCGAGTTCGGCGGCACGCCCCAGGAACGCAAATTCTACCTGCTCACCGTGAAGGGGACCGAAACCGCGACCGGCTGGGAGACGCAGACGACGACCCTCAGGGTCTACGTCACCGACGTGAACGAGGCGCCGACCGGCGTTTCGTTCAGCCCGGCGAATGCCGTCCGCGTCAACAGCAGGGCTGGGGACGATGTCACGACCGCGACGGCGCAGGATCCGGATACCGTCCATCCCGAATTCCAGGTCAACAAGTTCCGGTTCACCGATGCTCTGGCCGGATCGAACGGTTTGGTCAGTCAGGATGGCCTGTTCAAGATCAACGCCAATTCGGGTCTGATCGAACTGAACCGCGACGCGACGGCTGCCGACGCAGGCAATCATACGCTGAAGGTTCAGGCCTATGACGGGAACTTGGTGAGCCCGGTCGTCGATTACGTTGTTCGTGTCCTTGGTGCGGACGAAAATCCGCCGCCAGCGAACATCGCCTTCACGGACAACACGGTTCGCGAGAATTTAGGGCGTGGCAACATCATCGGCCGGTTCACCGCAACGGACACGGATGCGCTGACCTGGACCCTGGTCGACGATGCGCAAGGGCGCGTCGAGTTGGGCAGCAATGGCACGCTGCTTGTCAAGAACCAGACGAAAATCGACAGCGAACTCGCCCCCACTTTCGATGTCGTGGTCGATGTCTTCGACGGTACCACCACCGTGCGGTTTACGAAGACCATTACGATCCTGAATCTCCAGAAGGAGACGGTGAACGGGCTGTCGACCAGTATCCCGGGGATCGGCATCGACGATTATCTCAGGGGAGGAGCCGGCGACGACACGCTGAACGGCAGTATCGGTAACGACACCCTGAGTGGAGGCGGTGGATCCGACCGCCTGAACGGAGGCGCAGGTGACGATGCATTCCGATTTGATGCGGCTATCACGAATCTGAACACGGACAAGATTGTCCAGTTCGACCTGAAGGATCCAGGAAATCCGGCCGTGAATGGTGACCGCATTGAATTGGCCCAGAGCCGTTTCACAGGGATCACGGCGGCTGACGTGGATAGTGGCATCTTGAAGGCCAGCGTCTTCCATGCAGGGACGCTCGCAACGGCGCAGGCGAACCACCGCATCGTCTACAATCAGGCGACAGGGGAGATCTGGTACGACCGGGATGGTTTCGGGGTAGGAGTGGCGGCCAACCTGATCGCCACGATCATCAGCACGACCAAGCCGGCTCTCACAAACGAGTACTTCCATCTCATCTAGCGCAGGACATGTCGAGGGCGGGCTTTACGGCTCGCCCTTCAATGAAATATAATAGCGCATCATATACCGGAGCCGAGGGCTGGGCATTCCAACATCAGATCTGAAAGGGGCTCCTAATACTACAGCCGGGGTTTGCGCCGGTGTCGGGTTCGTTTGCTCCAGTGGCAGTCACGGGCCCGTTGCTGGTGCCGTCGTCGCCAGACAGACCAATGCGCGACAGCCTCAACCGACGGTAGCTGCTCCCACACCAGATGCCAAAGCAGCCGTCGCACTTCCGGTACGGTGAAGGGTACCGGTCCCGCCGCGTGCACGACGAGCTCCTCTCCCCCCGATGGCGTGCCGCCGCACGACGGTGATATACGCATGCGCCAGCATCGACAACGTGATGTGGCGATGCCAGCCCGTCCACGAGCGCACCTCGTACTGATCAAGCCCGGTTTCCCCCTTGGCCTCCTCAAAGCAAGGTTCAATCGTCCAGCGCTGGCCTGCCACGCGCACCAGCGTGGTCAGCGCCGTGCCTACAGGCGCCCAGGTGAGATAGAACGTCAACTGATGCGGCCGGCCCCTCGTGCGCCGGATCAACAAGCTGGCCTGCCAGCCGGTCGGCGGGAGGCCGTAGGGCAGATAGGCCCAGTCATACAGCCGCGGCCCTTTGGCGCCATCGCCGGCACTCAGCCGCGGCCAGCCTCTCGCCGGCACGTCCTCAAGCCAATCCTCGACGTGCTTAAAGCCGAGCCGCTGGGCCGAGGTCACTGCCAGCACATAGCCACACCCATGCGCCTCGACTAGGCGCCTCGACCAGGCGCCGCGTCTGGGAATCGGCGCCATAGCGGCTGTCGCCCACCACCCCGGCACACGGCACGCCGGCCGCAAACGCCCGCTGCAGCATGGCTTGCCCTTGCTTCGGCTTGGTGGCGAACATGACCTCGTCCGGCACGCCGGCTTGCATGCGGCGCGCCGCATCGAAGGCCCAAGTCTTGGGCAGGTACAGCGCCCGATCGATGAGCGCATGGCCATACCGGCTGGCATAGGCGAGAAATACCCCGATCTGACTGTTCTCGATGCGGCCTGCGGTGCCGGAGTATTGGCGTTTGACGCCGACAGACTTGTCGCCCTTCTTCAAGAAGCCCGTCTCGTCGAGCACCAGCACGGCCTCGGGGTCGCCGAGATGCTCGACCACGTAGGCGCGCAGATCATCGCGGACCGTATCGGCATCCCAGCGCATGCGGGCGAGGAAATCCCGCACGCCATCGGGGGTGACATCGCCGGCGGCTTCCGCCAGATGCCAGCCGTTCTTCCGTTCAAGCGGGGCGAGCAATCCCCGCAGATTGGCTCGGGCCCGTCAACGCGGCTCGATCCGGCTGAAGCGGGGAGCAATCCGAAGGCACAGATCGTCCAACTGGTTGGCCCAGCGGTGGGCCTCGCTTGCATGCGTCATGGCACGACACCTCCGTGTCTAGGACAACGCGCAAACCCCGGCTGTAGTACTAGAGCATCGGACGCCAAAGTGGGGACCGGTTTTGCGTGGAAAGGATGCTCGAAACCAAACTGTTGAAGCCGTCGGACGTGGGTTCGATTTCACGTCCGACGCTGTAGCCATTCATCGTCATGGCCGTCCCGGACTTGATCCGGGGATCAGTCCCGGCCATCCACGTCTTGGGAACGACTGCGCCACAAAGACGTGGATGCCCGGCTCAAGGCCGGGCATGACGAGAATGATGCTCCCACGATAGAACAGCGCATCGAACGCGGGCAGTGGGAACCGGTTTGCGTGAAAAGATGCTCAAGTCCAAAGACTGACAGCATCGGATCTGGGTTCGATGTCACGTCCGACGCTGTAGCGGCAGGAGCGGCGGCGCGGGATCCCGCGCCGCAGGGCCGGAAAACGACGGGGGGCGCGGCACCGGGCCCGCTCCCGCCTTTTCATCTTGGATCAGGCCGCCTGCTTCTTCGCCTTCAAGAGGCCGCGATTGGCCATGGCTTCGGCGATCTGCACGGCGTTGAGCGCCGCGCCCTTGCGCAGGTTGTCGGAGACGCACCAGAAGGCGAGGCCGTTCTCGACGGTGATGTCCTCGCGGATGCGGGAGATGTAGGTGGCGTCCTCGCCCGCCGCCTCGTGGGGCGTGATGTAGCCGCCGGGCTCGCGCTTATCGACCACCATGATGCCGGGCGCGGCGCGCAGGATCTCGCGAGCCTCGTCCGCCGTGATCGGCTTCTCGAATTCCACGTTGACCGCTTCCGAATGGCTGATGAAGACCGGCACGCGCACGCAAGTGGCGGTGAGCTTGATCTTCGGGTCGAGAATCTTCTTGGTCTCGGCTACCATCTTCCACTCTTCCTTCGTGTAGCCGTCCTCCATGAACACGTCGATGTGGGGGATCAGGTTGAAGGCGATGCGCTTGGGAAACTTCTTCTCCTGCACGTCCTGCAGGGAATAGAGCGCCTTGGTCTGACGGTCGAGCTCGTCCATGCCGTCCTTGCCCGCGCCGGACACGGACTGGTAGGTGGCGACGACCACGCGCTTGATGGTGGCGCGGTCATGCAGGGGCTTCAACGCCACGACGAGCTGGGCGGTCGAGCAGTTCGGGTTCGCGATAATGCCCTTCTTGATCTCGCGCAGCGCCTCGGCATTCACCTCCGGCACCACCAGCGGCACCTCCGGATCGTAGCGCCAGGCCGAGGAGTTATCGATCACCACCACGCCCTGGGCGGCGATCTTCGGCGACCATTCCTTGGACACTTCGCCGCCAGCGGACATGAGGCAGAGGTCGACGTCGGAGAAGTCGTAAGTATCGAGCGTCTTCGTCTTCAGGGTCTTGTCGCCGTAGGACACTTCCGATCCCTGGCTGCGGCGGGAGGCCAGAGCCACCACTTCGTCGGCCGGGAAAGCCCGCTCGGCCAGAATGCTCAGCATTTCGCGGCCCACATTGCCGGTCGCACCGACGACGGCGATCTTGTAACCCATTGGACTTCTCCTGTTATCGCTCTCCCCGGGACTTGTCATGAACCCTTTTCGGGTGTCGCCTCTCGCCCCGACGGGAGAGAGGACCGGGGACGACGAGGCTTATTCGGCCGTCGTTTTCACGGCCGTCGTGGCGGTTTTCGTTTTGCTCGTCGTGAGGGTGAGCAGCGCCATTTGCCTTCGTCCATCCAGAGCCGCCTTCACGGGCGTGCAATCGGCTCTTGATCTCTCTATTGCCGCACTTTTCGGCGGCGAACTGGAATCCGCTTCGCCCAAAAATGCTCCAGGCCCGGTCCGGGCCTCGATGCGCCCAGCAACACACCAAAGGCGCGTGTTCGTCAAGCACTCTCTGCAAGAATGGCACATCCGGCGGTCGGACCGAGCAACAAGCTTTCGTTTACCTTGCTGGGCAAAAACGTTCGGGACCATGCTCTGACACGCTAGAACATGGTGGGACGGATCCAACCGACAGGTGTTTGAAGCGAGATGGCACGGGCCGGCTCTCCCGCGTGGAACGAGGACGAGGCGTTTTTCGACGAACGCCCGGCTCGCCGCGCGCGCAGGAGGCCGACCCGGTGGTTTCGCGTCACGCTCATGTCGGGCCTCATCATCGCAGGGCTCGTCTATTTCGCCCGGCAGAAGAACGACGAGGCCCGGGTTTCTGCCCGTGGAAGCGCTTCCCCGTCCGTTCTGGTTGCGCCCGCTCCCGCCTGGACGCCACTTGCGCCGGCGCCGGCTCTCTATGCGCTCGAGAAGGCCACGGGCGCCCTCACCATCGAGGCGCGGCAGAACGCGAGCGGAGCGCGGGAGGATATCCTGATCCTCGGCCGCTTCGGGAATGCCCCTTATGCCAGGCTCACCCTGGTCCAGGGCTCGGCGGAGCCGCCCCGCAGCTTCTTCGTCGACGTGGCGCGCCGGGCCGCCCAGGCGGGCCTGGCCGTCTCGCGTCTTGCGCAAAGCCGGATGGTGGCGACCAAGTTCGGTCCCGTCGAGGCCGCTGTCGTGACCCTCGTGGGGTCTCGGGAACAGGAATGCCAAGCCCTCCGGTTCTCCGATGGTGATTCCGGCTTCGGATTCCAGGGCTGGCTCTGCGACGGGCAGGCGGGTGCCCCGGACGATGCGCAGCTCGCTTGCCTCATCGACGGCATCGCGCTCTCCGGTGCTGGAAGCCCTTCGCTGAAAGCCCTGTTCCTGCGCGTCGATCGGAACCGGACGGAGGCCTGCGCCATCGCAGCCCGGACGTCCTCGGCGGGCGTCAGGCCCCCTCCCCGACCGTGATCGCCACCCGGTGCATGATGTTGCAGCCATAGCCGTTCGGGTTCCAGTTGACAGCCCGGAACGGTTGGGCGCGGCCCCGTGAATCCGTCGCACGGGCCATGATCTCATAATAGCCGTCTCCGGGCAGCGCGACCGTTGTGGTCCAGCGCACCCAGTCGTAGCGGTTGCGTGGCGGCGTCATCTGCGCGGCGAGCCACGTCGCGCCGCCGTCGATGGAGCATTCCACGCACGCCACCGTATCGTCCCCGGCCCAGGCCGCTCCCCGGACCGCGATGCTCTTCGTCCCCGAAGCAAGGCGCGAGCCATGGGCCGGAGCCGTGACGATGCTGCGCACGGGCATCGATTCGAGAATCCGTGTCTCCACGTGCCGCCCGTCGGAACCGGGCGGCAGCGGCCGGACCGGAACCCGATAGGAGAGACCCGTCATGCCCGGACCATCATGTTCCCGGTCGCGGATCCAGATCCGCGTCAGCCATTTCTGGCTCAAGGAACCGGGCCAGCCGGGCACGATCAGCCGCAGAGGGCCGCCGTGAACGAAAGGCAGGGGCTCGCCGTTCATGGCCCAGACGAGCAGCGTATGTTCCTCCAGCGCCTTCGCGATCGGCATGCCGCGCGACATGGCCTGCTGCTCCCGGCTTCCCGTCTTGTCCGGATCGGCTCCGAAATGGCCGGTGAAGCGCGCCGTTTTCTTCAGGCCTGCCGCCCGAAGGACGTCGGCCAGGGAAACACCCGTCCATTCCGCGCAGCCCGCACCGCCATTCGTCCAGGCATTGCCTTCCGCCGGCGGCTCGAAGAACGAGCGCCCGTTGCCGCCGCATTCGAGCACCATGCGGAATGTCCTGGCCGGAAACCGGCTCTTCAACTCGGCCAGCGACAGATCGAGCGGGCACTCCACTTCTCCGTCGATCATCAGGCGCCATGCCTCCGGATCCTCCACCGGCTCGGGCAGGAGGCCGTTGTTGCGGATGAAGAAGCGAAAAACCGGGGTCGTTTCATCGTCGAGCAGCGCTTCTGGAGTCTCGGCCACGAAGGGCGTTTCGCCCAGCACCGAGAGGCGATCCTTCCCGAACAGCTCAAGGGCCTTCATCCGTTCCTGCATGCGGTTTGCCTCTCACTCACCTTCGAACCTCGCGATTCGAAGGAACCAATTTAGGCAGGTTGCCTTGTTCTGACAGCTTTTAGATTCGATCACGCGGCCCAGCGGCAGATGCTGGCGCCGACCTTGGAGATTGTGACATGGTGCGCCGCTCCGCGCTTCTCGGTTTGGTCTCGCTCGCGTCGCTCGCGGCCGTCTCGGTCGCGGCGGAAGCGCAGACCCAAGAGCGTCCGCTCGTCTTCCGCGTTCAGCCCCGCAGCTTCCTGAACCCCGGTAACGACGTACCCGTGGGCTCCCTCAACCACTATGCCACGCAGGGCATGCTGTCCTACCTGTTGAGCCCGCCCTGGATTGGCCAGCGCGAACGGTTCGGCGAAGGCGTACTGCCCGATCCCCTCGGTGGGCCCTTCGTCGGCGCGCGTAATCCCTTCCCGAAATTCGGCGTTCCAGACGTGGAGGCGACCGGATCGATCCGATGATCCAGATCAGCAAAAAGCCCCGGCAGGCCCCGGGGCTTTTCTGTTCCTGACGTTGACCAGCGTGTCTCAGGACTGGACTTCCAGCTCCCTTACGATGGCGTCGCCCACATCCTGCGTGCCGACCGCATTCATGCCGGGAGCCGCGATGTCCTTGGTGCGCATGCCGGCGGCCAGCACGTTGGCGATGGCCTTCTCCAGGCGATCCGCCTCCTCGATCAGGCCGAAGGAATAGCGCAGCGCCATGCCGAAGGAGCCGATCATGGCGATCGGATTGGCGAGCCCCTTGCCGGCGATGTCGGGAGCCGAGCCGTGCACCGGCTCGTAGAGCGCTTTGCGCTTGCCCGTCTTCGGATCCTCCGCGCCGAGCGAGGCGGAAGGCAGCATGCCGAGCGATCCCGTGAGCATGGCGGCGATGTCGGACAGGATGTCGCCGAAGAGGTTGTCGGTGACGATCACGTCGAACTGCTTGGGATTGCGCACCAGCTGCATGGCGCAGTTGTCGGCGAGCACGTGCTCGAGCTCCACGTCCGCGAATTCCGCCTTGCCGACGCGCGACACCACCTGGCGCCAGAGCACCCCGGTCTTCATCACGTTCATCTTCTCGGACGAGGACACCTTGTTCCGGCGCTTCCGAGCGAGGTCGAAGGCGACGCGGGCGATGCGTTCGATCTCTCCGGTCGTATAGACCTGCGTATCGACCGCGCGCTGCTGGCCGTTCTCAAGGGTCACCAGCTCCTTCGGCTCGCCGAAATAGACGCCGCCGGTGAGCTCGCGCACGATGACGATGTCGAGCCCTTCCACGATCTCGCGCTTGAGCGAGGAGGCGTCGGCGAGGGCCGGATAGCAGATGGCCGGACGAAGATTGGCGAAGAGGCCGAGCTCCTTGCGCAGGCGCAGAAGACCGGCCTCGGGGCGCACGTCATAAGGGACGTCGTCCCATTTCGGGCCGCCCACGGCGCCGAAGAGCACCGCGTCGGCGGCCTGAGCCCGGCCCATGGCCTCCTCGGAGATGGACTTGCCGTGCGCGTCATAGGCCGAGCCGCCGACGAGATCCGTCTCGGTCTCGAAGCCGACGCCGCGCTGGCGGAACCAGCCCACGACCTTCTCGACCTCGCGCATGACCTCCGGACCGATGCCGTCGCCGGGAAGAAGGAGAAGCTTGTGCGTTGCCATGGGAGAGGCCCCTTGTTGTGCAAAAAGTGATGTGCCGGGTTCTTAAACGGCCGAACAGCCTGATTGGCAAGCTTTTCCGCCTTGGCCGTTAGGCGTAAGCGCACCGGAAGCCGAAGTTCCACCTTCTTTCACTCTTCCGCCGGCCGCCGGTCGCGGGGCGTGCGCACCACCGTCACCGAGCAGGGCGCTTGCGCCACCACCTGGGACGAGACGCTGCCGAGATAGCGGCGGAGCGCCGAGGAGGCCCGCGCCCCGATGACGATGTGGTCCACATCGTTGTGGCGCGCGTACTCGACGAGAGCGTCGGCCGGATCGACGGCCTCCAGCACGCTGTAGGTGATCCGCTCCTTCGGGATCTCGAGGCCCGCGCCCCAGTGCTTGAGCTGGATGAGGCGCTGCACGTGCAGGCTGCGCCCCTCCTCGTCCTCGAGCACGTCGACGGCAAGGCGCGAGAGCTTGAGGACGTTCACACAGGCCACCCGCGCCTCGGTCTCCATGGACAGGATGCGTCCGAGAAGGACGCGCTGCGCCTCGTTCAGATCCTCGCTGCCCGGCGCGAGATCGATGGCGACGAGAATGATCGGCGCCTGGGAGAGCTGGCGCGCGATGTTGGGGGTCTCGAGCGGCTGAGCGCGGCGTGCTTTCAGCCAGCGCCGGAAGGTCTGCATGCCGCCGTTGCGTTCCAGCCTCCCGGCGCGTTCCGTGAGCGTGACCTGATCCGGGTGTTCGAGGTCGAGCGCGAGCTGCGCCGCCGTTGCGTAGCGGTCGTTCGGGTCCACCTCCAGGCAGCGCAGGACGATCTCCTGCAGCCAGGGCGGGCAATCGGGATTGATCGCCCGCGGCGGCACCGGATCGCGCCACAGGCGGCGGCGGATCTGGCCGCCCTTCGGCACGCCGAAGGGGCGCTCGCCGGTCACGAGGAAATACAGCATCGCGCCCAGCGCGAAGAGGTCGCTGCGCGGGTCGGCGCGATCCTCCAGCACCTGCTCGGGCGCCATGTAGGGCGTGGTGCCCAGGGGCTCGCGGAACTCCTCCGCCAGAAGATCGGGAAGCTGCTCGTGCCGCGCGAAGCCGAAATCGACGAGCACCGCCTCGCCCGTCTCGCGGAACATGACGTTGCTGGGCTTCACGTCGAGATGGATGACCTTCTGGAGATGCAGGTCGTGCAAGGCGCGGGCGACCTTTGCGCCGATCCGGGCTGCCTCCTGCCACGGCAGCGGCACATGGGAGAGGCGCGCCTTCAGGGACTCCCCCGGGATGCGCTCCATCACGACGTAGGCCTGGGGATCGAGCGGTCCCGCGGCGACGAAGCGGGGCACGTGCGGGCCCGACAGGCGCGGCATGATCATCTGCTCGGTCTCGAAGCAGACGATGGGAATGGGATCGTCGCTGTCGATGAGCCTGGGAAATTTCATGACCAGTAGCGCCGGATCGTCCTCCCGCTCCGCCGACCAGATCTCGGCCATGCCGCCGGTGCTCAGATGCTCCTTGAGCGTGAACCCGTCGATCACCATGCCCGGCGCGAGGCGAAGGCGCATGCTCAGCGACCCTCCTCGAGACGCTGGGCAAGCCTTTCGGGCAGACCCGCCTCGCGCACCTTCCGGGCCGCCGTGACCGTGTCGTAGGGCACGCGGAAATAGCGCAGACTCTGGCGGCTTGCGTCGAACACGGCGTAATTCGCGGCCGGGACGCCGTCGCGCGGCTGTCCCACGGCGCCGATCACGGCCAGCCACGTGCGGGTGGCCAGAAGCGGAATCTCGTTGTCGCCGACGGGCGCGAAGGAGCCCACCTTCGCGGTCGTGCTCATGTGGTAGAGCATCGGTACATGCACATGCCCGCAGAAGGTGATGTGCGCATCCACCCGGCTGAAATGCCGTGCGGCCTCCAGCGTGTCGGTGATGTAGTTCCAGCTGCGCGGCGCGTAGCCGTTGGCATGGACGTAGAGGACGCTTCCCTCCTCGTGCACGAGGGGAAGGTCCGCGAGAAACGCGCGCTGCTCCATGCCGAGCTGGCCCCTCGTCCAACGGATCGATTCCTGGGCCAGGCTGTTCATGTCCTCGTCCGAGCCGTCGATGGCGGCGTCGTGATTGCCGAGGAGCGCGACGGCGCCTTCGCTCACGAGCATTCTGACCGTATCGACGACCCAGGCCGGATCGGCCCCATAGCCGACATAATCGCCCAGGAGGATGAAACGGTCGACCGAGAGCGAACGGGCATGGGCGAGGCAGGCCGAGAAGGCTTCGCGATTGCCATGGATGTCGGTCAGGAGCGCGATGAGCATGCGCGCACTAAACCCCTAACCCTTCCTTAACGCAACCTCGCCGGGGCCGGCGGGAAACGGGTTTTCCCCCTCAAGACGCTTTCCTGGTAAACAGGAGCGCGATCCCGAAGCCGATCATGGTGATGCCGGACAGACGGTTCAGCCAGCCGAACACCCGTCCGTTGCGGGAGAGCCGGTTGAGCCGGTGGCCGAGCACGGAATAGACGAAGACCGCGACCACTTCGAGCACGAGGAAGATCGCGCCCACGATCGCAAAACTGAGCCAATAGGCGCCGGGCTCGATGAATTGCGGCAGGAAGGCGGTGAAGATGAGGATCGCCTTGGGGTTGCCGATGGCGGTCCAGAATTCCTGCAGGGCAAGGGCCTTCAGGGGCCGGCGAACAAAGGCCGCCGGCGCATCGATGGCGGCGTTTCCCCTGAGGATCTTGACGCCGAGCCAGATCAGATAGGCGGCACCCAGCCATTTGAGGAACGAGAACGCCGTTTCGGAGGCGGCCAGCACGGCTCCGACCCCGAGCGCCGTCAGGGCGATCATGAGCGCGAAGGCGACGAGGCGGCCGGAGGATGCCATCACGGCGGTGCGGACCCCTTCCCGCAGACCGTAGGTCAGGGAGAGCAGGTTGTTAGGCCCGAACGCCATGTTGAGTGCAAAGCACGCCGGGACGAACAGAAGCAGCCCACTCCCCGACATGGTCTCTATCCCCTCAGCGCTTCCAGCACCTTGCCGCCGGGACGGCCGCGCGGTTCGAGGCCGATCCGGCGCTCCACGTCCTTGATGGCCTCGCGGGTCTTGGAGCCGATCTTGCCGTCCACATCCCCGATATCGTAGCCGCGGGCGGCGAGCAGGCTCTGCAGCTCGCGGCGCTGGGCGCGGGAGAGCGGCGGGTCGTCCGTCGGCCAAGCGGCCTGGATGCCGGGCAGGCCCTTCATCCGATCACCCAACAGGGCGATGGCGAGGCCGTAGGATTCGGCCGCGTTGTAGGAATAGACCGCGTCGAAGTTCTTGGTGACGAGGAAGGCCGGGCCGTCGATGCCCGCCGGAATGATGATGCCGGCCTGGTAACTGCCCGAAAGCGGCCGCCCGTCGATGCGGGTCACGCCCATCGAGGCCCAGGACGAGACCGGGCGCTTGTTCTTGCGGCCGGCGTGCTTGGCGTCGAAGGACCGCGGCAGGCGCACCTCGTAGCCCCAGGGCATGCCGTTCACCCAGCCGGCTTTTTTCAGGAAGTTGGCGGTGGAGTGAACCGCGTCCGGCACGGAGGCCATGATGTCGCGCCGCCCGTCGCCATCGCCGTCGACGGCGAGACGCTGGAAGGTGGACGGCATGAACTGCGTATGGCCGAAGGCCCCGGCCCAGGAGCCGCGCAGGGACGCCGGGTCCATGTCCCCGTCCTGCACGATCTTGAGGGTCGCCATCAGCTCGCCCTTGAAATAGTCGTTGCGGCGTGGCGCGTAGCAGACGAGTGTCGAGAGCGACTGCACGAGGGGCCGCCCGCCGATATCCTTGCCGAAATTGGATTCCACGCCCCACACGCCCGCGATCGCATAGCGGTCGACGCCGAAGCGCGCCTCGGCGGAGGCCAAGGCCTGTCCCCATTGCCGCATGGCGGCCTTTCCGTCCTGCACGCGCTCGTCATCCACGAGGGCGGAGAGGTAATCCCAGATCGGGGTCTTGAACTCCGGCTGGTTGCTCATCAGGTCGAGGATCGACAGATCAGGCTGGATGCCGCGGGTCGCGGCGTCGAAGGCCTGCCCCGAAATGCCCTTGGCGGCCGCCTGGGCGCGCAGGGACGACAGGCACGAACGGAAATCTCCTTGAGCGGAGGCCGATGAAGCGGCGGCCAGCGACAGCACGCCGAAGATCGCGGGGAGAAGGATGCGTTTCATGCCCGCGACCTTGCAGGCAATTTGGTTAAACTTATGGTAACGGGCCTGCGCTCCCCGTCATGCCCGGCCTTTGGGCCGGGTATCCAAAGCATCGAGCGCAAAAGTGGGACCCGGTTTTGCGTGAAAAGATGCTCCAAAACAGAAACTGACAGCATCGGATGTGGGTTCGATGTCCCGTCCGATGCTGTAGGCTTTTGGCGCAGGGCTTCCAAGACGTGGATGGCCGGGACGAGCCCGGCCATGACAAGAGGCGTGAAGCCTGGAATGAAAAGACGGAATGCGGAACGCTCAGGCCCAGGCGCGTTCCGAGAGCTTCTCCTCGAAGCTGTCGATGGTCGAGGCCTTTTCGAGGGTCAGGCCGATGCCGTCGAGGCCGTTGAGCATGCAGTGCTTCTTGAACGCATCGATGTCGAAGGTGATCTTGCCGCCGTCCGGGCCGCGGATCTCCTGGGCTTCGAGATCGACCGTGAGCGTGGCGTTGGCGCCGCGGCTGGCGTCGTCGAAGAGCTTCTCGAGATCTTCCGGCGAGACCTTGATCGGCAGAATGCCGTTCTGGAAGCAGTTGTTGTAGAAGATGTCGGCGAAGCTCGTGGAGATCACGCAGCGGATGCCGAAATCGAGCAGCGCCCAGGGGGCATGCTCGCGCGACGAGCCGCAGCCGAAATTGTCGCCGGCGATCAGGATCTGGGCATTCCTGTAGGCGGGCTGGTTCAGCACGAAATCCGGGTTCTCGGATCCGTCCTCGCGATAGCGCATCTCGGAGAAGAGGCCGGTTCCAAGCCCCGTGCGCTTGATGGTCTTCAGGTACTGCTTGGGGATGATCATATCGGTGTCGATATTGATGATCCGCAGCGGCGCCGCGACGCTTTCCAGCACGGTGAACTTTTCCATGGACGAACCTTCCTTCAAGCGGCAAAGAGCTTTGTGGATTGCCTCTTAGCAAAGGCTTCGCGACAGGACTAGCCTCGCGATGGTCGCGCCAGGCAAGAATTTGTCGGCGGGACGACGTCTGGCGCAACGATCTGATACGAGCAGCAGACCGTCGTGCCAAACCTCTTCATTCCGCGCTTGATCCGAAGACGCGCTTAGGCAACGTTATTGCAATGAGACGGCGTCTTCGTAAAATCCTGTCCGGCCTTCTGGAGGAGGTCGCCATCCGGCTGATCGGGATGGCCATGCTCGCCCTCTGGCTCCTTGCGCTCGGCCTGGCGGGAGGGTGCATCTCCCTCCTGGCCTCTCAGTCGTACGTTATTCTTCTAACGGCTGTTGCCGCGCTTGCCCTGGCGCTGCCGCTTCTTGTGCTCTGGCAATACTTGCAGAAGGAAGCCCCTTGAAATTCAAGTTCATGAAGCCGCCGCTTCGATGGCCTCCATGTCCTCGTCCGAGAGGCCGAAATGATGGCCGATCTCGTGCACCAGCACATGGGTGACGAGATGGCCGAGGCTTTCTTCGTGCTCGGCCCAGTAATCGAGGATCGGGCGGCGGTAGAGCCAGACCATGTTGGGAAACTGGCCAGTCTGCATCGTGGCGCCACCCTGCGCAAGGCCGATGCCGCGAAAGAGGCCCAGGAGATCGAAGGGCGTCTCGCACTCCATCTCGGTGAGGGTCTCGTCGTCCGGGAAATCCTCGACACGGATCACGACGCCCTCGCACAGCGCCCGGAACTCTTCCGGCAGGCGCGCATAGGCCGCTTCGGCGAGCGTCTCGAAGGTCGCGAGGGAGGGAGCGTGGAGAGAGGCCCAGTCTGTCATGGGTTCAGAGCATGCCAAGCTGGATCAGGAGCCACAAGCCCAGGATAACGACGCCGACCAGGGACAGGGCGCGCCCGATCCGCCGGCCCCAGAGCTCGATGGGGTCCGTGCCGCCGTCCTCGCCGGCCCCGACGGCATCGCGGGCGCCGAAATGCTCCTGTGCCTGCCGGCTCATGCGGGCGAGCGCCGAGGAGCCGACGGCTTCCGTGTCGCGGCGCACGCGCTCCAGGGCCTCCCGGGCTTCGCGTTGGCGCTCCTCATCGTTCATGATCGATGTCCTTTCCGACGCAAGTTTCCCGAAACCATAAGCCCGGCTTCGGCCCCGCTCAACGGAACGTCTTGCGGGCTTGGCCGTTGATGCTCTCGGAATAGGTAACTCGAAACGAGGCAACAATGGGTAAGATTCTTGGTATCCTGGCCGTGGCCGGGCTGACGGTTCTCGGCGCCGGTGCGGCATCGGCTCAGGGCGTGGGCGTGCATGTAGGTCCGGCGGGCGTTCGCGTGGTGCAGGAGCGGCATCATCGTCCGGTCTATCGCGAGCGGGTCGTCGAGCGCCGCGTGGTGCGTCCTGTCCGGTCCCGCACCGTGTGCCGCACGGAAATGCGTGAGCGCGTGCGCCCCGGCGGCGTGGTGGTGCGCCGTCCGGTCGAGGTCTGCCGCCGCGTCGTCGCGGGCCGCCGGGCCTACGTGGACTGATCGGCCAAGCCGAGCAAACCCGGGTCCTTAGAGCATCGGACGCGGGAAGTGGATTTGCACTTTTGGGATTGAATCCGATGCTCCCTTCCTAGGGGAGCGCATTGGCATGAAAAAGGCGGCGGGTCTTCAGACCCGCCGCCTTTTTATCGGTCTCAAGAAATCGGTCGGCCGAAGGTGCGGATATCCACGAACCGGCCCGCGATCGCCGCAGCCGCCGCCATGGCGGGTGAGACGAGATGGGTGCGGCCCTTGAAGCCCTGGCGGCCTTCGAAGTTGCGGTTCGAGGTGGACGCACAGCGCTCGCCGGGGGCGAGGCGGTCCGCGTTCATGGCCAGACACATGGAGCAGCCGGGCTCGCGCCAGTCGAAGCCCGCGGCCTTGAAGATCCTGTCGAGGCCTTCGGCCTCCGCCTGCATCTTCACGATGCCGGAGCCCGGCACGATCATGGCGTTGACGCGCTCGTGCACCTTCTTGCCCTCGACCACCTTCGCGACGGCGCGCAGGTCCTCGATGCGGCCGTTGGTGCAGGAGCCGATGAACACGCGGTCGAGCTCGATATCGGTGATCTTCTTGCCCGGGGTGAGGCCCATATATTCCAGCGCCCGCCATTTGGAGAGACGCTTGTTCTCGTCCTGGATGTCGTCCGGGTTCGGCACGACGCCGGCGACCGAGATCACGTCCTCAGGAGACGTGCCCCAAGTGACGATGGGCGGGAGATTGGCGGCGTCGAGCCTGATTTCGGCGTCGAAGAACGCGCCCTCGTCCGTGCGCAGGGAATCCCAGTAGCGCACGGCGGCCTCCCAGGCCTTCCCCTTCGGGGCCTTGGGGCGATCCTTCAGATAGGCATAGGTCTTCTCATCCGGCGCGACCAGGCCCGCGCGGGCGCCGCCCTCGATGGTCATGTTGCAGACCGTCATACGGCCTTCCATCGACAGCGAGCGGATCGCCTCGCCGGCAAATTCGATCACGTGGCCGGTGCCGCCCGCCGTGCCGATCTCGCCGATGATGGCCAGGATGATGTCTTTCGCCGTGACGCCGGAGGGCAGCTGCCCGTCCACGGTCACGCGCATGTTCTTGGCCTTCTTCTGGATCAGCGTCTGCGTCGCGAGCACATGCTCGACTTCCGACGTGCCGATGCCGTGGGCGAGCGACCCGAAGGCTCCGTGAGTGGAGGTATGGCTGTCGCCGCACACGATGGTCATGCCCGGCAGGGTGAAGCCCTGCTCCGGTCCGACCACGTGGACGATGCCCTGACGGGTATCGAGCTCGTTATAGTACTCGACGCCGAACTCCTCGGCATTCTGGGCGAGCGTCGCGACCTGAGTCGCGGATTCGGGATCCTCGATGCCCTGCGACCGGTCGGAGGTCGGCACGTTGTGGTCGACCACCGCGAGGGTCTTCTGCGGCTGGCGCACCTTGCGGCCCGCGGTGCGCAGGCCCTCGAAGGCCTGCGGGCTTGTCACTTCATGGACGAGGTGGCGGTCGATGTAGAGAAGGCACGTCCCGTCATCCTGCTGATCGACGACGTGGTCGTCCCAGATCTTGTCGTAGAGGGTGCGGGCTTTGGCCATGGGAATCTTCCAGCAATGAGAAAGGTCTTCGGACGTCTTCTAACGGCACTCGAGCGGGAGGAAAAGGTGTCCCGAACGCGCACCGCTTTGAAAGGATCGCATAGCTGATTGCCCGGGATGCGCAATAAAATTCTTTCGCCCCGGATGAGCGCATCGTGCGAAACAGTGGTCCCGGTTTTTCGCCTGAACGATGCGCTCTTTCCAACAAGAGAGCATCGGCCCCAAAAGTGGATTCCACTTCCCGCGTCCGATGCTCTCGCGGCAAGGCGCGCCTCCATAAACAAAAAGCGCGGCTTTGAAACCGCGCTTTCTTAAAATCGTGTTGAACGGCAAACCTTACTTGGCAGCCGGAGCTTCGGTCTTCTTCTCGACGCGCTCGGCGATACGGGCCGACTTACCACGGCGATCGCGCAGGTAGTACAGCTTGGCGCGACGGACGGCGCCGCGGCGCACGACTTTGATGGAATCGACATTCGGCGAGTAGACCGGGAACACGCGCTCCACGCCCTCGCCGTAGGAAATCTTGCGGACCGTGAAGCTCTCCTGGAGGCCGCCGCCGGAACGGGCGATGCAGACGCCCTCATAGGCCTGCACGCGGCTGCGCTCGCCTTCCTTCACCTTCACGTTGACGATGACGGTATCGCCGGGCTGGAAGTCCGGGATGTTCTTGCCGAGCTTGGCGATCTGCTCCTGCTCGAGCTGCTGGATGATGTTCATGAGTTCTACTCCTGCCGTTGCTTGGCGCTGGGGCTCGCCCCAGACCAGCGGGATTTCGGCGTCCTGTTTTAAGTTGAGGTCGCGCCTATACAGGAATTTTCCCGCCATGTCGATGGGGATTCGCCCCTCACCCGTCACCAGAGCAAAGGGAGCCTGCGCTTGACGGGCGACGTCTTGACGATGGAGGTACTCGTCTGGGCGCGTTGGGCGATCCGATCGAGGATTGGATCGAGTTCCTCGATGGACCGCAGGAGGTAGCGGGCCACGTAGCAGTCGTCGCCCGTCACCTTGTCGCATTCCACCACCTCAGAGCTCTCCACCAGGAGCTTTTCGACGGTGTGAAGCTGGCCGGGAAGAGGACGGATGCGCACGATGGCCGTGAGCGTGTAGCCCAAGACCTTAGGGTCGATTTCGACCCGGTACCCGCTCACGACTCCGTCTTCCTCCAGGCGCCGGAGGCGCTCCGACACGCTGGGGGCGGACAGCCCGACGCTCCGGGCCAGCTCCGCCACCGGCAGTCGGGCGTTCTCCGCGAGAAGCGCGATCAGCGACTGATCGATTTCATCGAGGACGCCGCTTCTGTTTTTTAGGCCTTTGACAGGAATTGCCATCGTTTCATAGACCATGAAGGTTAATCCGCCTTAGGACCGCAAGGTACGCCGCCTTCCCGAGAAGGTAAAGTTCACCTCTTCGGGAGAAAGATCCATGACACCATCATCGACTCTGTCATCCACTCTGGTCGGGCGCCTGGAAATGATCGCCGCAATGGTGCTCTCGGGGACCATCGGCTTCTTCGTCGTCAAATCCGGACAGGACGTCTGGAACGTCGTGTTTTTCCGCTGCCTGTTCGGAGCGCTCGGCCTCTTCGTCTATTGCGCGGCCACGGGCCTGCTGCTGCCCTGGCGCTTCACCGCGAAGGCTCTCCTGCTGGCGCTTCTGGGCGGTGCAGCCATCGTCCTGAACTGGATCCTTCTGTTTTCCTCCTACAGCCATGCGACGATCTCGATCGCCACGGCCGTCTACAACACGCAACCCTTTTTCCTCATTCTCCTGGGCGCAGTCTTCTTCGGCGAGCGGCCCACGGCAGACATGCTGGGCTTCGTCGCCCTGGCCTTCATCGGCCTCCTGCTGGTGACGCAGATCGATGCGGGCGGCATTGCCCTCACCGGCACGTACATGACCGGGCTTCTTCAGGCCCTGGGAGCGGCTCTGCTCTATGCGGTCGCGTCCGTGATCATCAAGCGTCTCAAGGGCTTTTCGCCTCACGTGATCGCTCTGGTGCAGGCGATTCTCGGCACCCTGATGCTTCTGCCCTTCGCCGATTTCTCCCGTCTGCCGCTCGATACCGCGCAATGGGGATGTCTGCTGGTGCTCGGCGTAGTGCACACCTGCATCATGTACATTCTGCTGTATTCGGCCCTTCAGAAACTGCCGACGACCGTGATCGCGGTGCTTTCGTTCATCTATCCGGTGGTGGCCATTCTCGTCGATCATCTGGCCTTCGGGCGCACGCTGTCCCTCAACCAATGGAGCGGCATCCTGCTGATCCTGATCGGTAGCGCGGGGGTGAATCTCAAATGGCAGCTGGGGCTGAACCGCTTCATCGGCCGCGCCGCCGCCGAGCGCGGATGATGCGGCCCTTCCATCACTCCGCCGCCGCAGGACCGATATCGGCAAGGAGATAGCGCTCGAACCAGCCGGGAAACGCCCGGACGAGCTCCTTCGGCCCTTCGAGGCTCATCCCCAGCCGGCGAGCCTCTGTGAAGCTCACGTCCCCGCGCCACCATGCAGCCAGGGCGGAGAGAGACGTCCGGACGCATATGGGCTCCGGAAATCCGGGATTCTGCGTGCAAAGGGAGGCCTCTCCCGCCCTCAGCAGCAGGAAGCGAGGCTTGTGGTGCCCGTCGATGTCGAAACGGACCACGAGGGGGTCCCTGGGCAGTGCTTCGGAGCGGATCCGCCTTTGCATGTCGACGAGCACAGGCTCGGGATCGAGATCCTCGCTTTCCGCGTGTCGGGGCAGCCACCGCTGTCCCCAGGTGCCGAGCGCACTGACGAGGGCCATGAGCTCCCGGCCCGCCTCGGTCGGCTCGTATTCCGGACCATGCCCGCCCTCGATGCGCTTGACGACTCCCAGATGGATCAGCTCCTGCAGCCGTTCCGACAGCATGGTGCGCGAGATCCGCGGTATGCCCCGACGGATATCGTTGAAGCGCCGGCTGCCGCAGAGAAGCTCGCGCACGACGAGCAAGGTCCAGCGTCCCCCGATGGCCTCATGGGCGCGCGCGACCGAACAGAACTGACCATAGCCGGACATGGTCGAGCGCTACCACGGCCTCAGGCGGCGGAGAAGTCCGGATTCCGGACCGGACGAGCGGGACGCGCCGGCCTATTGGTTGCGTCAGAGCCCATCACGACACGAGCCCTGATCATGACCGAGACGCAAGCGAGCATTCTGAACCGCATCGGCGGCACGTCCCTTGTCGCCTTGCGCCGGATCGTCCCGCCCGGCAGCGGCCGCATCCTGGTGAAGCTGGAAAGCGAGAATCCGACGGGCAGCATGAAGGACCGCATGGCGCTCGCCATGATCGAAGCGGCGGAGGCGGACGGTCGCCTCCCGGACAAAGGCTCCGTCGTCGAATATACCGGCGGGAGCACCGGCGTGTCCCTGGCCCTCGTCTGCGCCGTGAAGGGACATCCTCTCCACATCGTCACGTCCGATGCGTTCGCGCGCGAAAAGCTCGATCACATGAGGATCCTCGGGGCGACGCTCCAGGTCCTTGCGAGCGATTCCGGCCGCATGACGGAAAAGCTCACCCGCGACATGATCGAGGCGGCCGGAATCGTGGCCCGCAAGACCGGGGCCTTCTGGACCGACCAGATGAAGAACCGGGACCAGCTTTCCGCCTATCATCGCATGGCCGAGGAAATCCTCGGCCAGACCGGCGGCAGGATCGACGGCTTCGTGCAGAGCGTGGGCACGGCGGCGTCCCTGCGCGGGATTGCGGAAGGCTTGCGGCGGCGCGACGGGGACATTCTTATCGTCGCCGTGGAGCCCGACGAATCCGCGGTCCTGTCCGGCGGCCCGTCCGGCGCCCACAGGATCGATGGGATCGGCGCGGGCTACGTGGTGCCGCTCTGGCGGGCCGCCATCGCCGATGAAATCGAGCGGGTTTCCACGGAGGAAGCTACTGCGATGGCGTTTCGGCTCGCGCGCGAGGAGGGCCTTTTCGCCGGAACGTCGACGGGCGCCAACGTGACGGCCGCCCTGCGGCTGGCCAGGCGCCTGGGGCCTCATGCCAATGTCGTCACGGTCATGTGCGATACGGGGATGAAGTATCTGAGAACGTACGGGGCGCAGCTCGCATAATTTTTTGTTCATTGCCCTGCAGGGCACTTTCTCACTTCGACGAGCTTCTTGTATCCAAATTGTTACTTAGGAACAGAGAATTCGCCAGGGGAATTAACGATGGGCTTGGACTTAATCCCGCTTGGAAAGCCCAAGCCAAGCCATGAGAATGAGCACGCGCGACTGTTCGAAGCGCTCAAATCAGCCAGTTTCGTCGACATACCGTCCCCCTCAGCATTGGTGAGAATGAAGCAAAAAGCTTCAGGTGCTCCTGAGGCTCAGAGCGACATCCGACGTCAGCATAGGTCGGCAGGCGAATGGGCCGATCCTTCTTAAGCAGTTGGAAGGCATCTCCATCTCTCCATACGAGACTTTAGGATGCCCTCGGGTCGGCATTGACCCTGCTGCGGATACATGGGCAGAGACGGCCTATGACAAGAGCGCTGAAAAGCGCGAGGGCATGTCGTTCGAAGAGTTTAAGCGTCGGCTTCATGGCGAGTACGTGCTTGGGCTCGCTCCTCCCAGTGATGGCTTGCCGAGTTACGCCAGCGGCCCTGGCAGGTACGTGGAAGGTTATGCTTTTCGCGGCAAGGCGCTGACGGAGGACGGCATCGAGGAGATCCTTGGATCAGATCTCCATATCCAAGCCTGGATGCATTTCTCACCCCAGGAACTGGTTGAGTACAGTGATCAGCTTGAGGCAGCTGCCCGACATTACGTGCGGGAGCAAGAAATCACGTGCGGTGTCATGAGCCTTAAGATGGGGGACGAGATCTCACACGAGGAGGAGTTGCTCCTGATTATCCTCTCTACCGCCCGCTGGTGCCGCTACTGGGGTGAGAACGGCCATCCCGTCTGGTCAGATTATTGATCCTCCAGCAGATCCGGCCGCCGCTCCCGCGTGATCCGTTCCGATTCCCCGCGCCGCCAGCGCTCGATGAGGGCATGGTTGCCGGAGAGAAGGACATCGGGAATGGTGCGGCCCTCCCATTCGCGGGGCCGCGTATAATGCGGGTACTCGAGGCGGTTCGTCTCGAAGCTCTCTTCCGTCCCCGAAGCCTCCTTGCCCATGACGCCGGGAAGCAGGCGGACGCAAGAATCGAGAACGATCATCGCGGCCATTTCGCCGCCGGAGAGCACGTAATCGCCGATGGACACTTCCGTCAGGTTGCGCGCCTCGATCACGCGCTCGTCCACGCCCTCGAAGCGACCGCAGACGATCACGACCCCGGGACCGGCCGCGAGTTCGCGAACGTAAGATTGGGTGAGCGGCCTGCCGCGCGGGCTCATGAGAAGCTTCGGGCGCGGGTCCTCGGCAGGAACCGCCGCGTCGATGGCCTGGCCCAGGACATCGCAGCGGATCACCATGCCGGGTCCGCCACCCGCGGGCGTGTCGTCGACCGCGCGGTGACGGCCGAGGCCGTGATCCCGGATGTTTCTGGCCTCGAGCGACCACACGCCGCGCGACAGCGCATCGCCGGAGAGCGACAGGCCTAAGGGGCCCGGGAACATCTCGGGGTAAAGGGTCAGAATGGTGGCGGAAAAGCTCACGCGCGATCCTCGCCGGGCTCCGGCTTTCCGACCTCGAAGAAATCGTCCGGGAGCGCGGCGACGACGCGTTTTCCCGCCAGGTCCACGAGCGGAACGAAGGCCTTGGTGAACGGCAGGAGCACGGTCGGCCCCTGCTGGGCGGGCGCGATTTCGAGAAGATCGCCGCCGCCGTAATTGGGCACACCGACGATGGCCCCGATGGTCTCGCCCGTTTCGGTCTGAACGGACAGTCCGACGAGATCGGCGAGCAGGAACTCGTCTTCGTCGTCGGGCGGCGGCAGCTTGGCGCGCTCGACGAAGAGCTGCACGCGGTTGAGGGCTTCGGCCGCCTCGCGCGTGGTCACGCCGTCGACGACGGCGATGAGAAGATCCGGCGCTCCCCCGGGAGCGGGGCGGACGGTCTTGAGGGAATGGCTTTTGCCGTTCGATCCGGCGAGCGGCCTGTAGCCGGCGATCGCCTGCGGGTCCCCGGTATGGGATTTCAGCCGAACCTCGCCTTTCAGGCCGTGGGCACGGCCAAACTCGCCCACGAGGACGAGATCGTCCCCGACAGGCGCCGACCTGCCTTCTCGCCCCTTGTCGGGGAGAGCTGGAGAGGGGGGTGTATGCGCGACCTTGTGCTGGTTTGCGCCGGCACCCCCACCCCTGCCCTTCTCGTTTTGGGAGAAGGGAGAAGTGGAGCGCTGATTGAAGCGCTCCTTCTTCGTCATGGTGCTTACGCAGCCTCGCCTTCGCCGGAGGCGGCAGCCTTGGAGGCGGCGCGCTCCTGGGCCTTCTTGCCCGGAACCGCCTTCTGCGGGTTGTTGCGGGCCGAACGCTTCAGGAGGCCGGCAGCGTCGAGGAAGCGCAGGACGCGGTCGGTCGGCTGGGCGCCCTTGGCGAGCCAGGCCTGGATCTTCTCGGCTTCGAGAACGACGCGGCCGGCGTCGTCTTTCGGCTTCATCGGGTCGTAGGTGCCGACCTTCTCGATGAAGCGGCCGTCGCGCGGGGAGCGCGAATCGGCGACGACGATGCGGTAATAGGGACGCTTCTTCGCACCACCACGGGTGAGACGGATCTTCAGGGACATGGGAAACTCCTTGTTGTGTCCTGTGATCAAACCTTGCGCTGGTCCGGACCGACCGGACCGGCGAAACCTATTTCTTCTTTCCGAACGGGAAGCCGCCGAGCCCGGGAAGCCCGGGAATCTTCGGCGCGCCGCCGAGGCCCGACAGGCCCTTCGGCATGGGCGGAAGAGCCCCGCCCGCGCCGCCCGGAAAATCCGGGAGCTTGCCGCCCATCTGCTTCTGCAGCGCCTCGATCTGTTCCGGCGTCGGCTGGGGCATGCCGCCCATTCCGCCCCCGAGACCGAACATCTTGCCGAGCGCGCCCGCCATGCCCTTGCCCTTGCCGCCGCCCATCATCTTCATGACGTCGGCCATCTGGCGGTGCATCTTGAGGAGCTTGTTGATGTCCTCGACCTTCGCGCCGGAACCGGCCGCGATGCGCTTCTTGCGCGAGGCCTTCAGGATGTCCGGATTGCGGCGCTCGCCCGGGGTCATGGAATCGATGATGGCGCACTGGCGCTTGATGACCTTGTCGTCGATATTCGCGTTTTCGAGCTGCGACTTCATCTTGGCGATGCCGGGCAGCATGCCGAGCATGCCGCCGATGCCGCCGATCTTTTCCATCTGGCTGAGCTGATCGCGCAGGTCCTCGAGGTCGAACTTGCCCTTGCGCATCTTGTCGGCCATGCGCTGGGCCTTCTCGGCGTCGAAATTCTCGGCGGCCTTCTCCACGAGGGAGACGATGTCGCCCATGCCGAGGATGCGGTTGGCGACGCGCGAGGGATGGAACTCCTCCAGCGCATCGACCTTTTCGCCCGTGCCGATGAGCTTGATCGGCTTGCCGGTCACGGCGCGCATCGACAAAGCCGCGCCGCCGCGCGCATCGCCGTCCATGCGGGTCAGCACGATGCCGGTGACGCCCAGACGCTCGTCGAAGGCGCGGGCGGTGTTGACCGCGTCCTGACCGGTGAGCGCGTCGGCGACGAGCAGAACCTCGTGCGGGTTGGTGGCGGCGCGCACGTCCGCGGCTTCCACCATGAGCGCCTCGTCCACGGTCACGCGGCCCGCGGTGTCGAGCATCACCACGTCGTAGCCGCCCAGGCGCGCGGCCTCCATGGCGCGCCGGGCGATCTGCACCGCGCTCTGGCCCGCCACGATGGGGAGCGTGTCGACGCCCACCTGCTTGCCGAGCACGGCGAGCTGTTCCATGGCGGCCGGGCGGCGCGTATCGAGCGAGGCCATGAGCACGCGGCGGCCTTCGCGATCCTTCAGGCGCCGGGCGATCTTGGCGGTGGTCGTCGTCTTGCCGGAGCCCTGGAGACCGACCATGAGGATGCCGACCGGCGGAACCGCGTTGAGGCTGATCACCTCCGCGTCCGAACCCAGCATCTCCACGAGCTGGTCGTGGACGATCTTCACCACCTGCTGTCCGGGAGAGACCGACTTGACGACCTCCGCGCCGACCGCGCGGGCCCGCACCTTGTCCGTGAAGGAGCGCACGACCTCGAGCGCCACGTCGGCCTCGAGCAGCGCCCGGCGGACTTCGCGTAGAGCGGCGTTCACATCCTCTTCCGTCAGCGCGCCACGGCGCGTGAGCGAATTGAGGATATTGGAGAGCTTGTCGGAAAGGCCTTCGAACATGTTCACTCAATTCCTTTTGCGATGAGTGGTACATCGCGATCCGCGATGGCCTTTTCAAAGTGCTGGATCGCCGCCTCGAACTTGTCGCGGCAGCCGGGATTGCAGAAGCCGACGACCTCTCCGCGATAACGGGTGAGCGAATCCGCCGCGATCGGCTTTCCCGACCACGGGCAGGTCTCGTTGACCGCATCCTCGATGCGCAATGTCTCGTCGGCCATCGCCTCGTCCATCCCTTCGTCGTCACGGCCAGGACAGACCTGACCATGACGGGCGAGCGGAAGACCCAAAGAGAAACGCGCCCGAGGGCGCATCGCGCTGTCGGACGTTGACCTCCAGCCTCGCGGGCTGGTCGGCGGCTCAAAGGGCTCGCTCTACAGATTTGCGGTCAGCCGATAGAGGAAAGGGGCCGAAGAGTCAAGAAAAGACCAGAAAAGTCCCGTCATCGTCAGGTCTTGCGACAGGAAATGCCGATCCCCAAGCTTAGAAACTCCGCCTGCACCAAAGATGACCATGAACCGCCGCACCATATTGAAAGGCCTGGGCATCCCCGCCCTTGCCGCCACGGGCCTCTTCGGCTGGATGAAAGTCGCCCGGGCCACGAACCGCTACTACCAGGGCCCCGTGACGGACCACTTCGACGGGGTGCGGTTCTTCTCGCCCGGCCAGCCGCAGGACAAGGGCTTCGTCGAATTGCTGCGCTGGCAGCTCGGCGGCGGCAGGAAACCGTGGCCGGAGACCTTTCCGAGCCCCTTTCGGGACCGCCCTCCCGCCGCGGTCAGGGGCCTGCGGACGGCCCTCATCGGGCATGCCTCCTTTCTGGTCCAGGTGGCGGGGCTCAACATCCTCATCGATCCGGTCTTCTCGGAGCGGGCGAGCCCGGTCTCCTTCTCTGGGCCGAAGCGGGTCAATCCGCCCGGCATCGCGTTCGAGGACCTGCCGCCGATCCATGCGGTGCTGATCACGCACAACCATTACGACCATCTCGACACCGACACTCTCGGGCGCCTCTGGCAGGTCCACCGGCCCCGCTTCGTCGCTCCGCTCGGCAACGATGCGGTGATCCGGGCGGAGCACCCGGAGATTGCCGTCGAGACCCGGGATTGGGGCGGCTCGGTGGATCTCGGCCACGGCGTCACCGTGCATCTGGAACCCGCCTATCACTGGTCCGCGCGCGGCATCAACGACCGTCGCATGGCGCTCTGGTGCGCCTATCTGCTCACGACGCCCGAGGGCACGATCTATCATATCGGCGATACGGGCTTCGGAGACGGCCGGATCTTCCACGCCGTCCGCGAGCGCTTCGGCAAGATCCGCCTCGCCCATTTCCCCATCGGGGCCTACGAGCCGCGCTGGTTCATGGAGCCGCAGCACATGAATCCCGAGGACGCCGTGAAGGCGTTCCGAATCGTCGAGCCGGACCAGGCGCTCGGCCACCATTGGGGCACCTTCCGACTCACCAACGAGGGCTTCGAGGAGCCGCCTGCCGATTTGGCGGCGGCGCTGCGGGCGGCGGGAATTCCGGATGGGCGGTTCAAGCCTCTCAGGCCCGGCGAGGCCTGGGAAGCTGGATCGCCGCCAGCCTGATCATTTGGGCTGAACGTAGATGTTCACCTCGAAATCGGTGTCCTGCGCATCCGTGAATTGACTCACGTATTCCTCGATGAAGGCGTCCTTGGCGACGATTTCCTTGATGTCGAGATAGGCCGTGATCGTCTCGTAGGTGCCATCGATCTCGTCATAGGCGTCCTTGTGCACGAAGCGGAGAGCCTTGCCCTCCGGAGTCTTGCCGAACTTGATCTCGGGGGTCAGCTCGGTCTTGCCCTCCGGCACCTGCGCGACCGGGATCATGGCCTCGTATTTGAAGCCGTTGTCGTCGGTATCGATGAAGATCGCGATGGGGCGGCCCGCCGGGGCGATCCCGGCCTTCTTCAGTTCGCCGTCGAGCTTGGCGACGGCGTTCTTGAGATTGGCGAAGGCCTCGTCCCAGGTGCTGGTGCCGGACAACACGACGGCGGGCTTCGCCGTGAGCACGCCCTCCTCCACGCCGCTGGCATCGCTGGGATTGGGAAAGAGCGTCGTGCTCGCCGACGGCTGAGCCGGTGCCGGCGTGGCCGGGTTCGCCGGAGCCGGGCTCGCGGGCGCGGGTTGTGCCGTCGCGGGCGGCTGGTTCTGGGCCGGCGTTTCCGGAGCAGGGGCGGCCGGGGCCGCCTCGGGGGTCGGGCTCGCGGGCGCGGCCTCCGGCTTCGCGGGAGCGGCAGGAGCCATCTGGGCAGGAGCCGCTTGAGCGGGCGCCGGATCGGCCGGAGGCGGGCTCGCGGGCGGCGTCTGCGCCAGAGCCACGCCCGAGCAGAGGGCAAGCACGAGAACGATGGAGGAAGAGTGCAGCCGCATGGGAGAGTGCCTTAAGCCTCGAATCACGAAGAGATCACGGGCCGGAGCATAGGAGGGTTTTGGTCCGGTCGCGAGGGCGTCCGGAGGCCTCTGTGGAGGACGGATGGTAGCAGCCCGACATCCCCTCTCGCGGTTCTCGACGTTTTTTGCCATACACGGGCCTATGAGCGCCTCCATAAGCCCCCGATGAACGAGCCCCCGATGAGCCCCCTCGCAAACCACCGCTTCCTGAAGATGAACGGTCTCGGCAACGAGATCACCGTGCTCGATCTGCGCGGCTCGGCCCATGTGGTCGGGGCGGCGGAAGCCCGCGCGATCGCGGTCGATCCCCGCTCTCGCTTCGACCAGCTCATGGTGCTCCACGATCCGGTTTCCCCCGGAACGGACGCTTATCTGCGCATCTACAACACGGACGGCTCGGAATCCGGCGCCTGCGGCAACGGCACCCGCTGCGTGGCCTGGGCGATGGTGACCGATCCGGTGATGAGCCGCCCGGCGGACGGGGGGCTGGTGCTCGAAACCAAGGCGGGCCTTCTGCCGGTCACACAGGTTTCCGAGACGGTCTTCACCGTCGACATGGGTCCGCCGCGCCTCGACTGGAACGAAATTCCCCTGCGCGATCCCTATCCCGACACCCGCGCCGTCGCGGTGGACACGCATCTGCCCGAACATCCCGAACTCAGGACCGCCTCCGCCGTCGGCATGGGCAATCCGCACGCTGTCTTCTGGGTCGGGGATGCCGCGGCCTATGATCTTGCCGCCATTGGCCCGGTGCTGGAGCACGATCCGGCTTTCCCCGAGCGCGCCAATATTTCCTTCGCTCAGGTGGTCGGCCCCGATCGCGTGATCCTGCGCGTCTGGGAACGCGGCGTGGGCGAAACCCGCGCCTGCGGCTCCGCCTCCTGCGCCACGCTGGTTGCGGGCGCCCGCAAGGGCCTGACCGGTCGCCGGGCCACGATCTCGCTTCCCGGCGGGGATCTCGTCATCGCATGGCGCGAGAGCGACGGCCATGTGCTCATGACCGGCGCGACGGAGCTGGAGCACGAGGGCTTCCTGTCCCCGGTCGTCTTCGCGGGGGCGGCGTGATGGGTGTCGAGGTCGTCACCTTCGGCTGCCGGCTCAACACCTACGAGTCGGAGGCGATGCAGCGCCACGCCCAAGCGGCCGAGCTGGGCGAGGTCGTCATCGTCAACACCTGCGCGGTCACCTCCGAGGCGACGCGCCAGGCGCGCCAGTCGATCCGCCGGATCGCCCGCGAGAAGCCCGATGCGCGCATCATCGTGACGGGCTGCGCCGCCCAGGTCGAGCCGGAAACCTTCGCGTCCATGCCGGAGGTGGCCCAGGTTCTCGGCAACCACGAGAAGATGCAGGCCGAAACCTGGAGCGCCATGCGCGATTTCGGCGTGGGCGCATCCGAAAAGGTTCTCGTCGACGACATCATGGCCGTGAAGGAAACCGCCGTGCATCTCATCGACGGCATGCGCGGGCGCACCCGCGCCTTCGTGCAGGTGCAGAACGGCTGCGACCACCGCTGCACCTTCTGCATCATCCCCTACGGCCGCGGCAATTCCCGCTCCGTGCCCATGGGCGCGGTGGTGGATCAGGTGCGCACATTGGTGGAGCACGGCTCGCGCGAGGTGGTGCTCACGGGCGTCGACATCACGAGCTACGGCAAGGACCTGCCCGGCGAGCCGAAGCTCGGCACCATGGTCAAGAGCCTCCTGCGCCACGTGCCGGAACTGGAACGCCTGCGCATCTCTTCCATCGATTCGGTGGAGGCGGACGACGACCTGCTCGACGCCATCGCCAACGAGAGCCGCCTGATGCCCCATCTGCATCTCTCGCTCCAGGCGGGCGACGACATGATCCTCAAGCGCATGAAGCGCCGGCATCTCAGACACGACGCCATCGCGTTCTGCGAGCAGGTGAAGCGGCTTCGCCCCGACATGGTGTTCGGCGCGGACATCATCGCGGGCTTCCCGACCGAGACGGAAGAGATGTTCTCCCGCTCCCTCGATATCGTCGAGGAATGCGGCCTGACGCACCTCCACGTCTTCCCCTTCTCTCCGCGCCCCGGCACCCCCGCCGCGCGCATGCCGCAGGTCGCCCGCGACCTCGTGAAGGACCGCGCCCGCCGCCTGCGCGAGAAGGGCGAGGCCGCCTTGGTGAAGCATCTCGGTGAAGAAGTCGGCGCCAAACGCAACGTGCTGGTCGAGACCGGCCGGCTCGGCCGCACGGAAGGTTTTACGCTCGTGCGCTTTGCCGGCGACGTGACGCCGGGCGCAATCGTGCCGGTCACCATCGCGGGCCATGACGGCAAGGAATTGCTGGCGGCGTGAAACACCCGTCATCCCCGGCCCTGTGCTGGGGATCCACGTCTTGCAAACAGCCATGGGAGGAAGGCGTGGATGGCCGGGACAAGCCCGGCCATGACGAAGGGCATATCAGTCGTGCAATCCCGGATGGGCTTCGCCGTCCGCGATCACACCGCACATTCTCACCCGCTCCCACATGTGCTCCGGCACCGGCGCCTCCACGGCGATCGGCGGCTTCCTGGGATAGAGCGGCACCGTGACGCTGCGGGCATGGAGATGCAGGCCCGGGCCGTGAAAGCGCGGGGCCGTGCCGTAGATCGGGTCGCCCAGGATCGGGAAGTTCATGGCGGCGCAATGGACGCGCAGCTGATGGGTGCGGCCCGTGACGGGGCGCAGTTCGAGCAGGGAGAGGCCTTCTGTGCGGCCAAGCACCCGCCATTTCGTCAGCGAAGGCTGGCCCTTGGGATCCACCTTCATCCACCAGCCGCGATCGGGTGATTTCGGCGCCAGGGGTAGATCGATCTCTCCTTCATCCGCCTCGGGCCCGCCCTCGACCACGGCCCAATAGACCTTGTCGACTTCGTTCTTGCGAAACAGCTCGTTAAGACGGGCGATGGCTTTCGGGTGCCGCCCCAGGATCAGGCAGCCGGAGGTGTCCTTGTCGAGGCGATGCGCCGCTTCCGGACGGCGGGGCAGGCCGAAGCGCAGGGCATCGAGATGATGAAACAAAGTTTCCCCGCCCTTGGGGCCGGGATGCACCGGCAAACCGGCGGGTTTGTCGATCACGAGCATCAGGGCATCGCGATACAGCAAACGGCTCACTATCTCTTCCGCATTCATGACGCCTCGGCTATCGAGGCACAGGCACTAAATCAAGCACAAGCATTCACGAGGCAGCAAAGACCCATGGCCGAGACCAAGCCCGGATTCCTGTCCCGTCTCTTCGGGCGCAAGGCCGAACCGCAGCCGGAACCCACGCCGCAGGCACCCCAGACACCCGAGGTTCCCCGGATTCCCCATGTCGGCGGCGAGCCGGAGACCATGCCCTCCCCGCCGGCGACGGCGGCGGACGATCTGACGGCGGCTCCGCCGGGCGTCACCACGGCCTCGCCGGACACGCCTGAGGAGAACAAGACAGCTCCCGGGCTTGCCGGGGCCGATCTGCAGCCCGTCGAGACACGCGAGCCCGAAGGCGGCAGCCCGCAGGAGCCGATCCCGCACATCCTCACCGAAGCCGGTCCCGAGCTGCGCCTCGATATCGCGGCCGCGGATCTGCCCTCCCCCGAGCCTGCGCCCGCCGAGGTGGTTCCACCTCCTCTGCCCGAAGCCGGGCCTGCCCCGGCGGAGAAGCGGGGCTGGTGGCAGCGCCTCACGGAGGGCATGCGGCGCACGTCCACGTCCCTGTCGGACAGCGTCACGGGCCTCTTCACCAAGCGCAAGCTCGACGATGCGACCCTGCAGGATCTCGAGGACGCGCTCGTCCAGGCCGATCTCGGCGTGCCGACCGCCATGCGGATCACCGAGGCGATCTCGGCGGGCCGCTACAACAAGGAGATCTCGCCGCAAGAGGTGAAAGCCATTCTCGCGAGTGAAGTGGAGAAGACGCTGCAGCCCGTGGCGCGCCCTCTCGAGATCGATCGCGCCAAAAAGCCCTTCGTGATCCTCATGATCGGCGTGAACGGCGCCGGCAAGACCACCACCATCGGCAAGCTCTCGCAGAAGTTCCGGCGCCAGGGCCTCAAGGTGATGCTGGCGGCGGGCGACACCTTCCGGGCCGCCGCCATCGAGCAGCTCAAGGTCTGGGGCGAGCGGGTCGGCGCGCCGGTTCTCGCCCGCGAGCAGGGCTCCGACGCGGCGGGCCTGGCCTTCGATGCGCTCCAGGAAGCGCAGGCCAACGGCACGGACGTGCTGCTCATCGACACGGCGGGCCGCCTGCAGAACAAGGCCGGACTCATGGCCGAGCTGGAAAAGATCGTGCGGGTGATCCGCAAATTCGACGAGAGCGCGCCTCATGCCACCCTGCTCGTGCTCGACGCCACCGTGGGTCAGAACGCGGTGAGCCAGGTCGAGCTGTTCCAGAAGGCGGCGGGCGTGACCGGCCTCGTGATGACCAAGCTCGACGGGACCGCGCGCGGCGGCATTCTGGTGGCGCTTGCCGCCAAGTTCGGCCTGCCGGTTCACTTCATCGGCGTCGGAGAGGGCGTGGAGGACCTGGAGCCTTTCACCGCAGGGGATTTCGCAAAAGCCATCGCCGGGATAGAAGCAACACCATGACCGACGAAAAGCGCCTCCCGCCCGTTCTCAAGCTCGCCCTCGAAATGGGGCCGCTCGCCCTGTTCTTCATCGCGAACGCCTATGCGGACAAATTCGGCGTCGCGGAGAGCCAGCGCATCTTCGTGGCGACCGCTCTCTTCATCGCCGCGACCGTGGCGGCGCTGGCCACCTCCTATGCGCTCCTGCGCAAGCTTCCGATCATGCCGCTAGTGTCGGGCGTGGTCGTCGTGGTGTTCGGTGGGCTCACGCTCTTCCTGCACGACGAGACCTTCATCAAGCTCAAGCCCACCATCGTGAACACGATGTTCGGCCTGATCCTTCTGGGCGGTCTCTATTTCCGCAAGCCGCTGCTCGAGATCGTCCTCGACAGCATGTTCGAGCTGACGGAAGAGGGCTGGCGCAAGCTCACTCTCCGCTGGGCTCTCTTCTTCTTCGCGCTCGCCGCTCTCAACGAGATCGTCTGGCGTACGCAGACCACGGATTTCTGGGTGAGCTTCAAGGTCTTCGGCATCATGCCGCTGACCATCGCCTTCGCCCTCGCGCAGACGCCGCTGCTGCTGCGCTACGAGGTGAAGAAGGCGGAAGAGGCCTAGAGCATCGAATGGATCCCAAAAGTGGACTCCACTTTTAGGTCCGATGCTGTCGGTGCGGCCATGACGGAAGGAATCCAATGAACGATAGGGCGCGGTCATTGGGCCGGCCGCATCAGCACCATGGTGCGCGTGACGCCGGGCAAGGGCTCGTGCGCGATTTCGGTCCATAGGCCGTCCTCACCGGCCTCCTGCACCGCCTCCCGTGAGGCCAGCATGTCGCAGCCGGCGTTCTTGGTGGCCTGCTCGATGCGGGATGCGATGTTGACGGTTTCGCCCACGACGGTGAATTCCAGGCGGCTTTCGTCGCCCACGACGCCGCAGAAGACTTCGCCCGAGTGGATGCCGATTCCCACGCGCACGGGCGGATCGAAGCGCCGCTTCGCGTTCCAGCGTTGAATCAGCTCCAGCATCGTGCGCCCGCAGGCGAGCGCCCGGCCCGCATCGCCGTCCTGCGCGCCTGGCACGCCGAACAGGATCAGCGCGCCGTCGCCGGTGAACTTGTCGATCACGCCGCCGTGGCGGCTCGCCGCCCGCAGCACGCGGCGGCGAAACGACGTGATGAACACGGCGAGCTGCGCCGGATCCATGGTCTCGCCGAAAGAGGTCGAGGCGCGCATGTCGACGAACAGCACGGTGATCCGGGTGCGCCGCCCCTGTCTCAGGGACGCGAAGGATTCCTCCGTGAGGACGGGCGCCAGCTCGCGCGGCAGGTAGCGCGTGAGGTTGAGGCGAAGCGTCGTCTCCCGCACGGCCCGCTCCAGAAGCACCCGGCTCTGCCGCGCCACGAGGATCAGGATCATCGCGAGCGAAAGCACCATGGCGATGCGCACCATATTGGCCTGCTCGGAGAACAATCCGGAGATTTCCGACAGGTCCTGCTGCCGCTGCGCAGGGGTGAGGGAGCCGCCGCCATAGGCGAGGAGCGACAGGCCGACGACATAGATCAGGGCCACGAAGGCCTGAAGGCGCGGCTGATAATGGATGGCCGCCGCCGCAATGGTGATGGGCACCACCCAGGCGGCCGGAAAGGCCGCGAAGAGGTTGCCGGGAATACCTAAGCCCCAATGGGTGTAGGCGAGATTGCCGAGGATTAAGAGGGCGTCGAGCACGGCCGTGATCATGGGCAGCCTGTCCACGGCGATCCGCTTGGACGCGAGCCAGGCCCCGCACCATCCGAGCGCCCCGAACAGGGTCAGGGTGAGCTCGGCGATCCAGATCTGCCTCACGGCCACGGGATTGGTGAGCTCGATTCCGCCGGTCACGGCGATGACGGTCAGGAGCAGCAATCCCGCCACCACCATGCGCACCAGTCCGGCCCTCTGGAGGGCTCCGGCATCGGCCTCGCGGATCAGCCGATGGGTCGTCCCGCTCAGCTCCCGCGATCTGCGGCGGCTGAGGAGCGCGATCCAGGCGGAGCGGAAGCGCGACAATTGATCCACGGGTTCTCTTCGTCCGATCTCGGGTTTATCACGAACAGGCGCCGGAAGAGCGGATCGGCTCGCGCTTCAGGACAGACCATGCCGAAGGAATAAATGGCTCATGACCGAGACCTCTCAAGCTATTGCGATCTATGTGGATGCCGATGCCTGCCCGGTGAAGAGCGAGGTCTACAAAGTCGCGGAACGCCACCAAGTCAAGGTCTTCGTGGTGTCGAACAGCTTCCTCCTCGTGCCGCAGAGCCCCCTGGTCGAACGCGTGGTGGTGGGCGCCGGTTTCGACGCGGCGGACGACTGGATCGCGGAACGGGCGCGCCGCGGCGCCGTCGTGATCACCGCCGACATCCCGTTGGCCCATCGCTGCGTGACGGCCGGTGCCGATGTGATCGGCCCGACCGGCAAGCCGTTCACGGAAGCCTCGATCGGCATGGCGCTCGCCACCCGCAACCTGATGGAAGATCTGCGCGCCATGGGGGACGTGACCGGCGGACCGAAGCCGTTCTCGCAAAAGGACAGGTCGGCCTTCCTCTCGGCGCTGGACGTGGCGATCAACCGCCTCAAGCGCGCGGGATTTGGCGGAGCTTCTCTTTGAAGGCCGCCAGATTCCCGGGCGTCAGCGGCCCGATATGCTTGTAGCGGATCATGCCGTCGGGGCCCACGATGAAGGTTTCCGGCACGCCGTAGACGCCCCAGTCGATGGAGGCGCGGCCGTTCGGATCGACTCCGACGGCGGTGTACGGGTTGCCGAGCGCGCCGAGGAAGCGGCGGGCATTGTCGGGGTTGTCCTTCTGGTTGATGCCCACTAGCCGCACGGACGGATCCTTCGCCAGGTCCACGAGGAGCGGGTGCTCCTGGCGGCAGGGGGCGCACCAGGAGGCGAAGACATTCACGATGGTGACGCGGCCCTTCAGGTCCTCGTTGGAGAAGCCCGGCACGGGCTTGCCCTCGGCCAGGAGGCCCTCCAGCGGCGCGAGATTGAAGGTGGGCGCCGGCTTGTTGATGAGCGCGGAGGGCAGGTCCGACGGATTGCGACCCGAGGTGAGCTGCAGGAAGAACAGCATCGCCAGCACGACGAAGACGAGAACCGGCAGGATGAAGATCAGCCGCGAGCGCGGCGCGGTTGCCTCAGCCACGGCGCGACCTCCGGCCGATGCCGCGGGCTTCGAACTCTGCCAGGGTACGGACCTGCGCGCGATGATCGATCACGGCGCGAAGAACGAGGCCCGCGACCACCAGGGCCGTGACCGCATAAGACAAGACGATGAAGAACGTATGGGTCATCAGGCGGCCTGTGCGTCGAGGCGCTCTGCCTCGAGAAGATGGAGCGTGCGCACCCGGCGGCGCAGGATTTCCGTGCGGATGCCCGAAAGATGGAGCGCCACCCCCATGAACGTGAAGCCGACCGCCATCACGAGCAGGGGCACGAGCATGGAAGGATGAATCGTCGGCCCGCCGAGGCGGAACACGGATGCGGGCTGGTGGAGCGTGTTCCACCAATCGACGGAGAATTTCACGATCGGCACGTTGACAGCGCCCACGAGCGTGAGAATCGACACGGCGCGGGCGGCGCGGTTCGGCTCCTCGATGGCGCGCCAGAGAGCCAGAATGCCGAGATAGATGAGCAGCATCACCAGCATCGAGGTGAGTCGCGCGTCCCATTGCCAGTAGGTGCCCCACATGGGCTTGCCCCAGAGCGAACCGGTGACGAGGCAGATCAGCGTGAAGGCCGCGCCGATGGGCGCCGCCGCCTTCTGCGACATGTCCGCCAGGGGATGGCGCCAGACCAGGGTGCCGATCGCGGACGACGCCATGATCATGTAGAAGAACAGGGACAGCCAGGCCGCCGGCACATGAATGTACATGATCTTCACGGTCTCGCCCTGCTGGTAGTCGGCGGGCGCCACGAACCAGACCATGTAGAGGCCGAGGGCGAGCGACAGCACGGCCAGGCCCGTCACCCAGGGCAGCAGGCTGCCGCTGAAGCTCATGAAGCGGGACGGATTGGCAAGCTCACGGATCATACGCACGATGTAGCGGCCTTCGCCGACGCCTGCAACGAGGAGCAGCTTTTCGGCCCGATAACGATTTCGCCAGAGTGGCCGGTGTGTAGCGGCAAGCCCCTGCCCCGGCAATCCGGTGTTGCCCGTATGGCTTTAAGACGCATCGGCGTATCCGCCCTTTCGCTCTTCGGTGCCCGTGCCTTTCAATCGCCACGGGATCCGCCCTATGGTTAGGCGTATCTTTGTTGCGGAGCAAGCCATGCGTCTTCCTGTCCTCCTGATTGCCCTGGGCCTGTCCGGCGCCGCCTCCGCGCAGGGGATCTCGCTGCGTCTGCCCGTCGCCTGCGAGATCGGGCGCACCTGCATCATCCAGCATTACGTGGACCACGATTCGAGCCCGGCGGCCCGCGACTATCGGTGCGGGACCGTCACCTATGACGGGCATGACGGAACTGACATCCGCCTTCCGACCCTGGCGGCCCAGAAGGCGGGCGTCGCCGTAGTGGCCTCGGCCGACGGCAGGGTTCTGCGCATCCGGGACGGGATGGAGGACGTCTCCGTCGCGGGCCAGGGCCGCGACAGCGTGGCCAATGCCGAATGCGGCAACGGCGCGGTGGTCGACCACGGCAACGGCTGGCAGACGCAATACTGCCACATGGCCAAGGGCAGCCTGTCCGTGAAGCCGGGCGATGCGGTGCGGGCGGGCGATCCGATCGGACGGATCGGCCTGTCGGGCATGACGGAATTCCCGCATCTGCATTTCACCGTCCGCAAGGACGGGCACGTCGTCGATCCGTTCACGTCCGGCCCGGCGGCCGAGGCCTGCGGCACGAAACAGACGGCCTCGCTCTGGGAGCCGTCCGCGCTGCGCAATCTCGGCTACGAGCCGGGCGGCGTGCTGAACGAGGGCTTCGCCCCGGGCCCCGTCACGATGGAATCCATCGAATCGGGTGCGGCGGAGCAGAGCCCGCCGGCCACCACCTCCCCGGCCCTCGTGGCCTATGTGCGCGCCATCGGACTCAAAGGTGGCGACGTGCAGAGCCTCACCCTGTTCGACACCGACGGGAAGCCGCTTGCCCGGAACACGGCCCCACCTCTCGACCGCGACAAGGCACAATGGATGATGTTCGCCGGGGTCAAGCAGCCTGCGGGCGGCTTCCGGCCCGGCCTCTACCGTGCGATCTATCGCGTCGAGCGCGACGGCAAGCCCGCCATCGAGCAGGCCTTCGGGGTCAGCCTGGGACCGTGAGGCCCCTCGCCCCTCCGCTAACGCTCTGTCATCCGGCCCCTCATGTCATCCCGCCTGCACGGCCCCTGGATAAAACAGGGTGGATTATTCCCCCGACCTGAGCGCCGCCGCCGCGCCCACCGTGCCGACGACGGCCGCGATGAGGGAGAGCGCGGTCAGGACGAGGAAGGGTGTCGCGAAGGGAATCGTGCCGCCCAGCGCCGCATTCGCGGCCGAGACCCCGAAGATCAGGGTCGGGATCATGAAGGGCAGAACCAGGATCGCCAGGATCAGGCCGCCGCGCCGGAGCGAAGCGGTGAGAGCCGCCCCCACCGCGCCGATGAAAGTGAGCGCAGGCGTGCCGACCAGAAGGGTCGCCACCATGGCGAGCATGCCCTCGGGCGAGAGCGCGACGAGCAGACCGAAGAGCGGTGCCGCGACGGCGAGCGGCAGGCCCGTGGTGAGCCAATAGGCGACCACCTTGGCGAGCACGACGACCTCGAGAGGCGCGGGCGAGAGCCGGAGAAGCTCGAGGGAGCCGTCCTCCTGGTCCGCCTGGAACAGCCGGTCGAGGCCGATGAGGGTCGCGAGCAGGGCCGCGATCCAGAGGATCGCCGGACCGATTCGCGACAACAGGTTCAGATCGGGGCCGAGCGCGAAGGGAATCAGCGTCACGATCATCAGGAAGAAGATGAGGCCCATGACGCCCGAGCCGCCCACGCGGGCGGCGAGCTTCAGGTCACGGACCAGGAGGGCGCGGAAGGACCGGAACATCACGCGTCCCTCCCTGTGAGGCGGGACGGACGCTCGATCCGGATCTCCTTCGGGCCCGACAGGAACAGGGGCGCATGCGTCGTGGCGGCGATCATGCCGCCGGTCGCGCGGTGGCTCTCCAGCAGCCGGCGGAGGGTGTCCTGCGAGGCGGTGTCGAGGGCGGAGGTCGGCTCGTCGAGAAGCCAGAGCGGACGATGCGCCACGAGCAGGCGCGCGAGCGCCACCCGATGGCGCTGCCCCGCCGAGAGATAACCCACCGGCAGCCGGGCCGCATGGGCGAGCCCCACCGCCTCCAGCGCCTCGACGGCGGATAGAGCCGGATGCCCGAGGAAGTCGCGGGCGAAATCCAGGTTCTCCCGGGCGGTCAGGGCGCTTTTGAGCGCGTCCCGGTGGCCGACGTAATGAAGGCTTTCGGGCAGGCTGCGCTCGCCGGCGCCCTCCCACAGGACCGTTCCGCCCGCAGGCGTCAGCCGTCCGGCCAGGAGTTCCAGCAGGGTCGATTTCCCGGCCCCGTTGCGGCCCGTGATCACCAGGGCCTCGCCGGATTTCAGCGTGAAGGACACGCCGTCGAAGATCCGGCGGCCGCCCCGCTCGCATGCCAAATCGTTAACGCTCAGACGCAAACCCTGCCCCAAACTCGGCCCCTGCCCTCATTGCACCCCAGAATGGTTCTAAACCGTGTAGCGGGATGGTTGGAAATGATCTATAGCACCCTCGGCTGCGCCGCGCGCCAAGGCGTCCAATCCGCCTCGCGCGCTTTTCCCCTGTCCGGGCGCCCCCGGAGCGGCGCGCGCATATCGCGCTTTCGGCCGAACAAACTGTTCGTAACCCAAATGCACGCGAGGATTCGCCGTGACGCTCACCAACAGCTTCAACGCCCGCCAGACACTCCATGTCGGCGACAAGACCTATACCTACTACTCCCTCGCCGAGGCCGAAAAGAACGGTCTCAAGGGCGCCTCGAAGCTGCCCTTCTCCATGAAGGTGCTGCTCGAGAACCTGCTCCGCTACGAGGATGGCCGCACGGTCACCAAGGCCGATATCGAGGCCGTGGCCGCCTGGCTCGACAACAAGGGCAAGGACGAGAAGGAAATCGCCTATCGCCCCGCCCGCGTGCTGATGCAGGACTTCACCGGCGTTCCCGCCGTGGTGGACCTCGCCGCCATGCGCGACGCCATGAGGAACCTCGGCGGCGATCCGCGCAAGATCAACCCGCTCGTCCCCGTCGACCTCGTGATCGACCACTCGGTGATCGTGGACGAGTTCGGCACGCCGAAGGCCTTCGACCGCAACGTGGAGCTGGAATACCAGCGCAACGGCGAGCGCTACCGCTTCCTGAAATGGGGCCAGACCGCGTTCGAGAACTTCTCGGTCGTTCCTCCCGGCACCGGCATCTGCCACCAGGTGAACCTGGAATTCCTCTCCCAGACTGTCTGGACCCGCAAGGATGTGGCTTCGGGTCAGGAAGTGGCCTATCCGGACACCCTCGTCGGCACCGATTCGCACACCACCATGGTCAACGGCCTCGCCGTTCTCGGCTGGGGCGTGGGCGGCATCGAGGCCGAGGCCGCCATGCTCGGCCAGCCGATCTCCATGCTGATCCCCGAAGTCATCGGCTTCAAGCTCACCGGCAAGCTGAAGGAAGGCGTGACCGCCACCGACCTGGTGCTCACCGTCACCCAGATGCTGCGCAAGAAGGGCGTGGTCGGCAAGTTCGTCGAATTCTACGGCCCCGGCCTCACCGACATGTCCGTGGCCGACCGCGCGACGATCGGCAACATGGCTCCGGAATACGGCGCGACCTGCGGCTTCTTCCCGGTCGACGAGAAGACCGTCGATTACCTCAAGACCACCAGCCGCACGGATGAGCGCGTGGCCCTCGTCGAGGCCTATGCCAAGGCTCAGGGCATGTGGCGCACGGCCGAGACGCCGGACCCGGTCTTCACCGACACCCTCGAGCTCGACCTCGGCGACGTGGTTCCCTCGCTCGCCGGCCCCAAGCGTCCGCAGGACCGCGTGACCCTCGACACCTCCAAGGTCTCGTTCGCGGACGCCATGGAGAAGGAGTTCCGCAAGGCGCAGGAGATCGGCAAGCGCGTGAGCGTGGAGAACGCCAATTTCGATCTCGGCCACGGCGACGTGGTGATCGCGGCGATCACCTCCTGCACCAACACCTCGAACCCGAGCGTGATGATCGGCGCGGGGCTCCTCGCCCGCAACGCGGTGAAGAAGGGCCTCAAGTCCAAGCCGTGGGTGAAGACCTCGCTCGCGCCCGGATCGCAGATCGTCGAGGAATACTTCAGGAAGGCCGGTCTCCAGGAGAGCCTGGACGCCCTGGGCTTCAACCTCGTCGGCTTCGGCTGCACCACCTGCATCGGCAATTCGGGCCCGCTGCCCGAGAACGTGTCGAAGGCGATCAACGACAACGACCTCGTGGCCGTGTCGGTGCTCTCCGGCAACCGCAACTTCGAAGGCCGCGTGAACCCCGACGTGCGCGCGAACTACCTCGCTTCGCCTCCGCTCGTGGTGGCCTACGCACTTGCCGGCTCCATGCTCGTGGACCTGACGAAGGACCCGCTCGGCACCGGCTCGGACGGTCAGCCGGTTTATCTGAAGGACATCTGGCCCTCCTCCGCGGAGGTGCAGGAGTTCATCGACCGCACGATCACCAGCGAGCTGTTCAAGTCCCGCTATTCCGACGTGTTCGCGGGCGACGAGAACTGGAAGAAGGTCACCTTCGAGCCGGGTCTCACCTACGAGTGGCCGACCGGTTCGACCTATGTGCAGAACCCGCCCTATTTCGAGGGCATGACCAAGGAGCCGCAGCCGGTCACGGACATCGTGAACGCCCGCATCCTCGGTCTCTTCCAGGACTCGATCACCACCGACCACATCTCGCCCGCAGGCAATATCCGGGCCGCTTCGCCGGCCGGCGAGTACCTGCAGTCGCACCAGGTGCGCGTTGCCGACTTCAACCAGTACGGCACCCGTCGCGGCAACCACGAGGTCATGATGCGTGGCACCTTCGCCAATATCCGCATCAAGAACCAGATGGTGAAGGACGAGAGCGGGCACGTGGTCGAAGGCGGCTACACCATCCACCAGCCCAGCGGCGAGCGGATGTACATTTACGACGCCGCCATGCGCTACAAGGCGGAGGGCGTTCCGCTGATCGTCCTGGCCGGCAAGGAATACGGCACCGGCTCGTCCCGCGACTGGGCGGCCAAGGGCACGAACCTGCTCGGCATCCGGGCCGTCGTCGCCGAGAGCTTCGAGCGCATTCACCGCTCGAACCTGGTCGGCATGGGCGTTGCTCCCTTCGTGTTCCAGGGCGAGGATTCCTGGGCGTCGTTGGGCCTGAAGGGCGACGAGACGATCACCATCAAGGGCCTGTCCGGCGACCTGAAGCCGCGTCAGCGCATGGAGATGGAAGTCACCTCCCCGGACGGTTCGGTGAAGCGCGTTCCGGTGCTCTGCCGCATCGATACGCTCGAGGAAGTGGAATACTTCCGCAACGGCGGCATCCTCCAATACGTCCTGCGCCAGCTCGCGGCGTAAGACGACGACAAAGCGCCCGCTCTTCGTTGGAAGAGCGGGCTTAGAGCTGATTCCGCTGGCGTGGAATCAGCTCTTTTCTTTGGCTCGGCCGCATTTTTGGCGGCGAACCGGATCCACTTCGCCGAACAATGCTCTGGGCCTGACGCAAAAAGCCCGGGTGATGCATTCATCACCCGGGCTTTTTTGCCGGATCGGTTGCTTCACGATATGGAAGCGTCGCGGGGTCTGCGGGTGAAGGTGGAACTCCCGGCTGCAGCCGCTCGCCCCACCCTCAGATGATCGTGAACTCGGAGGCGGTGAGCGCGATCTTGTTGGTGAACTGGGCGATCAGCACCTGCGCCTGGCCGCCGGAGCCGTCGGCATCGTAGTAGAGCTTGCCCGTGCCCTTGTCGTAGATCAGGTGGTCGTCGTGATCCTTGGCCACCTTGCCGACCACGAACTTGGAGCTGCTCAACCGACCCGGGCCGCCCAGCTTTGTCATATATTTGTTGTCGAGCTGGAAGCTGTCGGAAGTCTTGTTGTAGTCGATGATCCTGTCCGCGTTCGCGAGGCCCGGCCGGTCCTTGAACACGAAGATGTCCCGGCCCGTGCCGCCCGTGAGGGTGTCGTTGCCGGTGCCGCCGTCGAGCGTGTCGTTGCCTGTGCCCCCGTTGACCGTGTCTTTCCCTGATCCGCCCGTGATCCTGTCATGGCCGGAGCTTCCCGAAAGCCTGTCTCTGCCGCTGCCGCCAATGAAGGTGTCGTTGCCGACCGTGCCGGAGGTCGTTTCGGCCGCGACATTGCCCACTTGAATGACGATGTTCTTGACGACGGTCAGGCCGGCTGCATCCTTGGCCTCGACCTGAATGGTATGGGAGCGAAACTGCTCGTAGTCGATCTTCGCACCCTTCGCGACCAGGATGGACTTGCCGTCGGTGCTGAGCCGGAAGCGACCTCCGGCATCATCGAGGAGTCTGTAAGTGAAGGTATCATTCGGATTGATGTCGGCCGTCATGAGATCGCCGACTTTGGTGTCGGTCGCAGCCAGTTCGGCGGCCTTGAACCGATCGAGGCGCACATCCGTCGGTGCCCGGTTGAAGTTGATTTCGACGCTGGTCGTGGTCAGCCGCCCTCCTGCGTCGGCCAGGGAGAGTTCGATGGTGCGGATTCCGCCTTCGCTTCCGTCGTTGCTGGTGTAGGTCAGGGCCCTGACGACCCGTTCGACACGTTCGGGGGTGGCATCTTGGTTGAACACAAGGGACAGGACGGGTCCGCCTAAGTCGAATGCGTTGGTCCTGCCGATCTCGACGCCGTCCACGCTGATGCTGCGTTGGCCGGAATCCGATGGAGGTGACAGCGTGATTCCCGTCGACGTGTCGATCCCGATCGCCTCCTGGGCGGTTCCTTCCCGAACGGACACGAACAGAAAGCGCAGTAGGCCTTCGTCGGAGTCCAGCGCTACATCCTGGTCAGGATCGAGGAACACCGCATCTCCGACGCTGGCTGCGACGCGAGCTTCTCCGAACGCCCTGATTTCCGGTGCCGCGTGGATCGTCGTCACGCCCCCGGCCGTGACCTTGTCGATGCCCTGTCGATGGAGGGCCGATCGCTGCTCGGGCGTCAACGCGCCGGTGATGAAGGTGAGCTCGTCGTTCGCAGCCCGATCTCCCTTGATCAGGCTGGCGAGCGCCAGGTCATTGATATCGCCCGCATCCTGAAGCGTGATCTGCGCTCCATCCGTGAAGATTTGGATGTCGACAATGCTGGTGATCGTCTTGCCTCTGAGGTCGAAATTGCTTCCCATCAGTCGAAGCTGGTCGAAGCCGCCGCCGCCGTCGAAATGGGTCACGCCGGCCCATTGGCCGGCCCCGATCGCGATCGCATCCGACGCGGTGCTGCCCCGGATCGTCTCGATGCTGGCAAGCTGCGCCATCTGATCCAGGGCGAATTGGCCGCCGCCGGTCAGCGCGAGCGTATCGTCGCCGCCGCCGCCATCCAAGACATCGCCCCAGCCGATCAGATTTCCAGAGACGGCAAAGGTGTCGCTGCCGTCCGTGCCGCTTACGGCGTCGCCGATGGGAAGTTCGACAGAGGCTAACTGATCGCCTGTGTCAACCATGCGGAGGTATAGCGCCCGGTCTGCAGAGAATCCGATCCCGGTGAACAGGTCCTTGCAGGTCAGGGCCCGGACGAGGGTCTGCACATGCTCGGGCGTGGCCGTGGCGTCGAAGGAAAAGTTGAGCTGGGATGAGATGTTCGCCACGTCGACCGTCCCGATGCGAACGCCGCCGACCATGATCCTTCCGCCCACGATCAGGCCGTCGGGCAGCTCGACTCCGCCTTGCTGGGTTCGCACTCCGAGTTCGACCGTGTTTCCGAAGTTCATGAAAGCAAGAGCACTGAGAGGGTGGTCGCCCGGCAGCACCTGCGCGTTCTGGTCTTCGTCGATAAGGACTTCCTGATTGGGAACTCTTGCAAAGGAGTTGAGGTTCAGGATCTGCGGGCTGGCCATGCTGTAATATCCTCTTATTTCGTTATATCCTTCCATTTCACAAAACGACAAGCTGAAACTCGAAGGCTCCGGGCGTCCCAGCGCATCCGCCCCAAATCTGGGCAACGAGCGCCTCGTCGGGCCGTCGCACGGCACCTCGGACGATCGCGGGAACTGACCTGCGCCAATTCACCCGGGCCCAAACGTTGCGGCGTTTTGCCTGTCCCGCATGGCTTCCCTTTGGCCTAAAGAAGCGACGTATTGCCCAGGCGGGGGTCCTTCGAGCCGTTAACGGCTCGTTAACCATAAACCGGCGAAACTCCCGTCATTGCCTCCTGAAGACATTGCCATAAAGCCATGAGCGACCTTCTCGTCAGTATCCGTCACGCCAAGCCCGATGATGCTCCCGCCCTGTCTAGGGTGTTCGACGCCGCCTGGCGCGAGGCCTATCTCGGCATCATTCCCGGGGTGACCCTGGACAAGATGCTCGCCCGCAGGGGCGAGCGCTGGTGGCGCTCCACCGTGACCCGGGGCCGCCCGCTCGTGGTGCTGGATATCGGCCAGGGGATCGCCGGCTATGCATCCTACGGCCGCTGCCGCGACCGCTCGCTTCCCGCTCAAGGGGAAATCGACGAGATCTACCTGCTGCCGGAATATCAGGGGATCGGACTGGGTCGGCGCCTGTTCAAGGCCGTTCTCAACGATCTGCGCCACAGCGACATGCCGCGGGTGGCGGTGTGGGCCCTGGCCGAGAACGAGCGTGCCCGCGCCTTCTACGAAGGCCTGGGCGGACGCAGCATCGCCCATGTCGAGGAGCGCATCGGCGGCACGCCGCTCGCCAAAGTCGCCTATCTCTTTCGCTGAAAACCGATTCTTGGTTCTTGTTGCGGGAGCCCAGTCCAGCTAGTGAAGCGCCAAAGCCTTGCAGGGCGCGCGGCGAGCCATCCGGCTGCGTCCGCCCCGGAGGGCTTCATTTTGCTGCATTGTTCGGTGAAACAGCCCTTTCTTCACCGAGGTCGATGCCTCAAGCCTTGTTCCGGAGAACAGCTCTATGCGCCTTGACGCGATCCCGATTGGAAAGAACCCGCCCGAGGACGTGAACGTCGTCGTCGAAGTGCCGCTCGGCGGCGAGCCCATCAAATACGAGATGGACAAGGAGTCGGGTGCCCTCTTCGTCGACCGCTTCCTGTATACCGCCATGCGGTATCCTGGGAATTACGGCTTCATCCCCCATACCCTGTCCGGCGACGGCGATCCCTGCGACGTTCTCATCGCCAACACCCGCGCCATCGCGCCGGGCGCCGTCATGAACGTGCGTCCCGTGGGCGTGCTGGTGATGGAGGACGACGGCGGCCAGGACGAGAAGATCATCGCCGTTCCGTCGAGCAAGCTGACTCAGCGCTATGACCGGGTAGAGAACTATACCGACCTGCCCGAGATCACCCTCAAGCAGATCGAGCATTTCTTCGAGCACTATAAGGACCTCGAGCCCGGCAAATGGGCCAAGATCATCCGTTGGGGCGACGTGGCGGACGCTCGGCGCCTGATCCAGGAAGCCGTCGAGCGGGCCAAGCAGAAGTAAGCCCGCCATCCTCATGAGACCGGCCGGAGGGATCCTCCGGCCGCTGCGTTTCTCGAAAAGCCCGGCTTCCGCAAGCCGGGCTTTTCGTTTCCACCTTGCTCAGAAGATGACGAGATCGCTGTGGGTCAGGCTCAGGTTCTTGCCGATGAACGCGACTTGAACCGCCTTTGCCTTGCCGGTCCCGTCCGGATCGTAGAACAGGGCGCCGGCCGCCTTGTAGTAGATGATCCTGTCGTCCTTGTCCTTGACGTGGTCGCCCACCACGAAGGCCTTGGATGACAGGGTGCCTCTGGCGATCTTGGAAAAGATCGCGTGCGACAGCCTGATCGTGTCGTCGGCGGGCTTGAAATCGGCGATGTACTGGATGTTCGACCCCGCCCGAGACGCGTTGAACACGAAGCTGTCCTTCCCGGCACCGCCATACAGGGTATCATTGCCGGTGCCGCCGTAAAGGACATCGTCGCCGACACCGCCATCGAGCACGTCCTTGCCCGTGCCGCCATAGAGAATGTCGGCGCCGTCACCTCCGACGAGGTAATCGTTGCCGGCCCCGCCATAGAGGGTGTCGTTGCCGGTAGCGATCAATCCGGCATCGCGGGTCCCGTAACCACCGACGACGGTATCGTTGCCAGCTCCGCCATCGACGAGATCGTTGCCCTTGTGGCCGAAGACCTGATCATTGCCGCCCAGGCCATAGACCCTGTCGTTGCCGTATTCGCCGACGACCTGCTCGCCGGCATTGGTTCCCTGACGGATGACGGCGGCATCCTCGTATTCGTTGACGATCGTGATCACCACGTCCCGCGTGGCGGTGCCCGTCATGGCGCCGTCGCTGAGGTTCTTGAGGCCGTCGCTCACCGTCACGTGGATCGTGTAGGTGGCGGTCGCGAGCCCGTTGCTCAGGGTTTCGAAATTGAGGAGATCCTTGTCCTTGACCCGGATGGTCTTGCCGTCCTCGTCCAGCTTGAAGAGGTCGTTCTCCTGCAGGGTGAAGGTCAGGGCATCGCCGTCGGCATCGACAGCCGAGAGAACCCCGACGGCGGCGTCGTTGGCGCTGTTTTCCCGGATGCCGCTGCCTGAAATGCTGACCGTCGTCGGAGCCGCCGAGTTGGTGAGCGCATAGGTCTCGTCGTCGGTCGCCGTATCGGGATTTCCGAGGAATTTCAGCAGACGGATCCCTTTGAGGCTGTCCTTGCCGCCGGTCGCGCCCTCGATCGTATGCTCGACCGTATAGGACGTCTCCTCGGTCCCGGTCGGTACGGAGACGAGATAATTGTTCCTGGTACCCGAGAAGACGGCCATGTCGTTGCCGTCTCCGCCCTCCAGGGTGTCGTCGCCATCGCCGCCCCAGAGCGTGTCGTTGCCGGCATCGCCGATCAGCTTGTCGATGCCCGCACCGCCGACGAGGCTGTCCTGACCGAGGCCGCCATTGAGGCTGTCGCTGTCCGCGCCGCCGTCGAGCGTGTCGTTGCCGTCGCCGCCCTCGATCGTATCGGCGCCGCCATGACCGCTGAGACTATCGTTCCCGCTCCAGCCCCAGAGCTTGTTCGCGCTGTCGCTGCCGTCGATGGTGTCCCAGTTGCTGCTGCCGTTGACGTTCTCGATGTCCTTCACCGTGTCCCAGCCGGACCCAAAGGTATTCTGGGAGACGCCGTTGAGCCTGAGGTCCAGTTTGACCGCGGCCGTCCCGAAATAGTTCGCCGTATCCTCGCCCTCGCCGCCTTCGAGCGTGTCGTTACCGGCACCGCCTTCGAGCGTGTCGTTGCCGTCGCCGCCCTGGAGCAGGTTGTCCGCGACGTTGCCCTTGATCCAATCGCCGTTGGCACCGCCGACGACGTTCTCGATATTCACCAGCGTGTTGGAGTCGAAGCCGCCGCCGATGAACTGCTGGCCCGTCTGCGACAGATCGACGTTGATGCCGCTCGTCGTGCCGGTCGGCGGGGCCGAGTAATCGACCGTGTCGCTGCCCGCGCCGCCGTCATAGACATCGTTGCCCTTGCCGCCGACGAAGACCTCGGAGCCGGCGCCGCCAAAGGCCCGGTCGTTGCCGTCGCCGAGCACGATTCTGCCGATGATCGTGCCGCCGCTGCCGTCATAGATGTCGTCGCCGTCGCCCAGGTCGACCGCGATCCCCTCCGGCCCCGTGGAGCGGATGAGCCCGGCATTGACGACCCGGTCGCCCGCGGAACCGCTTACGATGGCTTTTCCGGAGGCGATAAGCGTGCCCGTGTTCAGCACATCGAGCTTGCCGTTGCCGTCCATCTTAATGCCGGTGACGCCGGTAAGCGTGCCCTGATTGGTGACGATGCCCTCTCCGCCCGCAGAGAAATGGATCGCTGCACCCACGACCGAGGAAATGAACCCGCCGCCGTTAAAAATCCGATTCGGTTTGGTCGCGGAGCCCTCAGCGGCAAAGGCGATGCCGTCGTTCTGGCCGAAGATTGTCACACCCGGAATGAGCGTGATGTCCTGGATTCCGGTCGCATTGATGGCATTCTTGCCTGCGGTGCGGTTGCTGATCGTCACGCCGACGAAGGCCGTCCCATCAAGCAGGGCCACGCTGCCGTCCGCTTCACGGGTCGGGAGGTTGTCGGGATCGAAGTAGTAATTCTCGGCCATGGGTCTCTTCCAACGAGCAAAGGATCGATGGTCATATCCGATACGTTATTTCGTTTAAAACGAAAAGGGCCCAGCGCGCATCTTTCCGTCGCACCGAAGACAGCGCCGCTGCAGCCGGCGACCATGGTTATCGAAATGTTTCGACAGCTCGCGGCAGGTCGGCCGCACTCAGAGCGTCTGGCCCTTCAGCAGGCGCGGCGCGTCGTCGCGTCTCAGGCCCGCGGCCTCCCGGATCAAGAACCGCTTCAGGCCCGGCATGCGGTCGACCAGGCCGAGGCCGAGATCGCGGACCAGGCGCACCGGCAGCATGTCGTTCGAGAACAGCCGGTTCAGGCCGTCGGTCACGATGCCCATGGCGGTGATGTCCGCCCGTCGGGCGCGCTCGTACTGCATGAGCACGTCGGCGCTGCCCGGGTCCATGCCGAGCCGCATGGAATCGGCGATGATCTCCGCCAGGACCGCCACGTCGTGGAGGCCGAGATTGAGTCCCTGGCCGGCGATCGGGTGAATGAGATGGGCCGCATCCCCCAAGAGCGCGAGGCGCTCGCCCACGAAGGAGCGGGCCACGCCGAAGGCCAGGGGATAGGCCTGCGGCTTCGTCTCGAAGGCAATCGTTCCGAGTTGCAGGCCGAACCGCTTCTCGAGTTCCGCCAGCAGATCCTCCGGATGGGATTCGAGCAGGGCGGGCACGTTCTCGCTGCGCTCGCTCCAGACGATGGAGGAGCGGTGCTGCACGGATCCGTCGGCTTGGACCTCGTCCGCCAGGGGCAGTATCGCGAAGGGGCCTGCGGGCAGGAAATGCTCGACCGCCCTGCCCTCGTGGTCGCGCTCATGCGAGATCGTGGCGACGATGCCGGACTGCTTGTAGGGCCAGAATATCCAGCCGATACCCGCCTGCTCCCGCAGCCGCGAGCGCGCGCCATCGGCGGCGACCAGAAGGGCGGCCGAGAGCGTCTCGCCTCCCGCCAGGGTGATATCGGTGTGCCCGCCCCGCAGAGTAAAGCCCGTCACGCCTTCGGGTCTTAAGGACACACCGCCGGACCGGCAGGCGTCGAGCAGGACCGCCGTCAGGTCGCCCGACGTCACCATATGGGCGAAGGGCTCGCCATCGACCGCGCCTTCGAAGGTCAGGAAGGTGGGACGCACCGGGTCCTGCAGGCTCGAATCCGTGATCACCATATCGAGGATCGGCTGCGCCTTGGCGGAAACAGCCTCCCAGAGCCCCAGCGCCTCGAACATCCGGCGCGCCGCCGCGGCGATCGCGAAGGAGCGCCGGTCGCCATGCGGATCGCGGGCGAGCGCTGGATCGCACATGACCACGTCGACCCCATCGGCCAGCGCGCGCTTGAGGGCCAGCGCGAGGGAGAGCCCGGCCAACCCGCCGCCCGCGATGACAATGCGCGACCGTTCCGTGCCTGCTGCTGCCATGGTGTTCTCCTGCCTCTCGAAGGGGTCTGTGGGCGCACCGCCTCGCCGTGCGCCGCGTTGACCCTATTAGTTTGGGTGTCAGCGATCCATCGGCCAGCGTCAAGCTTGACGTTCTCGCCACCCTCGTCGATGGATGATGCTTTCCTCTAGAGGATGACCGATTCATGTCCGGCGCCGTGACAGACCTTCTCTCCATTCTCGATCTCGAACAGCTCGAGGTGAACCTGTTTCGCGGCCAGAGCCCGAAGAGCGGCTGGCAGCGGGTCTTCGGCGGGCAGGTGATCGGACAATCCCTGGTCGCCGCCACCCGCACGGTGGACGCTCGCCATCCCCATTCGCTTCATTGCTATTTCATGCTGCCGGGCGATCCCAAGGTGCCGATCATCTACGAGGTGGACCGGATCCGCGACGGCAAGAGCTTCACCACCCGCCGCGTGGTGGCCACCCAGCACGGACAGGCGATCTTCGCCATGTCGGCCTCGTTCCAGGTCGACGAGGGCGGGTTCGAGCATCAGGCCGAGATGCCTAAGGTGCCGGGTCCCGACGAGCTTCCGTCCGAGGAGGAGGTGAAGGGCCGCCTGCTGCTTCAGATGCCGGAGCCCATGCGCACCTATTACGAGCGCGAGCGGCCCCTCGAGATCCGGCCCGTGGAGATCAACCGCTACACCTCCAGGGCTCCCGGCGAGCCGCGCTTCCATGTCTGGATCAAGACCACCGGCCGGCTGCCGGACGATCCCGCCATCCATCAATGCGTTCTCGCCTATGCGTCGGACATGACGCTGCTGGACACGTCGCTCATCCCCCATGGCCTGACCGTGTTCGATCCCACCGTCCAGGCGGCGAGCCTCGACCATGCCATGTGGTTCCACCGCCCCTTCCGGGCCGACGAGTGGCTGCTCTACGCGCAGGACACTCCCAACGCCTCGGGCGCGCGCGGCTTCTCCCGCGGCCTGATCTTCAAGCAGGACGGCACCCTCGTGGCCTCGGTCGCTCAGGAAGGGCTCATCCGCGACCGCAGCGCCTGACGGCTTCAGGATATGGCCGTACGACGTCATGGCCGCTCCGGAGTTGATCCGAGGATCGGACCCGATCATCCGCGTCTTGGGGGCCTGCCATGAAGACGTGACTCCCCGGCGCAAGGCCGGGGATGACGTGAGGGCGGTGAGTCGGGCTTCTGCTCACCCGCCTGTCCCATCTCCTCGCCCCTGCAAGCCGCGTGTTCCGGCTTGTGGCAAGCACGGAACCGTCGCGGGCCAGTACGGGGCTTGAGGGATAGAGGCGCTGCCCGCGCCTATCGGGAAAGCCCCCGGGGCCGATGGCCTGCGAACCGGCTTGCCCAAGAATTCGGTTGCCCAAGAATTCGGTTGCTCAAGAATTCATCAGCCAGGACTTTTTCTGCCCATTTCCGGCCTGCCCAGGAAAGAGGCAGGGCCGTCACGCCCTGCCGCGCGGACTTGGCATGATTATTGCTTATCCCCTGCCGAGACCTGCCTTGAGAGGCGGGTTCGTTCCGAAACCACGGCCCGAGACTCTCGGGCCAGCGTCTCAAAGGGGGCCTGACCCATGAAAATCGTGATGGCGGTCATCAAGCCGTTCAAGCTGGAGGAGGTGCGCGACGCGCTCACCACCCTGGGCGTGCACGGGCTGACGGTGACCGAAGTGAAGGGATACGGCCGGCAGAAGGGCCATACGGAAATCTATCGCGGTGCCGAATACGCCGTGAGCTTCCTGCCGAAGCTCAAGATCGAGGTGGCCGTGGCGTCGGAGCTGGTCGATCCGGTGATCGACGCGATCTCGGCGGCCGCACGCACGGGCCAGATCGGCGACGGCAAGATCTTCGTCACGTCGCTCGAGAAGGCGGTCCGCATCCGGACGGGCGAGACCGATGCCGACGCCCTCTGATTTCATTTTTCCAGCCATTCTCCGGAGTTCCGATCCGATGAAGTTCCGTCATCTTCTCGTGCCCGCGCTCGGTGCGCTGGCTCTCGGCCTCGCCGCCGCCCAACCTGCCCTCGCGCAGGACGCGGCCGCCGCCGCTCCCACCGTCGACAAGGGCGACACCGCCTGGATGCTCGTGTCGACGATCCTCGTGATCCTCATGACGATCCCCGGGCTCGCGCTGTTCTACGGCGGCCTCGTGCGCTCCAAGAACATGCTGTCCGTGCTCATGCAGATCTTCGCGGTGTTCAGCCTCGTCGCCATCCTGTGGGTGACTTACGGCTATTCGCTCGCCTTCACGTCCGGCCCCGAAGGCGCGCTCGGCGCCGTCATCGGCGGCTTCTCCAAGGCGTTCCTGGCCGGCGTGAGCGGCAATTCCACCGCCGATACCTTCACCAAGGGCGTGGCGATTCCGGAATTCACCTTCATCGCCTTCCAGCTCACCTTCGCGGCGATCACCCCGTCCCTGATCGTCGGCGCCTTCGCCGAGCGCATCAGGTTTTCGGCCGTGATGCTGTTCACCGGTCTCTGGCTGACCTTCGTGTACCTGCCGATCGCCCATATGGTGTGGTTCTCGGAAGGCTATCTCTTCGGCCTCGGCGCCCTCGACTTCGCGGGCGGCACGGTGGTGCACATCAATTCCGGCGTGGCCGGCCTCGTCGGCGCGCTCCTGGTCGGCAAGCGCATCGGCTATGGCCGCGACCTGATGGCGCCGCATTCGCTCACCCTCACCTTCGTGGGCGCATGTCTCCTGTGGGTCGGCTGGTTCGGCTTCAATGCCGGATCCAATCTCGAGGCGACGGGCGGCGCGGCCCTGGCGCTTCTCAACACCATCGTGGCGCCTGCCGCGGCGGGCTTGGCCTGGATGACGGTCGAGGCCATGGGCAAGGGCAAGGCCTCGCTGCTCGGCATCGCGTCGGGCGCGGTCGCGGGCCTCGTCGCCATCACGCCGGCCGCGGGCCTTGCCGGCCCCATGGGCTCCATCGTGCTCGGCCTCGTGGCCGGCGCGGTCTGCTACTTCGCCGTGACGGCCGTGAAGAATGCCCTCGGCTATGACGATGCGCTCGACGTCTTCGGCATCCACGGGGTGGGCGGCATCGTCGGGGCCATCGGCACCGGCATCGTCGCGGCGCCCTCGCTCGGCGGCACGGGCGCGGCCGATTTCAGCATCGGCGGCCAGGTCGTCACGCAGTTCGTGGCGGTCCTCATCACCCTGGTCTGGACAGGAATCGGCTCCGTGATCCTCTTCAAGATCACCGACCTGATCACCGGCCTGCGCGTCACGCAGGACGCCGAGCGCGAGGGTCTCGATCTCGCCGACCACGGCGAGCGCGCCTACAACTACTGAGCCATAACCCGCATCGCCCAACGGCTATCCCGCTCGCCGGGCGATGCGACAACGAAGCCTTCCAGAGGCTCGAAAGGGAAAAGCCCCGGTCCTGCAAGGGCCGGGGCTTTTCTCGTGAAATGGCGCATCCGACGTTCGAATCCTCGATCATCCTCGCCTCTCGTGTCATCTCCCCGCTTTCCCGTCATCGCCGCGCTTGCCCCGGGATGACGGCAGCGAAAGGCGTCACCCGTTCTTGACCAACTGCCTCAGCTTGGCGCGCCGCACGTCCTGCGTTTCCTGGAAGTTGGAGGTTCCGTAGAAATCGCCCTTGCTGTCCATGAGGAAAATCGTGGCCGTGTGATCCATCGTGTAGCCGGAATCGGTCGGAACCTTGCGGTAATAGATCCGGTACTCCTTCGCGACGGCGGCGATCTCGTCGTCCGTTCCGGTGAGGCCGACGATGCGCGGATCGAAGGACGAGAGATAGGTCTTCATCAACTCCGGCGTGTCCTGTGCGGGATCGACGGTGACGAAGGCGACGCGCAGCCTGTCCGCGTCGGGCCCGAGAGCCTCCAGATCCTGGGTGAGATCGTAAAGGGTCGTCGGGCACACCTCCGGGCAATGCGTGAAACCGAAGAACACCGCGAAGGGCTTGCCCTTCAGGTCCGCATCCGTGAACGGCTTGCCCTCGTGCGAGGTCAGGCGGAACGGGCCGCCGATGGGCACGCGCCCGGCGCTCTGCTGCTGCGGCGGCTGGAAGATGAACAGGGCAGTGGCGAGAAGGACCCCGAGGCCGACGAGAAACACCACCAGCGGGACGAGAAGGGAGCGCTTGAAAGCCATCGTCGCCTCCTCAATGCTTGTGCTCGCCGGCGCCCGGCACTTCGCCGCCCATGCCGCGGACGGCGTATTCGACCTCCACCTTGCCGGCCTTCTCGAAGGTGAGCGTGCCCTTCACGGTCTGGCCTTCCTTCAGAGGCTCCTTCAGGTCCATGAACATGAGGTGGTTGCCGCCGGGCTTCAGTTCGACCGTGGCGCCCGGCTTGATCTCGAGCCCGCCCTGGATCGGCTTCATGCGCATGACGTCGCCGTCCATGCTCATCTCGTGCACCTCGACCCGCGAAGCGCCCGGGAAGGTGCCGCCGGTCAGGCGGTCCGCCTCCGGCCCGGTATTGGTGATCCGCACATAGCCGCCTCCGACCTTCGCGCCGCCCGGCGTCGCGCGCGACCAGGGCTGGTCGATGGTGAGCGTGCCGACCTTCTGGGCCACCGGCGAGGCATTCGCGGCCGCCACGATCTTCACGCCCGGCGCGGGCGCCGCGAGCCCGTGGGGATCCTCCCCGGCGGCGGGAACCTGCACCCATTCCTCGGTGCTCTTCTCGCATTCCTGCACCACGGGGAAATAGACGACCGCGCCCGGCTGATAGGCGTCGGTAAAGCGCGCCTGGAAGACGAACTCGTCATAGAAAGCGTCGTCGAGCGAGCCCGTCCAGACGATGTCGGTCACGCCTTCCGAGACGGTTTCGCCATTGACCTGATAGGCGCGCACATAGGCACCTTTGGCGATCTCCAGCTTCCAGCCGGCCTTCGGCATGGGTTTGACGGCCACGACGCCCTCGGGAATGCGCACGCGCACCTTCAGGGTCGGCTTGCCGTCGCAGCCATGGGGGATGCGCAGGACCGCCTTGTAGGTCGAGTTGGGCGTGGCCTGGGCCGTCTCGAACGAGACATGGGCGAAGGCGGGCGTGGAAACGGCGAAGAGGGCGGCGGCGAGCGCACCGCGCGGGTAAAACGGCGACATAGGTCGGATTCCTGTTCCAGAGTTCGGTTGATCGGCGATGAGGACAATCAGCCGAGGAACGGCGGCGCGCGCGATCCGACCGGAAGGACGTTCGAGAAATGGCGGGCGGCCGGGGACGGGCCCGGGGCGCGCCGGTCGGGCGTGACGGTGGACAAGCGCTCGACCGACACGAATTCGGGCGCAGGGCCGGCGGACCCCTTGCCGTGGCAGCTTAAGGTGCAGCACAGCCCGTCATGGGCCTTGGCCGGGGCGTGGTCGGGCCGGGAGGGACTGCCCGTAAGGCAGAGCACGCCCTGCGGCCCTGCGAACTCGGCCGCATGGGCGGCAGCGCCAACGGAGGCGAGCAGGGTCTGCAGCAGCAGGGCATAGGCCATCAGCGCCGTCAGAACGGCGCGCTTCCAGCCGGTGATGGAGACCTTGCGCATCATGGCGGGACACTGGTCCGTCCGGCCCGATCCGTCAACAGCGCAAAAGGCCCGCCATTGCCGGCCCGGAGGAAAGGCGGCCCCTTCCCGGCCGCTCAGGGTTAATGGACCCTTAACCCGCACCCCATACAGTCCGGGCAAGACAGCCTCGATTGACATGGTTTCCAGAGTGGTTTGATGCGTACGGCACGCCGTTCCTCCTCTTCCGCCTATGACGGCCTCTTCAGCGGCTTGCGCACGTTCCTCGCCCGGCGGACGCAGGAGCTGACGGGCCTGTGCCTGATCGCGGTCGCAGGCGCGATTGCGGTGGCGCTCGCCACCTGGTCGGTGGACGATCCGAGCCTCAACAACGCCACGGATATTCCCGTGCACAATATGCTGGGCTGGCCCGGCGCCATCGTGGCCGACCTGCTGATGCAGCTCCTGGGGCTGGGTGCCATCGCGGCCCTCCTGCCCCTCGCGCTCTGGGGCTGGCGGCTCATGAAATCGGGCGAACTCGGCCGCCTGCAACTGCGCTTCGCCCTCTGGGTGATCGGCACCGGCGCCGCGACGGCGCTCGCCAGCGCCATGCCGGCTACCGACCGCTGGCCCCTGCCGACGGGTCTCGGGGGCGTGGCCGGCGACGCGGTTCTCACCGGCGCCAAGGCCGTGACGGGCCTCTCCAGCGGCTCGGCCAGCGCCGTGCTGGGCTTCCTGTGCGCCGGCATCGCCATCCTGAGCCTCACCGCCGCCTGCGGCCTGAGCCCCACCGAGGAGCGCTCCTACGAGGAGCCCGAGGAGGATGAGGCGCCCCGCCCGATGAGACGCCGCCAGATCGCCGATCCGGACGAGGCCGAGGATGCCGGTCACGACGAGCCCGGCTGGGGCATCGTGTCCCTGGGCGCGCTCGCTCACGGCCTCATGAGCCTTCGCGCGAGCGCGCAGCGCTGGCGCGAGGGACGCCATTCCCCCGAGGACGACGGGGAGATCGAAACCGCCCCGCAGCCGCGCCGGTCCGGCCGGACCGGCGGCATGCGCCGCGAGCCGGTGCTCGACGCTCCCCAGGCCCGCCCGGCGCGGACAGTCGCTGCGCCGGCCTACGACGACGATGAGGGTGAAGCCTATGAGGACGAGCCGATGGTGCAGGCGGTGCCCCGCGCCGCCATGCGGCCGGAGCCGGTCTCGGCCCGGGTCGCGCCCGCGCCCGCCGCGCCGAGGCCCGGCAAGCGCATGGCGCGTGAAGCGCAGCCTTCGACGCTGGACGGCGACAAGTACCAGTTGCCGCAGTTGAACCTGCTCGCCGAGCCGAAGAAATCGGCCGTTCCCCTGATCTCCGCGGAGGCGCTGGAGCAGAACGCCAATCTGCTCGAGAGCACGCTGGAGGATTTCGGCGTGCGCGGCGCGATCACGAAGGTGAGCCCCGGTCCCGTCGTGACTCTCTACGAGCTCGAGCCTGCTCCCGGCACGAAGTCCTCGCGGGTGATCTCGCTTGCCGACGACATCGCCCGCTCCATGAGCGCGGTCTCGGCCCGCGTAGCCGTGGTCCAGGGCCGCAACGCGATCGGAATCGAGCTGCCCAACCACAAACGCGAGACCGTGTACCTGCGCGAGCTCCTCGCCTCCCAGGATTTCGAGACCTCCAAGCAGAAGCTCGCCCTGTGCCTCGGCAAGACGATCGGGGGCGAGCCGGTGATCGCGGACCTCGCCCGCATGCCGCATCTGCTGGTGGCCGGCACGACCGGCTCGGGCAAGTCGGTGGCGATCAACACCATGATCCTGTCTCTCGTCTACCGGCTCACCCCGGCCGAGTGCCGCCTGATCATGGTCGATCCGAAGATGCTCGAATTGTCCGTCTATGACGGCATTCCGCACCTGCTCACCCCCGTGGTGACCGACCCGAAGAAGGCGGTGGTGGCGCTCAAATGGGCGGTGCGCGAGATGGAGGACCGCTATCGCAAGATGTCGAAGCTCGGGGTGCGCAACATCGACGGCTTCAACGCCCGCGTGAGTGAAGCCAAGGCGCGCGGAGAAACCATCACCCGCACGGTGCAGACCGGCTTCGACCGCGAGACGGGCGAGGCGATCTACGAGGACGAGGTGATGGATCTCGATCCCTTGCCCTACATCGTGGTGATCGTGGACGAGATGGCCGACCTGATGATGGTGGCCGGCAAGGAGATCGAAGGCGCGATCCAGCGCCTGGCCCAGATGGCGCGCGCCGCCGGCATCCACGTGATCCTGGCGACCCAGCGCCCCTCGGTCGACGTGATCACCGGCACGATCAAGGCGAACTTCCCGACCCGCATCTCGTTCCAGGTCACGTCCAAGATCGACAGCCGCACGATCTTGGGGGAAATGGGCGCCGAACAGCTCCTGGGCCAGGGCGACATGCTCTACATGGCCGGCGGCGGTCGCATCACCCGCGTCCACGGCCCCTTCTGCTCCGACGAGGAGGTCGAGCATGTGGTGGCGCATCTGAAGCGTCAGGGCCGCCCGCAATATCTGGAGGCGGTCACCGCCGAGGACGACGAGGGAGGAGCCGGCAGCGATACGGCCGTCTTCGACCAGGGCGAGTTCGGTTCGCCCAGCGGAGACCTCTACGATCAGGCCGTGGCGGTGGTCCTGCGCGACAAGAAGGCGTCGACGAGCTACATCCAGCGCCGGCTGCAGATCGGCTACAACCGCGCCGCATCGCTCATGGAGCGCATGGAGCAGGAAGGCATCGTCGGGCCCGCCAATCACGCCGGAAAACGCGAAATCCTGCTTGAAAGTCCGCACGGAGGAGACGATTAGCGCATCGTGCGGACCCGGCGGGCCGCGCCAGCAAAAAGTGGCCCCGGTTTTTCGCAAGAATGATGCGCTCTTTTCAAGAAGGGAGCATCGAATTGATCCCAAAGTGGATTCCACTTTTGGGTCCGATGCTCTAGCGCATAGGCCGGAACCTTAACCGCAGCTCCGCGTCATTCCACTGCGCTTTGCCTCAGCGCTTTGGAAAAAGCGCGGCTGCCGTCATACTGGTTCCGAAAGGATGGTTTCCATGCGCCCTGTCAGCATTGCCGGTCTGGTGACCGTGGTGTCCGCGCTCGCGGGCCCGCTGCCGGCCGCCGCCCAGGTGCTGCCCATGGACATGATCCTGCCGCCCGAGCATCCGATCGCCGAGGGCTTCGCGGCCTCGGCGCCATCGCTTCCGACCTCGTTCTTCCATCAGGCGTCGGCCGCTCCTGCGGATGCGGCCGAGGTGACGCAGCCCGCCTCCCGACCGGTCAATGCCGAGCAGGTTCTCGCGGCCACCGCACCCCTATCCCCGCCGCTGCCCCCTGCCCGACCGGCTTTGGCGGAAGCCCCTCATGCCTCGGAAGCGAAGCCGGTCGATATTGCCCCCAAGCCCGTGGTCATGGCGTCGATGGGGCCGGTCGGAGACGGCCAGCCCCTGCCGAACAGCGTGATCGTCGATCGGGCGAACGCCTATTTCACCAATCTCAACACGCTGGTCGCCGATTTCACCCAGGTGGGCGGGGACGGGCGACGGACGGGCGGCACGCTCTATCTCCAGCGTCCCGGCAAGGTGCGCTTCGAATATGATCCTCCGGCGACCCTCCAGGTGATCGCCGACGGTCGCTCCGTGGCCGTGCGCGACCGCAACCTCGCCACGCAAGACCTCTATTCGATCTCGCAGACACCTCTGAAGTTCCTTTTGCGCGAGCGGGTCAATCTCGGGCAGGATATCAAGATCACCGGCATATCGAGCGAACCCAACACGGTCCGCATCAATCTCGAAGATTCCAGCACGCTGGGCGGCACGTCGCGGATCACGCTCTTCTTCGACCCGGACGTGCAGAACCTCAATCAATGGCGCATCCTGGATGCGCAAGGCTTCCAGACGGTGGTGGTGCTCAACCAGGTCCAGAAGGGCCGGCGCATCGACCAGGACATGTTCCGGATCCAGTACGAAGAAATCCGGGGCGACAACAAATAGCCCTGTCCGGCAATCCGCCCCTTGCAGCCGCGACTTCCGGCAATTCCATTGCGGCGACGGCCTTACACCCTTCCCTCAGGCGAAAATCTGTCGTAGCCCGGGACGGTCTATCGAGGGGCTGTTTTCCGTGAAACTCACCGTCTCCACCTGGAACATCAATTCCGTTCGCCTGCGCATCGACCAGGTCGCCCGCTTCCTGAAGGACCGGCGTCCCGACATCCTGTGCCTCCAGGAGACCAAGTGTCCCAACGACAAGCTGCCCCTCAAGGAGTTGCAATCCTTCGGCTATCCGTTCGTGGTCCATATGGGCCAGAAGGGCTATAACGGCGTCGCCATCCTGTCGCGCTATCCCTTTTCGGATACGAGCGTGATGGAAATGTGCGACCGCCAGGACGCGCGCCACATCACCGTGACCTTGAGCCCGCAGGCGAAGGCCGCATCCGGGGTCACGATCCATAATTTCTACGTGCCCGCGGGCGGCGACATTCCCGACCCGGAGCTCAACGAGAAATTCCGCCACAAGCTCGATTTTCTTAAAGAGATGCGCGCTTGGGGCGCGAAGGCGAAACCCGCCGCCGGACCCGCAATCCTGGTGGGCGACCTCAACATCGCGCCGCTCGAGCATGACGTGTGGAGCCATAAGCAGCTCCTCGACGTGGTGAGCCACACGCCGGTCGAAACGGCGGCCCTGGAGGAGCTGCGCCAGGAGGCGGGCTGGATCGACGCCATGCGGCATCTCCGCCCGGAGCCTGAAAAGATCTATTCCTGGTGGAGCTACCGCTCTCCCGATTGGGCCGCCGCCGACAAGGGCCGCAGGCTCGACCACATCTGGCTCTCGGACGGGTTGAAGGATTCGCTGCGCTCCATCGACGTAACCCGCGACACCCGCGGCTGGGAGCGCCCTTCCGACCACGCGCCGGTGACGGTGGAGCTGGAGCTTTGAAACCCTGAGGCAAAAGACGCCTCATTCCGGCAAGCCAGACGCAAGCCAGCCGTCGTAGAGGCGAGGAGACTCAACTCGCCATGCCTCGGGGGCACGAATGGTTCTCAGACTGCGTTCGATCAAAAGCCGCGTCCTGCTGCTGGCGGGGGCGGGTTTCATAGGGGCCTGCACGATCCTGACACTTGCGGGCACCCAGATCATGATGAGCTCGGGACGCAGCGAGGCCATCGACACGGCGAAGACGATGCTCAACGAGTACAAGGGGCTCGTGCAGGCGGAGATCGGCCGGGCCATCTCGGCCGCGACGATCACGCGATCGACCGCGGAAGCCATCGTCTACGACTACAAGGTGGAGCGCGGCGAGGTTGCGGAGATCCTCGCCAGGGCCGTGGAGGGCCAGCCCAGCCTCGTCGGCATGACGCTCGCCTTCGAGCCCGATGCCATGGACCGGCAGGACAAGATCTATCTGGCCGACACCTATTCGGACTCGAGCGGCCGGTTTGCACCCTATTTCTACTGGTCCAAGTACGGGAAGGTTGAGGTCGAACCGATCGAGCTGACCAGGAAGCCGGAGGCGATCGCGAACTGGTACACCAAGCCGCTGCGCGACAACCGCGATCAGATCGTTCCCGCCTATAATTACGAGATCGACGGCGAGGACGTGCTGCTGTCGACTGTGAGCGCCGTCGTCCGCCGCGATACCGTGCCGGTCGGCATCGTCACGGCCGACATGCGTCTCGATTCGATCTCCAAGCGGATCGGCGCGCTCAGGCCTTTCGATGAAGGAACCGTGAGCCTCATCGGCGCGGGAGGATTGTGGGTCGCGCACCAGAATGCCGGACTTCTCGGCAAGCCCGCCGACGACACGTTCATCGCCGATCTGAAGGCCAAGGCCGAGGCCTCGCAGGACGATTTCGCCGACGAGATGGTCCAGGATGCCGCCGGTGAGACCGTCTACCGCGCCGTCGTTCCGGTCACCTTCCCGGGCATCCAGGAACCCTGGCTCCTGGCCATCTCGGTTCCGGCCGACGCGATGATCGCGCAGGCTATCGAAGCGCGCAATCTGATGCTGGCGGTGGCGGCCGGCCTTCTCGTCTTGGCCCTGATCGGCGCCTGGTGGGCGGCCCGTTCCCTGGCCACCCCGATCACCCGCATGACGGCGACGATGAAAACCCTGGCCCAGGGCGACACGAACGTTCAGGTCACCGATACCGACCGCGCCGACGAGATCGGCGCAATGGCCGGGGCGGTGCAGATCTTCAAGGAAGCCCTGATTGCCAAGCGCGGGGCCGACGAGGCCGCCGCCGTCGAGGCGGACGCGAAGATGCGCCGCGCGCAGATGCTCGACGAGCTCACCAGGCAGTTCGAGGCCAATGTGTCCGTGCTCACCGGCAGCCTTTCCGCTGCGGCGACCGAGATGGAAACCACCGCGCAGTCGATGACGTCCGTGGCCGATCAGACCACGAGTCAGTCGGTGAGCGTCGCCTCCGCGGCGGAGCAGACCTCGGCCAATGTGCAGACGGTGGCGGCCGCCACCGAGGAGCTGTCGATCTCGATCCGCGAGATCGCCTCTCAGGTCGGCCAGTCCTCGCGCATCGCCGAGCAGGCGGTGTCCGATGCCCGGCGCACCAACGAGACCGTGCAGGCGCTGGCGGCCTCGGCCGAGCGCATCGGCGACGTGGTGCAGCTGATCAGCACGATTGCGGGCCAGACCAACCTGCTGGCGCTCAACGCCACCATCGAGGCGGCGCGCGCAGGCGAGGCCGGCAAGGGGTTCGCGGTCGTGGCCTCCGAGGTGAAAAACCTCGCGACCCAGACTTCGAAGGCAACCGAAGAGATCTCGACCCAGATCGGCGCGGTGCAGCAGGCGACCGCCGAAGCGGTGCAGGCGATCCACGACATCGCCCGCACGATCGGCGAGATGTCGCAGATCTCCGTGTCGATCTCGGCCGCCATGGAGGAGCAGGGTGTGGCGACGGCGGAAATCTCGCGCAACGTGCAGGAAGCCGCGCGCGGTACCGAGGCGGTGACCGGCAACATCAACGAGGTCCGCCAGGGTGCGGGCGAAACAGGCCAGGCGGCCTCGCAGGTGCTGAGTTCGGCGCAGGCGCTGGCCCGTCACTCCGAGACCCTGACCCGCGAGGTCGGCTCGTTCCTGTCGGGCGTGAAGGCCGCGTAAGGACGCAAAGAGCGGGCACGCGGGCTTGCCCTTCGCGGGATCCGGGCGGACCCTGCTCCCCCTCACGGCGCTTCCTTCGCCTGGCATCCTGAGGCCGCGGGGATGACGGGAGAGTAGCCCGGGATGGCGGGGCGAATGCGTGAAACCTACAGCATCGGACGTGACATCGAATCCACATCCGATGCAGTCAGCCTATGATTTCGAGCATCTTTTCACGCAAAACTGGCCCCCGCTTTCGCGTCTGACGCTCCAGGCCCTCACTCGCCGTCGGAAGCCTTTGCGGGGTTCTCTTCGCGGTCGATGGCGATGAGCTTCCGGCGCACCTCCTCCAGACCCTCCGTCAGCCGGTCGAGCTCGGCCGCCATGGCGTCGTGCATGGCGGCGGCGGCGGCGGGAAACTCCTCCAGGACACGGCGCATGAGGCTCGGAGTGACGCGGATCACCGTGGAGGCTTCCTGAGCCTTGGCGGTCGCGGGCCTGATGATGCGGGTGAAGAGGGCGGCCTGGCCGATCAGGGAGCCGGGCCCGGCCACGAAGGCCGCCGGCGAGCCGTCGTCGCTGGCGTCGAGCGCGATCGATCCCCGGCTGACCACATACCCCCCGTCCGAATGGTCGCCCTTGCGAAACAGCACGTCGCCCTCGCGGAGGGACCGGTTCTCCGACGCGAAGGCCACGAGACGCAGGGCGTCCCGCCCCAGCAGGTTGAACAGGGGAGCCTGGGAGAGAACCGCGATGTCGTCGTCGAGTGCCATGGATTGCTACGGGATCAGCTTGTAGCCGCCCGGCTCAGTCACGAGGATCCGGGCGTTGGACGGGTCCGCCTCGATCTTCTGGCGCAGGCGGTAGATATGCGTCTCCAGGGTATGCGTCGTCACGTTGGAATTGTAGCCCCAGACTTCGGTGAGAAGCGTATCGCGCCCCACCACCGCCTGACCGGCCCGGTAGAGATAGCGCAGGATCGCCGTTTCCTTTTCGGTCAGCTTGAGCTTCGAGCCCTTCTCGCTGGTGAGCAGCTTCGAGCCGGGACGGAACGTATAGGGGCCGATCTGGAACACCGCGTCCTCGCTCGCCTCGTACTGGCGCAGCTGCGCGCGGATGCGGGCGAGCAGCACGGCGAACTTGAAGGGCTTCACCACGTAGTCGTTGGCGCCCGCCTCCAGGCCCATCACGGTATCGCTGTCCGACCCCTGCGCCGTGAGCATGATGATGGGGCTGCGGAAGCCGTTCTGGCGCATGACCTTCACGGCTTCGCGCCCATCCATGTCGGGCAGGCCCACATCCATGATGGCGAGATCGATCCGGTCGCCCTTGACCGCCTCGATGGCGGCCGTCGCCGTATCCACGGTCGCCACCTGGAATTCTTCGTGGAGCCCCAGCTGCTCGGCCAGGGTGTCGCGCAGATCCTGATCGTCGTCCACGACGAGGAGGCGGCTGGCATTCGACATCTCAAACCCTTCAATTGGTGAACAGCAAAGCAATGGAGCGAAGTTCAGGAGGCAGAACCGGAACCTGCTCCTGTCTTCGCTCATGATCGTCCAGTCGACCGGCCGGAACCTTGGGCACGGTCGAGGCCGAACGTCTCGGCCAAGCTTCTCGCTTTCGGATCACGCTCGTTGCTTTAGAGTAGTCATTCCCAGCTTGACAACAAGGGGCAGTCCCTGCCCTTCCACGGCTATGAAGCGCACCAGTGTCGATGTCATCCGCGTTTGCCGCTCCCCGCTCGATCATCGGCGGGGATGGCTGAAGGCCGGCAATCTCACCCTGCCCTGCGCCCTCGGGCGCTCGGGAACGAGCCATGCGAAGCGGGAGGGCGACGGCGCCTCGCCGGTCGGATGCTTTGGCCTGCTGCAGGCCTTTTACCGGGCCGATCGCGGCCCCCGCCCCCGCACGGGCCTGAGGCTGCGACCCATCCGCCCGAACGACGGCTGGTCCGACGATTCTCAGGACCGGCGCTACAACCGCCTCGTTCCGCTCCCCTGCCCGACGAGCCATGAGGCAATGTGGCGGGACGACCATCTCTACGACGTGGTGATCGACATCGCGTGGAACCGGGGCCCCATCGTCAGGGGCCGCGGCAGCGCCATCTTCCTCCACCTCGCTCGCCAGGGCTTTCGACCGACGGAAGGATGCGTGGCGGTGGAACCACGCATGATCCGCCGCCTCCTGGAACGGATCGGGCCGAAGACCCGCATCGAGATCGTTGGCTGAACGATGATCCTGATCGCGGCCTGCTCGGAATATCCGCAGCCGACGCCGAGCATCGCGGCTTTGCTCGATGCCTTGCGGAGCCTGGGCGCGGACGTGGCTTATCGCCCCTGGAGGACGACACCGCTTTCGACATTCGCCGCAGCCCATGCGGTTCTGCCCTTGTGCTGCTGGGACTATCACGGCGATCCGGCGGCATTCCCGGCGTGGATCGATGCGCTCGAAGCGCGGGGCGCGCGGCTGCTCAATCCACCGGCGACCCTGCGCTGGAATTTCCGCAAGACCTATCTGCTGCAGATGGCCGCGGCAGGGCTGGCGGTCCCGCCGACGATCCATCTCCAGGAGGCCACGACTGCCGGGATCGTGCGACAGATGAAGACTCAAGGCTGGCGGACGGCCGTGCTGAAGCCGGTTTCGGGCCAGAGCGGCTATGGCGTGCAGAAGATCGACGAGACGGCGGACTTCGATCTTTCTCTCGGCTCCGGGCCTTCGGGCGAAGCGTTGCTCCAGGACTTTCAGGCGGACATGGCGGCTCTCGGGGAGACGACTCTCACGTTCATCGACGGGGGCTTCTCCCATGCCGTGCGCCGCGTCCTGAAAGAGGGCGAATGGCGCGCCAATTCGCAATTCGGCGTCACCTACGAACGGGTCGATGTCGGCCCGGACGTGATCGAATCCGCGAAAGCCTGTCTCGCGCTTGCACCCGAGGCCCCAGTCTATGCCCGCGTCGATGGGATCGTACGCCCGAGCGGCTTCATGCTCATGGAGCTCGAGCTCATCGAGCCCTATCTCTATCTCGAATTCGCCCCCGGCAGCGCGGAGCGGATGGCTCGGGCCGTTCTGAACCGGGTGAACGGTCCAGGCGCGGCTTGAGCCCGGGACAGGGGCGCATCAGCCCTCGCCCTTGAGCCGCTTCCTGGCCGTCTCGACATAGGTTTCGTCGGCCTCGAAGCCGATGAAGCGGCGGTTGAGAGCCTTGGCGGCCACCAGGGTCGTGCCGCTGCCGCAGAAGGGATCGAGCACGGTCTGGCCCTCCTGCGTGGTGAGCTCGATCAGGGCCTGCATCAGGCGAACGGGCTTCTGCGTCGGGTGCAGGCCGCCCTCCTTCGGGGCGAAGCCCATGTCGAGCACGTTCTCGGGACCGGAGACATATTTCATGAGCGCCTCCTGATTGTAGGCCCCGACCCCGTGTACGAGGGCGTTGTCGGCCAGCGTCGCGCCGATCCGGTAGGGCTTGGTGAGCCACAGGACCGGCTCGAAGGTGGGGCGCAGGTTGCCGACGCGCCACCCATCCCAGGTCCGTGCCGCCGCCGCGTCGCCGCGCCTTTCGTAGACAGCGCTCAGGCGCTGCGCCCGGTGGGGCGCGCGGGCTCGCATCCAGGCGAGCATGTCCTTGTAGGAAAAGCCGGAATCCTCCATCGCGGCGACGCAGCGATGAGCAAGGCGGCGGCCGGCGAAGACGAGCGCCGAGCCTCCGGGCTTCAGGACGCGTAGCCATTCCGGCGCCCATGTAAGGCACCAATCGTAGTATTCGCGCGGAATGGCGCGGTCCGCCTCCGACCAGCCGTTGATGGGCTTGCCGCGCTTCTTGAACACCGCGCCCGCCTTCGCCTGCGCGGGGCTGGCCCCGAGATAGGCCGAATTGGTGTTGGTGTGCAGCACGTCCCAATCCTCCGCCCCGATGCCGTAGGGGATATCGCTGAGGATCAGGTGCACGCTCGCCGACGGGAGGGACCTGACGAGCGCGACCGAGTCGCCGGCGAGCACGCCGTCGAGCGGCAATACGCCTTCCCCGGCCGTCTCGACCGGAGCCATGCGCTGGCGATTGGCTGTTTGGTGCGTCACGTCAAACCACGTCGGATCCGATGAAAGCCTACTCAGGCGGGAGCGGTGCCGATAGGCCAGAAGGGCACGCGCCCTTCCCGCTCCACATCATTTCACGCCTGGGGCTTCGGGCGGGCTCCGAAGATCGCGCTGCCGACCCGCACATGGGTCGCGCCGAGCTGGATCGCCTCGTCGAAATCGGCGCTCATGCCCATGGAGAGCACCGTCAGGCCGTGCCGTTTGGCGATGGTGCTGAGGAGCGCGAAATGAGGCGACGGAGGGTCCTCCGCCGGGGGAATGCACATGAGGCCTTCGATCTCCAGGCCGTATGTGGTGCGGCAGGCCTCCAGGAAGGCGTCGACCTCGGCCGGGATCACCCCGCCCTTCTGCGGCTCCTCGCCCGTATTGACCTGAACCAGCAGGCGCGGCCTTCTGCCTTGCCTGGCGATCTCCTTGGCGATCTCCTTGGCGAGCGAGGGCCGGTCGAGGGTGTGGATCACGTCGAAGAGCTCCACCGCTTCCTTCGCCTTGTTGGACTGGAGCGGCCCGATCACGTGAAGCTCCACATCCGGGTAGCGCTGCCGCAGCGCGGGCCACTTGGCCCTGGCCTCCTGGACGTAGTTCTCGCCGAAAACGCGCTGGCCCGCGGCCAGGACCGGCTCGATGGCCTCTGACGGAAAGGTCTTGGACACGGCCACCAGGGTGATGTCCGAGGGGTCGCGCTCGTAATCCGAGGCGGCGCGGCGAATGGCCTCCCGCACCTCTCTCAGGCCTTCGACCGCATTGTTCTCGCTCATGGGACCCTCTCAAAGCCGACTTCCTTCGCGCGAGACCGTTGACCGCGCGGGAGAGCTGTGTCCTAGTCCGCCGCAACGTGGCGGCGCAAGCCGCTTGAATCTCCAAACCACGGATGACTTAGGAAAAATGAGGCCCGAGCGCTACAACGCCAAGGAAGCCGAGCTGAAATGGCGGAAGGTCTGGAACGACCGCGACCTGTTCAAGACCGACAACGACGACCCGCGTCCGAAATACTACGTGCTCGAGATGTTCCCCTACCCGTCCGGGCGCATCCATATGGGTCACGTGCGCAACTACACGATGGGCGACGTGGTGGCGCGCTACAAGCGGGCCAGGGGCTTCAACGTGCTTCATCCGATGGGCTGGGACGCCTTCGGCATGCCGGCCGAGAACGCCGCCATGCAGAACAAGGTCCACCCGAAGGAATGGACCTACGCTAACATCGCCACCATGCGCTCCCAGCTGCAATCCATGGGCCTGTCGCTCGATTGGAGCCGCGAGATCGCCACCTGCGATCCGAGCTACTACAAGCATCAGCAGCGCATGTTCCTCGATTTCCTCGAGGCGGGTCTCGTCGACCGCAAGACCGCCAAGGTGAATTGGGACCCGGTGGACCATACGGTGCTCGCCAACGAGCAGGTGATCGACGGGCGCGGCTGGCGCTCCGGCGCCCTCGTGGAGCAGCGCGAGCTGACCCAGTGGTTCCTGAAGATCACGGATTTCGCGCAGGATCTCGACGACAGGCTCGCCACCCTCGACCGCTGGCCGGACAAGGTGCGCCTGATGCAGCACAACTGGATCGGCCGCTCGGAAGGCCTGCTGGTGCGCTTCGCCCTGAAGCCGGAGACCACTCCGAGCGGCGAGGCCGAGCTCGAGATCTACACCACCCGGCCCGACACCCTCTTCGGCGCCAAGTTCATGGCGGTTGCCCCCGACCACCCGCTGGCGCGAGCCGCCGCCGCGAAGAATCCGGAACTCGCCGCGTTCATCGAGGAGGCTAAGCGCATCGGCACCGCGCAGGAGGCCATCGAGAAGGCCGAGAAGCTCGGTTTCGACACGGGCGCGCGCGCGGTGCATCCGTTCGATCCGAACTGGACGCTGCCGGTCTATGTCGCCAACTTCATCCTGATGGATTACGGCACCGGCGCGATCTTCGGCTGCCCGGCGCACGATCAGCGCGACCTGGATTTCGTCAACAAGTACGGCCTGGGCAACACGCCCGTCGTCTGCCCGCCTGACCAGGATCCGGCGACCTTCGTCGTCACGGACACGGCCTACGACGGCGAAGGCCGGATGATCAATTCCCGCTTCCTCGACGGCCTCACCATCGCGCAGGCCAAGGAAGAGGTCGCCAGACGCCTCGAGTCGGAGAGTCGCGACAACCGTCCGGTGGCCGAGCGCAAGGTGAATTTCCGCCTGCGCGACTGGGGCATCTCGCGCCAGCGCTACTGGGGCTGCCCGATCCCGATCATCCATTGCGATGCGTGCGGCGTGGTTCCCGTGCCGAAGGACCAGCTGCCCGTGGTGCTGCCCGACGACGTGTCCTTCGACGTGCCGGGCAATCCGCTCGACCGTCACCCGACCTGGAAGCACGTGGATTGCCCGACATGCGGCAAGGCGGCTCGCCGTGAGACGGACACCATGGACACCTTCGTGGATTCGTCCTGGTATTTCGCCCGCTTCACGGACCCGACCCTCGACAACGAGCCGACCGACCGAGCTACCGTCGATTCCTGGCTGCCGGTCGATCAATATATCGGCGGCATCGAGCACGCGATCCTGCACCTGCTCTATTCGCGCTTCTTCACCCGCGCGATGAAGAAGACGGGACACACGGGTCTCGATGAGCCCTTCGCGGGCCTGTTCACGCAGGGCATGGTGGTGCACGAGACCTACAAGGATGCGGGTGGCGCCTGGGTGCTGCCGAGCGACGTGCGCTTCGAGACGCAGGACAATGCGCGCAGGGCCTTCCATGTGGAAACCGGAGCGCCCATCGAGATCGGCTCCATCGAGAAGATGTCGAAGTCGAAGAAGAACACGGTCGATCCGGATGAGATCATCGCATCCTACGGCGCGGATACCGCCCGCTGGTTCATGCTCTCCGACTCGCCCCCCGAACGCGACGTGATCTGGACCGAGGAGGGCGTGCAGGGCGCGGGCCGCTTCGTGCAGCGCGTCTGGCGCCTCGTGGGCGAGATCGCCGACCGTATGGAAGGCGGCGACGGCGCGGCTTCGCAGGGCCCGATCGGCCTCAGCGTGCGCAAGGCCGCCCACAAGGTGCTTGCCGCCGTCGAGGACGATGTGGAGCGCCTGCGCTTCAACCGTTGCGTCGCGCATCTCTACGAGCTCGCCAACAGCCTGCAGGATCTGGCGAACCAGGCGAAGACGGCCCACGAGGCCGGGCTTTCCACCGCTTTCGCGGAAGCCGGCCGAATCTTCGTGCAGCTGCTCGCTCCGATGATGCCGCACCTCGCCGAGGAATGCTGGGCGTCCCTTGGCCAGCCAGGACTTGCGACCGACACCCCCTGGCCGGCGCTCGACCGCTCGCTCCTGGTCGAGGACATGATTACCCTGCCCGTTCAGGTCAACGGCAAGAAGCGCGCCGACGTGACCGTGGCGCGGGACGCGGATCAGGCGGCGGTCGAGGCGGCTGTGCTCTCGCTTGAGGCCGTACAAAAGGCTATGGAAGGAAAGCCTGCCCGCAAGATCATCGTCGTTCCGCAAAGGATCGTGAATGTCGTCGCTTAACTTCAAGAACCTGGCCCGCCTCGCCGTCGTGGCGGGCCTTACGTTCGGCCTGTCCGCCTGCTTCAAGCCGCTCTACGGTCCGACCGCCTCGGGCGAATCGCTTCAGGCAGTTCTGGCCGCCATCGACGTTCCCGAGGTCACCTGGCCGGACAGGCAGGCGGTGATCGGCCATTATCTGCGCAGCGACTTGATCTATGCCCTGAACGGCTCCGGCTCCGACACGCCGAAGCGCTATGTGCTGAAGCTCGCCCTCACCGAGTCGCTTTCGACGCCCGTCGTGGACACGGAAACCGGGCGCGCGAGCTCGGCCATCCTGGGTGGCTCACTCTCCTATACGCTGACGAATCTCGAGGGCACGAAGATCTTGACTCAAGGGACGGCCACCTCCACGACGACCTATGACCGTTATCAGCAGCGTTTCGCCACCGTGCGCGCCGGCCGCGATGCGGAAATCAGGCTCGCCAGGGTTCTGGCCGAGCAGGTGAAGACCCGGCTGGCTGCGACGCTCTCCGCCGGCAGCTGACCCGATGGTCGCCGTCAAGGCCGCCGACGTGGATGGGGTGCTGCGTCGCCCCGATCCGCGCATTGGCGTCTATCTGTTCTACGGTCCCGACATGGGCCTCATCAACGAGCGGGCCCGCGCCGTGGCGGAACGCTCGGTGGACGATCCCTCCGACCCCTTTCAGCTCATCCGGATCGATGGCGACGACATCGCCTCCGACCCCGCCCGCCTGGCGGACGAAGCCGGCACCATGGGTCTGTTCGGGGCCAAGCGGGCGATCTGGGTGAAATCCGCGTCGCGCAACATCGCGCCCGCAGTCGATATCGCGCTCAAGGGCAGCCTAGAGGACACAGTGATCATCCTGGAGGGCGGCGATTTGCAGAAATCGTCGCCTCTGCGCACCCTCTGCGAGCGTTCACAAAAGGCTCTCGCCCTGCCCTGCTACGCCGATACCGGCCGCGATCTCGGGGCAGTCGTGGACGAGACCTTGAAAAACAACGGTTTTTCGATCGGCCGCGAGGCACGCACGGCGCTGATCGCAAGTCTCGGCGGCGATCGCCTGGCGACCCGGGGCGAACTCTCGAAGCTCATGCTCTATGCGCATGGGGAGCGCGAAATCACCCTCGAGGACGTCGATGCGATCATGAGCGACGTCTCGAGCCTTGCTATGGACGCAGTGGTCGACGCAGCATTCGGCGGAGAAGGCACGGGCCTTGAAATCGGCTCACGGCGACTGGCCGCCGAAGGCGTTCACGCTTCCGTGGTGCTGGGAGCCGCCCTCCGCCATGCCCTGATGCTGCTCACGGCTCGTCTCTCGGTGGAGGATGGGCGTTCGGTTCCCGCCGTGATGGAGACTCTGCGCAGCCTGCATTTCCGCCGTAAGCCCCTGGTCGAACGCCATCTCCAGCGCTGGACGAGCGAGAGCCTGAAGGCCGCGATCGCCATCCTCCAGGCAAGCCTGCTCGACACACGCCGCCTGTCGAATCTCGACGACACGATCGCGGCCAAAGCCCTGCTCGATCTCGCCCGCATAGCGCGGCGATAGAGCATCGGACCTGAAAAGTGGAATCCACTTTTGGGATCGATCCGATGCTCCCACGATAGAATAGTGCATCGTTCTTGCGAAAAGCGGATCCGGTATCTCGCCGATACGGACCTTCATGTGCACCGGCCTTCACACGGTGTCGGCCATTCCGCATCGTCATGCCCGGCCTTGAGCCGGGCATCCACATCTTTGGCGTGCAACGGCACATGAAAACGTGGATGGCCGTGACGAGCACGGCCATGACGAGACGGCGTTGTGACCATCTCCATCGTCGTGCACTGCCCTAAGCCGGGCATCCACGTCGTTGCCCCAATGCGTTTCCTGAGCGCGGATGGCCGTGAACCTAGCGCATGCCGCCGCGCCGTTTACGGATTCAATCGGCGGCAGAGCCCGTCGAGCTGCTCCAAGGTTTTGTAGCGGATTCGCAATTCGCCGCCATTGCCCTTGTGGTCGATGGTGACTGTGAGGCCCAGAACGTCCTGGAGGACACGCTCCAGGGCGCGGGTATCCGGGTCCTTCTCCGGTTTGGGCTTGGCGGATTTCGTTTCAGGCCCGGACGGCATGGCGCTTTCCGCCTGCGCGAGAGCCTCGACCTGACGCACGCTCATGCCCTCGTCAAGCACATGCTGAGCGACCGTGACAGGGTCCTTCACGGCCAGAAGCGCGCGGCCGTGGCCGGCCGAGAGCTTGCGGTCGACGAGCAGCTTCTTCACCGGATCGGGCAGGTCGGTGAGGCGCATCATGTTGGCGATGTGGCTGCGACTCTTGCCGATGATCTTGGAGAGGTTTTCCTGCGTGTAGGAGAACTCGACCATCAACCGGCCATAGCCTTCCGCTTCTTCGATGGGATTGAGATCGGCGCGCTGGACGTTTTCGAGAATGGCGTATTCGAGGGAGGTCTTGTCGTCGATATCGACGACGACCACCGGCACCTCGTGCAGGCCGGCTTTCTGCGAGGCGCGCCAGCGGCGTTCCCCGGCGACGATCTCGTAGGAATCGGAGGTGTTCGGCACGGGCCGGACCACGATGGGCTGGATGATGCCACGATCCTTGATGGACTGGGTCAGCTCCTGAAGCTCCGCATCCTCGAAGACCTTCCGGGGGTTGCGCGGATTCGGGCGCAGGAACTCGACAGGCACTTTCCTCGCGCCTCCCTTGTTGCTCTGCAGGGTACCGATTTCATCACCGACCTCGCCGATCAACGCGGCCAAGCCTCGGCCAAGCGATTTTACTTCTTTCGCCATTGCTCTTCTCAACTCTCGTTACGCGGCACGCAGGGCACGTTCGCGCTGAATCACTTCCGATGCCAAACGCAGATAGGCCTGCGAGCCCGTACACTTGATGTCGTAAAGCAGAACCGGCTTGCCGTGGGACGGCGCTTCGGACACGCGCACGTTTCGCGGGATCATGGTCTCGTAGACCTTGTCGCCCATGAACTGACGAACATCGGCAACCACCTGCCCCGACAGGTTGTTGCGGGGATCGAACATGGTGAGCACCACGCCGTGGATCGTCAGCTTCGGATTAAGGGCCGTACGGACCTGTTCCACCGTCTTGAGCAACTGGCTGAGACCTTCCAGAGCAAAAAATTCGCATTGGAGGGGCACGAGAACTGCGTCAGATGCGGTCAAGGCATTGATGGTCAGAAGATTCAACGAAGGCGGGCAATCAATCAGAATATAGGTAAAAGCTTCCGTTACCTCGCTGTCCGCCAAACCCTGAATCGCGGCCCGTAAGCGATGGGCCCGATTGCGCTCGTTCGCGATCTCCAATTCGACACCGAGGAGATCCAAAGTCGAGGGTGCGAGCCAAAGACCCGGCACAACCGTCTCGGTGATGCTCTCGGACAACGACGCTTCGCCGGCCAGAACGTGATAGGTCGAGACAGGGCGGTTCTTCCGGTCGATCCCGAGACCCGTCGAAGCATTGCCCTGCGGATCGAGATCGATGATGAGCACCCTTTCTCCAATCGCCGCCAGTGCCGTACCCAGATTGATGGCCGTAGTCGTCTTTCCGACGCCGCCCTTCTGATTGGCAAGCACGAGAATGCGCGGCTTGGCCCCACGCGCTCCGGCTTCGGATTCGCTGCGGTCTGTCATCATGAATGGCTCTCAATGGAGGTTATGCGAAGAATCCTCGCCTCGGAATCGGTACGGCTCGGCAGGATATCAGTCTTGAATGTCCACTTTTTCCGTGCCTCGGTCAATTCGGTCCCGACATCCCGCCCTTTGGGAAAGAGGCCAATTGTCCCCGCTTTCAACATGGGCTCGGTCCATTCCAGCAGCTGATCGAGGGAAGCGAGGGCCCGGGCCGAGACGACATCGGCTTTACCGACGAAGCCGGGAATGACGGTCTCCAGCCGGGCCTCGTGCACCGTCGCCGAGGATCCGGTCAGGCGGGCGATCTGGCGAAGGAACGCGCATTTGCGAGAATTGCTCTCGACAAGATGCACATTCAGTCCCCTCTCCTGCCCTACGATTGCGATGACAAGGCCCGGGAAACCCGCGCCTGAGCCGAGATCGACCCAGGACTTGGCTTCGGGCGCGAGGTCGAGGAGCTGGAGCGAATCGACGATATGCCGATCCCAGATCTGGTCGAGAGTGGCCGGGCCGACGAGGTTCTTGATGGATTGCCAGCGGCGCAGCTCGCGCTCCAGCAATTCGAGCTTCTCCAGTGTTTCACGTGAAACATCCAGCCCGGATCGAATCGACGGAGGTACGCTCATGACGCCAAAGCCTCGCCGTTCGAGACACCGCGAGACCCTGCTTTCTTGGCATGGGCCGCAAGAAGAGTCAGGGCCGCTGGGGTGATTCCTTCGATCCGGGCCGCTTGGCCAAGGGTTCGCGGACGGACCACCTCGAGCTTGGCCTTGATTTCGTTGGACAGACCTGGAAGGCCCCGGAAATCGAGCGTCTCGTCCAGAACGACCCCCTCGTCGCGCCGATAGGCCGCGATATCGGCCTTCTGACGATCGAGATAGACCGCGTAAGTCGCGTCCGTTTCCAACCGTTCTCGCACCTGAGGCGACACGGTTGCGAGGTCGGGCCAGACCCTCGCGAGATCACCCCAGCCGATGGCCGGATAGGACAGAAGCTGATAGGCGCTGCGGCGGATGCCGTCATGGTTGAGGCCAAACCCGTGGCGAGATGCCTCCTGGGGCGTCATGCAGAGGGCCTGGAGCATGTCACGAGCGGACCGGATCTCTGTCTGCGAGGACCGGAAATGAGCCTCGCGCGCAGAGCCGACGCAGCCTATTTCCAGACCCTTCCCGGTGAGACGTTCGTCGACATTGTCGATGCGCAGGCTCAGGCGGTATTCCGATCGGGACGTGAACATCCGGTAGGGCTCGCTGACACCGCGCGTGATCAGATCGTCGATGAGCACGCCGATATAGGACTCGGCGCGGTCGAACACGACATTCTCCTGCCCTGCTGCGCGCCGGGCGGCGTTGATTCCTGCGACGAGGCCCTGGGCCCCCGCTTCCTCGTAGCCGGTCGTCCCGTTGATCTGCCCGGCCAGGAAGAGACCCGTCAGCGCCTTGGTCTCGAGCCCGGCCGTCAGGTTCCGAGGATCCACATAATCATACTCGATCGCGTAGGCGGGCTGGAGCATCCGCACTTTCTCGAGCCCAGGAATATGCTTCAGGAATTCGAGCTGCACGTCCTCGGGAAGCGAGGTCGAGATGCCATTGGGATAGACGGTGATATCGTCGAGGCCCTCGGGCTCCAGGAATATCTGATGCCCATCCCGATCGCCAAAACGCACCACCTTGTCCTCGATGGACGGGCAATAGCGCGGCCCCGTGCCTTGAATGTCTCCGGAATACATGGCCGAACGGTGCAGGTTGCCCCGGATCAGTTCATGAACCCTCGGTGTCGTGCGGGTAATGCCGCATTCGATCTGTGGGGTCCTGATCCTGTCCGTCAGAAGAGAGAAGGGCACCGGATCTTCGTCCGCCGCCTGCTTATCCACTCCAGCCCAGTCGATGGTGCGCCCGTCGAGGCGCGGCGGCGTGCCGGTCTTGAGACGACCGAGGGTAAAGCCGAGCCGCGAGAAGGTCTTCGGAAGACCCAAGGAGGGACGCTCGCCCATTCGACCCGCCGGGATCTTCTTTTCGCCGATATGAATCAGGCCAGACAGGAAGGTGCCCGTGGTGATGACCACGGCGCCCGCCGCGAGCCGCCGTCCGTCAGCCAGGAGAAGCCCGGAAACATGCCCTTCTTCCACGAGAAGATCATCCGCCTCCCCTTCGACAAGGGTGAGATTGGCGGTCTGGAGCAGCTCGGCCTGGATGGCCCGTGCATAGATCTTGCGATCGGCCTGGGTGCGGGGGCCCCGCACGGCAGGGCCTTTGCGGCGGTTCAGGAGGCGGAACTGAATGCCTGCTCTGTCGGCCATGCGGCCCATGATACCGTCGAGAGCGTCGATCTCACGAACCAAGTGGCCCTTGCCGAGCCCGCCGATAGCCGGGTTGCAGGACATCGCACCGACAGTCGAGAGCTTATGGGTCACGAGTGCCGTTCGCGCACCCATCCGGGCGGATGCAGAGGCCGCCTCTGCGCCCGCGTGCCCGCCGCCGACCACGACTACGTCGAATATCTCATGCGCTGAAAGCTGACTCACGAAATCCTGATCTCCATGCCTAGGGTCTCGCTGCAATGCGGGCCGTAGCGCTACTTCTGTAAAAGTTCGCCCGGTCTTCTGTTTACCCGATAGAACCTCCCTGAAGGAGTTACCGGGTCGACCGTGGAATCGGCGTTTACTGCTGCGAACGATGCTTTAGGTCCTCGGAGCGAAGAGGTCAAAAGGGCAAAATGTTTCACGTGAAACACCCGCCGCGATCACCGGTTCTGCACACGATTCCCACAGCCTATGCAACAACGATTCAGCATCATTGCACCGATTCGTGAACAGCCTTTCACAAAGCTCCAGCAGATTTGCCTACGCCTTACCGGACAGGCTCATTTGCCGATGCAGAAGCTGGAAAACAGCCGATCCAGCACATCCTCCACATCGACCCTCCCGGTAATCTCGCCGACCGCGCGCGCGGCAAGACGGACTTCCTCGGCGGCCAGTTCGAGCGGACCGTGGTCGGCAAGCAACTCACGCCCTGCAGCCAGGGAACGATAGGCCCGTTCCAGAGCCTTACGATGACGCTCGCGAGTTAAGATCGCGTCACCCTGACCCAAAGCCATCTCCGCTTCCTGCTCCAGAGCGGCGATCAGTCCGGGGAGGCCCTCCCCCGTCGAAGCTGCGATCAGAAGATCACAACCGGAACGGCTGCGGTTCAGATCGGACTTGGTGCCGACCTTGAGAAGGCGGCGCGCCGGCGGAGCTCCCGTCTCGTCTCCTTCCGGCGGCACGAGCCAGAGCACGAGATCCGCATCCTGGGCCCGAGCGCGAGCACGGGAGACGCCCTCCTGCTCGATCACGTCGCCACTCTCGCGCAGACCCGCCGTGTCCACGATGATCACGGGCAGGCCGCCCAAATCGCAATGCACCTCGATAACGTCTCGGGTCGTCCCGGCGATCGGGGACACGATGGCCACATCCCTCCGGGCCAGCGCGTTGAGCAAAGTGGATTTGCCAGCATTCGGCGGACCGGCGAGCACGACGGTAAAGCCCTCCCGCAGACGCTCACCGCTGCGGTTCGCGAGCGCCTGACCGATCTCGCCCCGAAGGTGATCGATTCGATGCAGGATGTCGGCTTCCAGATCCTCCGGAACATCGCCCTCATCGGAAAAATCGAGGCTCGCTTCGAGAAGCGCAAGTGCCTGCAGGGTTCCTTCGCGCCATCCCTCCGCAGCATCGCCGAGACGGCCTTCGAGCTGGAGCATGGCCTGGCGACGCTGGGCCTCGGTTTCCGCGTCGATCACATCGGCGAGGCCTTCCACCTGCGACAGGTCCATCCGCCCGTTGAGGAAGGCCCGGCGGGTGAACTCGCCTGCCTCGGCCGGGCGGCATTCCGGGACTGCACCGAGCGCCTTCAAGACCGCCGCACGGGTGGCCAAGCCGCCATGGATATGGAGTTCCGCCTGATCCTCCCCAGTGAAGCTTCGCGGCCCCGGCATCCAGAGCACCAGGGCCTGATCGAGGGGCTCACCCGATGCGGGATCCCTGAGAACCCGCACCACGGCATGACGCGGCTCCGGCACGTTCCCGCCCAGCGTTTCAAGAATCGTCCGGCTCTGGGGCCCGCTGATCCGGATGATGCAGACGGCCGCACGGCCGTGGCCGGAAGCGGTGGCGAAGATGGTATCGTCCGAACGCATGGGCATGGACCTCCGGCGCCATGAGAGACTTGAACACGTGAAACGGCAATGCGCGGCGCAAAGCAGAAACGGGTCCGATGGGAATCGATCCGTTTCATTCTTCGCATGAGCCCCACCCTTTCGGAGCAGGATCCATGAACCGCCTCAGGAATGCCAGTTCCCCCTACCTCCTGCAGCACAAGTCCAATCCTGTCCATTGGTGGGAATGGGGATCCGACGCCTTGGCCGAGGCCCAAAGGCTCGACAGGCCGATCCTGCTCTCCGTCGGCTATGCCGCCTGCCATTGGTGCCACGTGATGGCCCACGAGAGCTTCGAGGATCCGGACGTAGCGGCGGTGATGAACGAGCTCTACGTGAATATCAAGGTCGACCGGGAGGAGCGCCCGGATGTGGACCATGTCTATATGAGCGCCCTCCACCTCCTGGGCGAACAGGGCGGCTGGCCGCTCACCATGTTCCTGACGCCGCAGGCCGAGCCCTTCTGGGGCGGCACCTATTTCCCGAAGGAACCACGCTTCGGCCGCCCCGGCTTCGTCCCGATCCTGAAGGAGATCAGCCGCCTCTACCACGCGGAGCCGGACCGCATCCTCAAGAACCGGGACGTCCTGAGGGAGCACCTGTCCAAAGGGGCAGAATCCGACGGCGGCAGCCTGAGCCTCGCCGATCTCGACCACATGGGCCAGAGGCTGTCGGAGCTGATCGATACGGAGCATGGCGGTCTTCAGGGCGCACCGAAATTTCCCAACCCGCCGATTCTCGAATATCTCCTTCGCTATGCCCGCCGCACCGGCAACGAGGACGCGCGCCGCCGCTTTCTTCTCACCATGGAGCAGATGGCGCTCGGGGGCATCCGCGATCACCTCGGCGGAGGCTTCGCCCGCTACGCGGTGGATGAGCGTTGGCTGGTGCCGCATTTCGAGAAGATGCTCTACGACAACGCGCAGCTCCTGGAACTCTACGCACTTGCTTACGCGCAAACCGGCCGTGCGCTCTACAAGGACGCGGCCGAGGGAATCGTCGCCTGGCTCGAACGGGAGATGGTGACGCCCGAAGGCGCCTTCGCCGCGAGCCTCGATGCCGATTCGGAAGGCGAAGAAGGCCGCTTCTACGTCTGGAGTCTCGCCGAGATCCGCGAGGTCCTGGGCGAGGAAGACGCCGCCTTCTTCGCCAAGGTCTACGACATCACCAAGGAGGGAAATTTCGAGGGCCGCAACATCCCGAACCGGCTGATTACCGGCGAAGCCCCTCCTCCGTTGGAACTGCGGCTCGCCATGATGCGCGAAAAGCTCCTGGAGCGGCGGTCGACCCGGATCAGGCCCGGGCTCGACGACAAGATCCTGGCCGATTGGAACGGGCTGATGATAGCGAGCCTCGCGCGGGCGGCTCCCCTGCTGGAGAGGCCGGACTGGATCGGATTGGCGCAGCGCGCCTATCGCTTCATCCATGTTTCCATGAACCGGGATGGGCGGCTCGGCCATTCCTGGCGCGCCGAAAAGCTCGTCTTTCCAGGCTTCGCCCTGGACCACGCCGCCATGATGCGGGCGGCCCTCGCCCTTTACGAGGCGACGAACGACGACGCCTATCTGGCCGACGCCCGAACCTGGCGCAATGTTCTTCTGGACGACTTCATGACCGGGCAGACCGGCTGCCTCGCCATGACGGCCAAGGGGGCCGATCCTCTCGTGGTCAGGCCTCAGCCGACCCACGACGAGGCGGTGCCGAATGCCAATGGCGTGTTCGCGGAGGCGCTCGTGCGGCTTTCACAGATCACCGAAGAGCCGAGCGATCATCGGCAGGCGGACGAGATCCTCGCAAGGCTCGTCGGCATCGCCCGCGCCTCCCCGCTCGGCCACACCTCCATTCTCAACGCCCTCGACCTGCATCTGAGGGGGTTGAGCATCCTCGTTGCGGGAGACGACCCGGAACCGCTTCGAGCGGCTGCCCTGCGCGTGCCCTATCTCGACCGCAGCGTGCGGTGGCTGCGGCCCGGCGCCACCCTGGACGAGGATCATCCGGCGAGAGCTCTCGCCTCACCTTCTCACCAGACACGGGCGCTCGTCTGCGCCGGCATGCGCTGCTCGCTTCCGGTCGAGACACCGGAGGCCTTGGTCGATCAGGTGCGGGAGATGCTGGGGCCGTGACCGGCGCGAAGGCGAGTGGGAGGACCGATGTTCTTCTTCTTTTCGAACCGGCTAGGCTGCCTGGGATCGCTTCTGATCTCGGCCGCTCTGACGCTCCTCGTGCTCTGGTTGATGCGGGCGATCTGAGGCAGCTTTCGGGCGAGACGAGTCGGACGGTCTGGCTGATTTCTGGATTCCGTAATGGAAGATAATCCAAGGGCATCGTGCGGACCCGGCGGACCTAGCGGACCGCGCTTGAGCATCGATCCCACAAGGGGGTTCCACTTTTGGGTCCGCTGCTCAAGCGTGCGCGTAACGAAAAACCCCACCCTCGCTGACGAGGATGGGGCTGGTTTTTTCGGAAGCGGATGATGCGCCTCAGGTGTTCATCGAGTCGAAGAAGTCCTGGTTCGATTTGGTCTGACGCAGCTTGTCGAGGAGGAACTCGATGGCGTCCACCGTGCCCATCGGATTGAGGATGCGGCGCAGCACGTACATCTTCTTGAGCGTGTCGCTCGGCACCAGAAGTTCTTCCTTGCGGGTGCCGGAACGGGTGATGTCGATGGCCGGGAAGGTGCGCTTGTCGGCGACCTTGCGGTCCAGGATGATTTCCGAGTTGCCGGTACCCTTGAACTCTTCGAAGATCACCTCGTCCATGCGCGAACCGGTATCGATCAGTGCGGTCGCGATGATGGTGAGCGAACCGCCCTCCTCGATGTTGCGCGCGGCACCGAAGAAGCGCTTCGGACGCTGGAGCGCGTTGGCGTCCACACCGCCGGTCAGCACCTTGCCGGAGGACGGCACCACCGTGTTGTAGGCGCGGCCCAGGCGCGTGATCGAATCCAGCAGGATGACCACGTCGCGGCCGTGCTCCACGAGGCGCTTGGCCTTCTCGATCACCATCTCGGCGACCTGCACGTGCCGGGTTGCGGGCTCGTCGAAGGTGGAGGCTACGACCTCGCCCTTCACGGAGCGCTGCATGTCGGTCACTTCCTCCGGACGCTCGTCGATGAGCAGCACAATGAGGTAGCACTCGGGATGATTCGTGGTGATCGACTGCGCCACGTTCTGCATGAGCACCGTCTTACCGGTGCGCGGCGGGGCGACGATCAACGCGCGCTGGCCCTTGCCGATCGGCGACACGATGTCGATGATGCGCGGCGAGTAATCCTTGCGGGTCGGATCCTCGAGTTCGAGCTTGAAGCGCTCCTGCGGGAACAGCGGCGTCAGGTTGTCAAAGTGAACCTTGTGCCGGATCTTTTCCGGATCCTCGAAATTGATGGTGTTGACCTTCAGCAGGGCGAAATAGCGCTCGCCCTCCTTCGGGCCGCGGATCGGGCCATCCACCGTGTCGCCGGTGCGCAGGCCGAAGCGGCGGATCTGGCTCGGCGAGACATAGATGTCGTCCGGCCCCGGCAGGTAATTCGAATCGGCCGAGCGGAGGAAGCCGAAGCCGTCCTGCAGCACCTCGACGACGCCTGCGCCGATGATCTCCACCTCGCGCGCGGCAAGCTGCTTGAGGATGGCGAACATGAGCTCCTGCTTGCGCATGGTGCTCGCGTTCTCGACCTCGAGCTCCTCGGCGAAGGCAATGAGTTCGGTCGGCGACTTGGACTTGAGATCTTGAAGTTTGATTTCCCTCATCGGGGAACACTCTCGGAGTAAAATTCGCGGGCAGGTTGACTGGACGCGGGGGGAGATCGGGGGAACGTTCGACAGGGCCGCCCAGATCACAAGAGGTGACTTGAGAGAGCCCGGGGGGCCCGTGCAGCGCAACCTGTCTTTTATGGAAGGGCTTTCTTTATAGCCGCCTTCGTGGCTTTTCTCAAGTGCTGTTTGGATAACCCTTTCGGGAGGGTTACCTATACGAAAGGTTTCTCTCTCGTACAGGATCATTTCCTGAGAAGAAGATTCGGTTCTCTCCTCGAACGGAACCGTCGAGCCATCGGACATGGATGCCCGGCCCCAGGGCCGGGCACTGCGTTTGGGAACCTCAGAACGGCTTCACGATCACGAGGATCACGATGCCGATCAGCAGGACCGTCGGCACCTCGTTGAGGATGCGATAATATTTCGCCGATCTGGTGTTCTTGTCGGCGGCGAAATCCTTCAGGCGACGCACATAGACCCCGTGCAGGCCGGAGAGGATCAGCACGAGAAGAACCTTGGCGTGCAGCCAGCCGGATTTGTACCAGCCGCCATCCCAGACGAGATAGAGACCGAGCACCCAGGTCACCATCATGGCCGGATTGATGATCGCTTTCAGAAGCCTCCGCTCCATGATCTTGAAGGTCTCGGATTGGATCGAGCCCTTCGGCGCATCGCAGTGATAGACGAAGAGGCGCGGCAGGTAGAGCATGCCCGCCATCCAGGCGATGACGGCGATGACGTGAAACGCTTTCAGCCAGAGATACAGCATTCTTTTCAGGCTCCTCGAACGCGGGCGATCATCTGCTCGACATGGGCGATCGGCGTCTCCGGCAGAATGCCGTGGCCGAGATTGAAGATGTGCGGACGGCCCCGCACGCTATTCAGGATATGGTCGATCCCCTGCTCCATCGGCGCCCCTCCGGCGATCAGCGCGAGCGGATCGAGATTGCCCTGGGTCGGGACGGAGACCGGCAGCATGGGGAGCACCAGAGCCGGATCGAGCGTCCAGTCGAGAGCCAGCGCATCCCCGATCCCGGCCGACGCGAAGCGATGGAGATTAGCGCCCCCGCCGCGCACGAAGACGATGGCCTTGGCCTGGGGACGGGCAGCCTTCAGGCCTTCCACCATGCGGCGGATCGGATCGAGCGACAGTCGGTCGAAGAGAGCCGGCGGAAGCGCCGAGCCGAAACTCTCGAAGATCTGCACCGCTTCCGCCCCCGCGTCGATCTGGCGGATGAGATAGGCGGTGGAGGCCTGCACCAACTTCTCGATGAGCCGGTCCATGAAGGCCGGATCGCGATAGGCGGTCAGGCGGGCCGGTGCCTGGTCGGGCGTGCCCTTGCCGGCGATCATGTAGCTCGCCACGGTCCAGGGCGCGCCGCAGAAGCCGAGAAGGGTGGTTTCCTTTGGCAGGCTCTTGCTCAGCCGATCCAGGGTCTCGAAGACCGGATCGAGGCGTTCCAGCGGCAGTTCCTCGGAAAGCCTCGAAAAATCCTTCTCCGACGTGACCGGATCGAGCTTGGGCCCTTCATTCTCGACGAAGCGTACGTCCTGGCCCAGCGCATGCGGAATGACCAGGATGTCGGAGAACAGGATCGAGGCATCGAAGCCGAACCGCCGGATGGGCTGAAGGGTCACTTCCTCGGCAAGCCTCGGCGTATAGCAGAGATCGAGAAAGGAGCCCGCCTGTTTCCGGGTCTCCCGATATTCCGGGAGATAGCGGCCTGCCTGCCGCATGATCCAGATCGGCAGAGGCCAGACCGGTTCTCCGTTCAGCACGCGGAGGATCGCTTTGGTGGGACGCTCGCTCACAGGCCCTCTCTAAATAAGAATAATCTTTGAATCTAAGAATCTGATGTTTCTCTTGGGCCGTGAATCGCAAAGCCGCAACCCCGTCCACAACCCTTCCACACTGGCCGGCCCGTTAACTGGTCATTAACGGATGAGGCAGGGTCGCCTCAATCCTTTCCGAATTCTTAAACCTTAACAGCCCGTTAAGGAATTTGAACGGAACGTTAACGGCCCGATCCGGAGTGATTCGTGCCGGATTCTCCCAAAAGAGGGATTCCAGACTCGCACATCGAGCTGCCCTGTTGATGGCTATCGCGGCAAATCACAGGGCCCCTGCCCTGGACCTCGGAAAGGAGCCGTTCTATCCACATTTATCGACTCCTTCTTCCAGGAGATCCGCTTTGCCGGGACGCAGCTACTTCCACCTCCATCTGGTCTCCGATTCCACGGGCGAGACCCTGATCACCGTAGCCCGCGCGGTGGTGGCGCAATATGAAGGCGTGGCCGCCATCGAGCATGTCTATCCGCTGGTGCGCTCCACCACGCAGCTCGAACGCGTGCTCGCCGAGATCGAAACCGCTCCCGGAATCGTGCTCTACACCCTTGTGGACAGCGAACTGACGAGCCGCCTCGAAGAGGTCTGTCGCGCCACGGGCTCGCCCTATCTCTCGGTGCTCGAGCCCGTGCACCAGATGATCTCGTCCTATCTGGGAACGCATTCCACCGCCCGGCCGGGCGCCCAGCACATGCTGAACGCGGAATATTTCAAACGCATCGACGCCATGAACTTCACCCTCCTCCACGATGACGGGCACCTGCCCGATGATCTGGACGAGGCCGATGTGATCCTCATGGGCGTGAGCCGCACGTCGAAGACGCCGACGGCGGTCTATCTCGCCAACCGCGGACTGAAGACCGCCAATTTCCCCCTCGTTCCGGGCATGCCCCTGCCGCCCAAGCTCCAGGAGGCGAGGAAATCGCTGGTGGTCGGGCTCGTGGCGACGCCGGAACGCATCGTGCAGATCCGGCAGAACCGCCTGCTCAGCCTGAAGGCGGACGACGACACGTCCTATGTGGATCGTGATTCCGTGGCGGAGGAAATCGCGGCCTCGCGGCGATTGTTCGCACGCCACGGCTGGCCGGTGATCGACGTGACGCGCCGCTCGATCGAGGAGACGGCGGCCGCGATCATCGATCTGTACCGCGACCATCGCCTGAAATTCATCGCGGAATAGACCGATGCCCGCGCTCTGGACCGCACCGGACAACCTGCTTCTCGCCTCCACGAGCGCGACGCGGCTCGCGCTTCTCGTGAGCGCGGGGCTCTCCGTCGAGACGCAAGCCCCGGACGTGGACGAACGCCGGATCGAGCAGGCGGCCGTAGGCGAAGGGCTCGAGCCGCTGGCCCTCGCCGCCCGGCTCGCCGCCGAGAAGGCCCTGGCCGTCAGCCGGCGTCACCCTCAGCGAATCGTTCTCGGCGCCGATCAGGTTCTCGCCTGCGGTTCGGCCGTGTTTCACAAGGCGGCGGATCGCGAGGCCGCCAAGGGCCAGTTGCAGGCCCTGTCCGGGAAGAGCCACGCGCTTCATTCCGCGGGGGCACTCGCCATCGGCGGCGCCGTGGTGGAAAGTTTCGTCGCCACTGCGATTCTCACCATGCGGCCGCTCACGAGCGAGGTGATCGACCTTTATCTGGAGCTCGCCGACCCGGCCGTGCTCCACAGCGTCGGCGTCTATCGCTACGAAGGCCTTGGCGTTCATCTGTTCGATTCCGTCGAGGGCGATCACTCCACCATTCTGGGATTGCCCCTGCTCCCGCTTCTCTCGGCGCTGCGCCGTCTCGGCTGCCTTGCCCTTTAGGATCAAACACCCATGATCAAGGCCTTCGTCGTCGGCCATCCAATCAAGCATTCCCGTTCGCCGCTCATCCACGGCTACTGGCTCAAGCGATACGGTATCGACGGATCGTATGAGCGCATCGATGTAGCGCCTGTGGATTTGGATGAATTCCTCGTGGCTTTGTGGCCCTTGGGCTTCGTTGGCGGCAACGTCACGATCCCGCACAAGGAGGCGGTCTTCGAATTTTTGGACAACAACAAAACCGAGCGAGCGCAACGCGTGGGAGCCGTCAACACGCTCTGGTACGAAGATGAAGGTATCGAACTCTGGGGCGACAACACGGATGGGCTCGGTTTTATAGCCAATCTCAACCAGAATCTGGGGACAGGCTGGGATCAATATGTGGAAAATGTGCTGGTTATCGGCGCGGGCGGTGCCGCGCGCGGCATCGTGGCGAGCCTGCAGGATCACCCGTTGAAGCGCATCCTCGTCGCAAACCGCACGATCTCGAAAGCCGAGGAATTGGTGCGCGATCTCGAAAGATACGGTCGCGTCACGCTTGAGGCTCTCGCCTGGGACGATCTCGACAATGCCCTCGCTAGGTCGCAGCTCATCGTCAACACCACATCGCTTGGCATGGCAGGCCAGCCCCCGCTTCTTCTCGACCTCGAAAAGGTGCCGGACGATGCAATCGTTTCCGACATCGTATATGTTCCGTTGCGGACCCCCCTGCTTGCTGCCGCCGAGGCACGCGGTCTGCGCACGGTCGATGGATTGGGAATGCTCCTTCACCAAGCGGTGCCAGGCTTCGAGCGTTGGTTCGGCGTAAGGCCTGAGGTGACGCCGGAATTGCGTGCCCTGATCGTTGCCGATATCGAGGGTCCGTCATGACCTTCGTGCTCGGACTGACAGGCTCCATCGGTATGGGAAAATCGGCCACCGCCGCTCTCTTCCGACGTCTCGGCGTTCCCGTGCACGATGCGGACGCAGCCGTCCACGCCCTCTATCGCGGGCGTGCCGCGTCCCTGATCGAGGAAGCCTTTCCGGGCACGGTCACCAGCGGCGTGGTGGATCGCCGCAAGCTCGGTCAGGCCGTGATCAACGACGCGGTGAAATTGAAGCGGCTGGAGAGCATCGTGCATCCGCTCGTGCGGGAGGATGAGGAAAATTTCCTGAGGAGAGTGTCCGCAACCGCGCCTCTCGCGGTGCTCGACATCCCGCTTCTTCTCGAAACCGGCGGGGACGCCCGCTGCGACGCCGTTCTCGTCGTGACCGCGCCTCCCGACGTGCAGCGTGCGCGGGTGGTGGCGCGCCCAGGCATGACGGAAGAGACCTTTAACGCAATCCTGGCTAAGCAGATGCCGGATGCGGACAAGCGCGCCCGGGCGCATTTCCTTGTCGATACGAGCCGGGACTTCGCCTCCGCGGAGGCCCAGGTGAGGTCCATCATGGCGTGTCTGGCGGGACGTCCCGGCCGCCGGAACCTGAGGAAGAGTCTTTGACGATGCTGAGAGAGATCGTTCTCGATACCGAAACCACCGGCACCGACCACGCCAAGGGCGACCGGATCATCGAAATCGGCTGCGTCGAGCTCCTCAACCATATCCCGACGGGCAAGAACTACCACGTCTATATCAATCCGGAATATCCGGTCTCTCCGGGCGCCTTCGCGGTGCACGGACTGAGCGACGACTTCCTGGCCGACAAGCGGGTCTTCGCGGCCGTCGTGGAGGAGTTCTACGATTTCATCCGCGATGCGCGGCTCGTTATCCACAACGCGGCCTTCGATATCGGCTTCATCAATGCGGAATTCGCGCGCACCGGCCATCCCGCCATCGATCTCGCGGATGTGGTCGATACCCTCACCATGGCCCGGCGCAAGCATCCGGGCGCCGCGAACAATCTCGACGCGCTCTGCTCGCGCTACGGCATCGACAATTCCAAGCGCACCAAGCACGGGGCGCTGCTCGACGCCGAAATTCTGGCCGAAGTCTATATCGAGCTGATCGGCGGTCGACAGGTCGGTTTCGATCTGACCGCCCAGCCTGAGAAGGGCAGCGGCAACGCCGTCCGCCTGGCTGCGGCGAGCCAGCGCGAAGCCAAACCCCGCCCCATGATGTCGCGTCTGACCGATGCGGAACGCGCCGCGCATGCGGCCTTCATCGAGCAGCTCGGTGCGAACGCGGTGTGGCGCGACTATATCGGCGAGGCGGGGCCGGACGCTTCCTGACGTCGCGAGCAAAACAAAAGGTGGAGCAGTCGCCCGCTCCACCTTTCATGGTCTGAAAAGGCTTGATCGTCTTACGACAGGGTCTGCCCGCCCTGCTGAGACTGAAGCTCGCTGGCGCGCTGGCGGTAGAGAGCCACGAAGTCGATCGGGTCGATGTACAGGGGCGGGAAGCCGCCGTTGCGCACCGCGTCCGCCACGATCTGACGGGCGAAGGGGAACAGCAGGCGCGGGCATTCGATCATCACCACCGGATGCAGCTGATCCTGCGGAATGTTCTGTACACGGAACACGCCGGAATAGGTGAGCTCGAAGGCGAACAGCACGTCATTGCCGACCTTGGCATTGCCTTCGAGGGTGAGGTCCACCTCGAAATCGGCCTCGGCCAGCTGCTTGGCATTCACGTTGACCTGCAGGTTGATCTGCGGACCTTCGGATTGCTGCTGCAGCGAACGGGGGGCATTGGGATTCTCGAACGAGAAATCCTTGCAGTACTGCGCAAGGGCGTTCAGCGCGGGCATACCGCCGGGCGCTCCGTTGTTTGCCGGATTATCGGCCATGGTTTCATGCTCCGAAGAGAGGTCAATCGGTTGACCCGGACGGGGCGCTTCACATCATGAAGGCACCTGATCGGCAGCGGGCCACGGATCCTCGCGCTATCAGTTCCGGGCACGGGAGGCAAGATTTGCGAGCCTCCTTGTGCTTGTCGCGGGGAGAGGTGGATGTTACGACCCCTGGACCCCATATGCAAAGGAACCCTCCTTTCACCGCGGGGTCATGCCCGGCGCCAGCCGGGTCCCGGCAGGCTGACAACGGATCGACGATGCAGGATTCCTTCGACATCACGACCCTTATTTTCATCGTTCTCGCCATCTTCGTGATCTGGCGCCTTCGATCGGTGTTGGGGCAGAAGACCGGCAGCGAGCAGCCGCCCTTCGATCCGCTGTCTCGCCGCGATGCTCCCCTGCGTCCGGGCAATCCGCCGGCCGAGGCCGATCACAATGTGGTGCATCTCCCGGGCCCCAACGGGACCCGACCGGCGGCCGAAATCCAGACCACGGAGCGCTGGAAGGGCTTCGCCGAGCCCGGTACCCCGATGGCCACGGCCCTGGACACCATCGCCCGCGCCGAGCCCGGTTTCGACCCGGCCGGCTTCCTGGAGGGAGCCAAGGCCGCCTACGAGATGATCGTCACGGGCTTTGCGACCGGAGACCGCAAAACTCTCAAGGACCTCCTCTCCCGAGACGTCTATGAGGGGTTCGAGCGCGCCATCACCGAGCGCGAGCAGCGCGGCGAGCGTGTGGAAACAACCTTCGTGTCCATCGACAAAGCCGAAATGGCGGGAGCCGAGGTCTACGGCAAGACGGCCCAGATCGTCGTGCGCTTCGTCTCGCAGCTGATCACGGTGACCCGCGATGGATCCGGTGCAGTCGTCGACGGAAGTCCCGACCAGGTCGCCGAGGTCACCGATGTGTGGACCTTCGCCCGCCAGCTCGGCAGCCGCGATCCCAACTGGCAGCTCGTGGCAACCGAAGCGGGGCAATGAGGCATGCCGGGCGAGCCGTTCTCGCATGCCTTTTCGCCTGGACCCTGACCATGCCGCGGGCAGAGGCCGATTCGCGTCCGGCGGCTCAGGCGCGCCTTGAGCCCTTATCCTTCGGGGATCTCGATTCCTGGAAGGACGACGATCATGCGGCTGCCTTCAGGGCTTTTCTCCGCTCCTGCCGTGCCCTCGATGCGAGCGCCGCGGAATTGCGGCCAGCCCAGGCTCCCGAGCGCGATCTCCTCGCCATCTGCCGGTTGGCCCTGAAGAGCCCCGATCTGCCTCGTGACGAGGCGCGACGGTTTTTCGAAACGCATTTTACGCCCTTCGCGGTCGTCCCTCCGGCCGGCAGCGGCTTTCTCACCGGCTATTACGAGCCCGAGTTCCAGGGCTCGCGCACGCCCGATTCGCGCTATACGGTTCCCCTGCTGGCGCGACCCGACGACCTCGTGACGATTCCGCAGGGCGAAACCCTGCCCGGAATCGACAAAGGTCTCCAGGCCGCACGGCGCACGGGACAAGGCTACGAGCCCTATCCCGACCGCGCCGCGATCGAGGACGGGGCGCTCGGAACGCTCGCCAAGCCCATCGTCTATCTGCGCGAGCCTGGCGAGGCCTTCATCATTCACGTGCAGGGCTCGTCCCGCATCCGCCTCACCGACGGGTCGGTCATGCGCGTCGCCTATGCGGGCCGCAACGGACGCCCCTATACCTCCATCGGCCGTGTTCTGGTGCAGCGGGGCGAGATGGATCTCGAATCCATGACGCTCGCCAAACTCATGGGCTGGCTGAAGGACCATCCCGGCCCGGCCCGGGAGCTGATGCGGCAGAACCGGTCCTATATCTTCTTTCGCGAGGCCAACGAACTGGCGCCCGAGGACGGTCCCATCGGCGGGGCGGGCTTTCCGCTGGTGCCCGGCCGCAGCCTCGCGGTGGACCGCCAGCTCTGGACCTATGGCCTGCCCTTCTGGCTGGAAGGCGATCTTCCCCTCACGCTCGAACGATCGGAGCCCCTGCGGCGACTCATGATCGCGCAAGATACGGGCTCGGCGATCGTCGGCCCCGCGCGGGGTGATTTCTTCTTCGGCAGCGGCGACGAGGCAGGCATCCGCGCGGGCCTGCTCCGCCACGCCGTGCGCTTCGTGGTGCTCAAGCCCAAAGCCCGATGAAAACCTTCTCATGACCAAGCGCCGCAGGACACGTCAGCTCAGCTCCGAAGAGCGGCGGCTCTGGTCGCACGTGGCCCGTCACGTCAAGCCCATGAAGGGCAAGGCGCTGCCGCCGGAGCCCGAGCCGGAAGAGGAGATGTCGACCGCTCCCGCGCCGAAGGTTCCGCTGGCGCCTCCGGCTCCCCTGCCCCCGCTTCCCCCTCAGCCGAAGCAGCCTTCTCTCCCGCCGTTGGCTCCCGTCGAGCGCAAGACCCTCGTCGCCCTGCGACGCGGCCGCAAGGATGTGGACAGCGTCATCGATCTCCACGGCATGCGTCAGGAGGAGGCGCATTTCGCCCTCACCAGCTTCCTGCACCGGGCGCAGAACTCGGGCTGCGGCGTCGTGCTCGTCATCACCGGCAAGGGCGGCGCCGCTTCGGGCGGGATAATGGCCGAGGAACGCGGAATCCTGCGCCGCATGGTCCCCCATTGGCTTCGTCTGGCCGAGCTGAGATCTCTTGTGATCGGTTTCGAGGAAGCCTCTCCCCAACACGGCGGTTCCGGTGCACTCTATGTCAGGCTCCGCCGCAGGCGGGGTGCGGGATGATCACATGACCCCCTTTGGCCAACGGGTGCGGCAGCTGCGCCGCGAACGCGGATTGATGTTGAAGGACATGGCGGCCCATCTGGGCGTCTCGAGCGCCTATCTCTCGGCCCTGGAGCGCGGCGAGCGCGGCAAGCCCACCTGGGCTCTGATTCAAGGCGTGCTGCAATATTTCCATATCATCTGGGACGAGGCGGACGAGCTGACCCGTCTCGCCGATCTCTCCGATCCGAGGGTGAAGATCGACACCGCCGGGGCCGATTCCAGGGCGACCCTGCTGGCCAATCGCCTCGCCCGCGAAATCCGCGCCCTCACGGAGGGCGACCTCGAGGACATGCTCGCCATTCTCGACCATGCGCAGGACCGCGAGCGGCGCGCGCCGGTGCCGATCCAGGCCGTGCAGGACGCTGTTTAAAGCCAGAGCATCGGACCCAAAAGTGGCATCCACTTTTGGGTCCGATGCTCCCTCCTTGGAAAGAGCGCATCGTTTGAGCGGAAAACCGGATCCACTTTTCCGCACGATGCGCTAGGAGCCTTGACCCCCGGGGCGCCGGATGCCAAAGCGCCCTTGATTCCCTCCAACATCGTGGTTGTTCATGTCCCAGACCCGCATCGACGTGCTCACGCTCGGCAACGCCATCGTTGACGTGCTCGCCCATACCGACGAGGCCTTCCTGATCGAGAAGAAGGTGCACAAGGGCGCCATGCAGCTCATCGACGAGGCCCGCGCGGAAGAGCTCTATCGCGACATGGGACCCGCCATCATCGTGTCGGGCGGTTCGGGCGCCAACACGGCGGCGGGCGTCGCGGCCCTCGGCGTCAAGGCGGGCTTCATCGGCAAGGTGAAGAACGACGAGACCGGCAAGCTTTTCGCGCACGATCTGAGGGCCATCGACGTCCATTACGACGTGACGCCGGCCGAGGACGGCCCGGCGACCGCGCGCAGCTTCATTCTGGTGACGCCGGACGGCGAGCGCACCATGAACACCTATCTCGGCGCCTGCCAGAACCTCACCCCGGACGACGTGAAGTCCGACACCGTGCGGGCGGCCAGCATCGTCTATCTCGAAGGCTATCTCTGGGATCCGCCGGCCGCGAAGGAAGCCTTCCGCAAGGCGGTGGCAATCGCGCACGAGGCAGGCAACAAAGTGGCGCTGACCCTCTCCGACGCCTTCTGCGTCGACCGCTACCGCGACGAGTTTTTAGGCCTCATGCGCGACGGCAGCCTGGACATTCTCTTCGCCAATATCCACGAGCTGCAGAGCCTCTACGGCACCTCCTCGCCCGAGAGCGCGCTTGCCGCCCTGCGGGAGGAGAACCTGCTCGGGGTCATCACCCGCTCGGAACACGGCGCGATGGTGGTGAGCCGGGGCGAGACGCTTGCCGTTCCGGCCTTCCCGGTCGAGCGCGTGGTCGACACCACCGGTGCGGGCGATCTCTTCGCCTCCGGCTTTCTCGCCGGGCTCGTGCAGAACCTGGACCTGACCGACTGCGCCCGTCTCGGCGGCCTGGCGGCCGCGGAAATCATCAGCCATCTCGGCGCGCGCCCGCAGGCGAACCTGCGCGAGCTTGCGCAGCAGGAAGGGCTGCTGGGGTAAGGTCGATTGTCCTGCGTCATGCCCGGACCTGATCCGGGCATGACGATGATAAGTTTCACCCGCCCGTTCGCCCGAACCAGAGCCCGAACAGGGCCGCGAGGGAAACGAGCGCCAGGAATCCGTTGAAGATCACCAGCATGGACGGCTGAAGGCGCCGCACGTCCGGCTGCGGCGGCTGCGATCCGGTGAAGACCTGACGCCACACGGCCGCCGCGAAGCAGAAGGCGCTGAACAGCACCAGCACGGAGCCGGTCGAGACGATCATCCATCCCGGCACCACCCCTTCGAGAAGCTTCTGGGCACCGATGCCGGAGGCGAGCGCGGCAAGGCCCGTGCGCACCCAGGCCGCATAGGTGCGCTCGGCCGCGAAGACGGTGCGGTTGGCCGCCAGCTCCGTGCGCCGGTCGGCGCTGTCCTTGAGCTGAACGGTGGCCTTGGCCGCGGTTGTCGCGGCGACCTGAGTCTGTTCGGCGGCTTCCTGCGTGTTCTCGGCCGCTTCCTGGGTCTGCGCAGCCGCCTTCTTGGCGTGCTCGGCGCTGCGCTCGAGCTTGTCCTCGACCGGTGGCGTCACCATGGCTCCTCCATACAACGGAGGGACAACGCTCAAGATTGGGGAAGGTTGATTCCACCGTTCTACGTTTATATGGTATTATATTTCAATCATGTTTGAGGTAGGCTTTGCGATGAATAACCATTCCTATTCGTCCTGGTTTCCCGAAGATGTACCTCCAGGAGAGATCACTCTGGAACCAGGCACAATGGAGCGGTCTTTTCTGTGTGACTGCTGCGGACGGCGCACAATAAGAGTGAACGGCTTCATCGACAGGCACAATTTGGTCTGTGCAGTCTATTTTGCGGTATGGACCGAAGGTCACATCGAAACACAAGGCGTAGATATAGTTTTGAGTGTCGGAGGATGGGGCGAAGGCATGCCCGATCATCCTCGCCATATCATCGCACTACGGTGCCGCGTCTCCGACGGCCCGCCTCAATTCATGGTTCTAGACCCGATCGAGCATGGCATTGCTGACGATTGGGCGAATGAGGAAACGAAGTTCCTGGGGGACCTCGTCAGGAGGGAGAATGCTTTGAGACACCCAGATATGGATGAGGTGTTTCGACTAGCTGAACATGTGGTCCACAATGATCGGCGCATTAACATGGCGCTTCGGATTGCCTAGCTCACAGCCTTCTCAGCGCCACGGTTTCGATCCGGTGGCTCGCGCCCTTTTTCAGGATCAGGCTGGCGCGCTGGCGGGTCGGCACGATGTTGTCGCGCAGGTTCAGAAGGTTGATGCGGTTCCAGAGCCCGTCGGCAATGGCGACAGCATCCGTCTCCGAAAGCTCCGCGTAGCGGCGGAAATAGGACAGCGGATCGCGGAACGCCGTGTGGCGAAGCCTCAGGAAGCGGTTCACGTACCAGCGGTGCAGATCGTCCTCTTCCGCGTCGATATAGACGGAGAAGTCGAAGAAGTCCGACACGAAGGGAATGGCGGTGCCGTCCTTCGGCAGGCGCGCGGGCTGGAGCACGTTGAGGCCTTCGACGATCAGGATGTCCGGCCGGTCGACATTCGTTTCCTCGCCCGGCACCACGTCATAGACGAGGTGCGAATAGAGCGGCGCCTTCACGTTGCGCTTGCCCGCCTTGATGTCGGCCAGGAAGCGCAGGAGCTTGCCGGTGTCGTAGCTCTCCGGAAAACCTTTCCGCTCCATCAGGTCGAGCCGGGTCAACTCGGCATTGGGGAGCAGGAAGCCGTCGGTGGTGATGAGATCCACCTTCGGGGTATTGGGCCAGCGGGCGAGAAGCGCCTTCAGCACGCGCGCCGTCGTGGATTTACCCACCGCCACCGAGCCCGCCACGCCGATGATATAGGGCACCTTTTCCTCCTGCTCGGCGAGCAGGAAGCGCTGGGTGGCCCTGAACAGGCCCTGCGTCGCCGCCACATAGAGCGACAGCAGGCGCGAGAGCGGCAGATAGATCGCCGCCACCTCGTCGAGGGAGATCGGATCGTTCAGGGATTGCAGCTGCAGCACCTCGTCGGCGGTCAGCGTCATGGGCGCATCGGCGCGCAGCTTCGCCCACTCGTCCCGCGTGAACGTGCGGTAGGGCGAAAGGCCGTCATCGGCCTCAGGCGAAATCATGTTGGGCTGATCCATGCGAGCCCCCTGCTGTGACCTCGTGACGGCGGGTCACGATTTGCGCGCAGCCTTCTCGGCGAGCCCCGATTGCGCGGTACGGCGCTCCAATTCGGCCAGAACGTCACTTAGCGGAATATGAGCGCCCTGCAACACGACCAAAAGATGATACAGCACATCCGCGGCCTCGGCGGTGAGATTCTGCCGGTCGCCCTGAACAGCCGCAATGGCCGCCTCCACGGCCTCCTCGCCGAGCTTCTTGGCCGCCTTGGCCGGTCCATCCACGAGCAGCTTGGCCGTATAGGACTCGGATGCAGGCGCGGCGGCGCGCTGGGCCACGATGCGGGCGAGATCGTCGAGAGTGAAGCTCGTCATGGATTCTTTCCGTTCGCGATCAAGCCGCACTCTTGGCGGGCTCGTCCAGCCGCATCTTGAGGCCCTTTTCGGCCATGTAGTGCTTCGCCTCGCCGATCGTGTGCGTACCGAAGTGGAAGATCGAGGCCGCGAGCACGGCGCTCGCATGCCCCTTCTCGACCCCGTCGACCAGGTGATCGAGATTGCCGACGCCCCCGGAGGCGATGACCGGGATCGAGACCGCATCGGCGATGGCCCGCACGAGGGCGAGATCGTAGCCGCCCTTGGTGCCGTCCCGGTCCATGGAGGTCACCAGCAGTTCCCCGGCCCCGAGTTCCGCCACCTGCCTGGCGAACGCGATCGCGTCGATGCCCGTGGCGTTGCGGCCGCCATGGGTGAAGATTTCCCAGCGCGGCTCCTCGCCCCCACCTGAAACCTTCTTGGCGTCGATGGCGACGACGATGCATTGCGCGCCGAATTTTTCGGCGGCCTCGCGCACGAAGTCGGGATTCTTCACGGCGGCGGTGTTGATCGAGACCTTGTCGGCACCGGCGAGCAGGAGTTTGCGGATATCCTCCACCGTGCGCACGCCGCCACCGACGGTGAGCGGCATGAAGCAGGCTTCCGCCGTGCGCTGCACCACGTCGAGCAGGATGCCGCGCGCCTCGTGGCTCGCGGTGATGTCGAGGAAGCAGAGTTCGTCCGCGCCCGCCGCGTCATAGGCTTTCGCGGCTTCCACCGGGTCGCCCGCATCGACGAGGTCGACGAACTGCACGCCCTTCACGACGCGTCCGTCCTTCACGTCGAGGCAGGGAATGAGGCGTATCTTGAGCATCAGGCATTGTCCTTACGGGCGGAGCGCAGCAGCGCCAGCGCTTCTTCCGGATCGATGCGCCCGTCATAGAGCGCGCGGCCGGAAATGGCGCCGTCGAGCACGGCGCAATCGGGCTGCGTGAGGCGCTCGATATCGGTCATGGAGGCGAGGCCGCCCGAGGCGATGACCGGAATCGAGACCGCGCGGGCAAGCCCCAGGGTCATCGGGAAGTTGAGACCTTTCAGGATCCCGTCGCGGGCGATGTCCGTGTAGATGATCGCGGCCACGCCCGCATCCTCGAAACGGCGGCCGAGCTCTTCTGCCGACAGGGTCGAGGTCTGTGCCCAGCCTTCCACGGCCACCAGGCCGTCCTTCGCGTCGATGCCCACCGCGATCTTGCCGGGATAGAGCCGCGCGGCCTCCCGCACGAAGGCGGGATCGCGCACGGCGGCCGTGCCGATGATCACGCGGGTGACGCCCTTGGTGAGCCAGCCCTCGACGGTCTTCATGTCGCGAATGCCGCCGCCGAGCTGCACGGGAATGTTCACGCGCTTCAGGATTCCCTCGACGGCGGACGCATTCATCGGCTTACCCGCGAAGGCGCCATCGAGATCGACCACGTGCAGCCATTCGAAGCCCTGGCGCTCGAACGTAGCGGCCTGATCGGCGGGATCGTCGTTGAAGATCGTGGCCTGGTCCATGTCGCCCTGGATCAGGCGAACGCAGCGGCCTTCCTTCAGGTCGATTGCGGGATAAAGGATCACGGGCGCCACCTCAGGAAATTGGCGATGAGCTTGAGGCCGAGCGCCTGGCTCTTCTCAGGATGAAACTGGGTTCCGACGATGTTGTCGCGTCCCACGATGGCGGTTACCGGCCCGCCGTAATCCGTGGTGGCGACTACGTCGGACGGAGCGCTCGGCGAGAGCGCATAGGAATGCACGAAATAAGCGTGCAGCCCGTTCGGCCCCGTCGGAATGCCGTCCAGCAGCGGATGTGGCTTAGCCAGTTCGAGCGTATTCCAGCCCATATGCGGGATCTTGAGCGAGGGGTCCTTCGGCGTGAGCGCCTTCACGTCGCCGTGGATCCAGTCGAGCCCGTCGCTCGTGGTGTGCTCGAGGCCCCGCGTCGCCATGAGCTGCATGCCCACGCAGATGCCCAGGAAGGGACGGCCCTCCTCCCGGACGACGCGCTGGAGCACCTCCACCATGCCGGGCACGGAATCGAGGCCTCGACGGCAATCGGCGAAGGCGCCGACACCCGGCAGCACGATCCGGTCGGCCTTTGCGACAAGGCTCGGGTCGGAGGTCACGGCAATGGTTCGGTCGAGACCTGCCTCGCGGGCCGCGCGCTCGAAAGCCTTCGCGGCGGAGTGCAGGTTGCCCGAGCCGTAATCGATGATGGCGACGCTCACCTGGGACGCTCCGCATCAGGGAAGAGACCAATCACGGGATCGGGTCTCTTGAGGGTGGATGGAACCGGCCCGGGGGCCGCATTGCGGGTGGGGATCGGCGCGGGGCGCTGCGCGAGCCAGCGGGCACAGGCCTTGGCGTCCGCTTCGTCCCTGTCCGCGGCCGTGACCACATCGGCCAGCCTGAAGCCACGGCGCGAGAGCGTCCAGCGTTTGAGGCTGTTCGCCTCGAGGCCGATCAGCACCTGGAGGAGCAGCGTCGCCACGGTACCGGCCGCGGGATGGACGTTGAGCAGCTCCAGGAGGCCGCCGAACGCGAGAATGAGCACGAGCACGGCCAAGCCGGCGAGCCAGAGCCGGTGGAAGAAGAACCAGAGGAACGTGAAGAAGAAGGCGCCCCAGGAGAATGCATCCTTCACGAGCTCCGCCTCCTCCAAAGCAGCCGGATCACCCGGCCGCGCATCGCCCGGAAGGTACAGGGTATAGGTGGTCATGGCGTCGTTCCCTCAAGCCCGCCGGCAAGCCGACGATATCTGCCGGGCAGGATGTCTCTTTAGCTTGAAACCTACAGCACTTTTCAGTCGCATCGTTCCGCGCAAAACCGCTTCGCACTTTTGCGTCCGGTGCTCTAGAGCGTGCCCTTGGTAGAGGGAACGCGCCCCTCCTCCCTCGGATCCGCGGCGACCGCATGGCGCAAGGCCCGTGCCAGGCCCTTGAAGCAGCTCTCGGCGATATGGTGGCTGTTCTCCCCGTAGAGGGTCTCCACGTGGAGAGTCAGGCCGGCCTGCACGGCGAAGGCCTGGAAGAACTCGCGCACCAGCTCGGTGTCGAAGACGCCGATCTTCTCCGTCGGAAAGGCGGTGCGGAAGACCAGGAACGGGCGGCCGGAAATGTCGAGGGCGACCCTGGTCAGCGTCTCGTCCATCGGCAGATGGATGTCCGCATAGCGGGTGATGCCCTTCTTGTCGCCAAGCGCCTTGAGGATGGCCTGGCCCAGGGCGATGCCGGTGTCTTCCGTCGTATGATGCTGATCCACATGCAGGTCGCCCGCCACCTTCACGGTCAGGTCGAACAGACCGTGGCGGGCGAAGAGTTCCAGCATATGGTCGAGAAAGCCGACCCCTGTGGAGATCTCGGCCTTGCCGGTGCCGTCGAGGGCAATCGACACGGCCACATCGGTCTCGGCGGTGCGACGGCTGACGCTCGCGGAGCGCATCATGAAAATCCTTTGCGGAGATTGAGACGAGGCCTTCTACCAAGACCGCGCGGGAAACGCTACCCGCGTTGCTTTTGGCCGCCGAGTGATTAAGTCAGGGGGATCGCTTCCCCTTCCCGTCCGCTGGAGTTCGCCTCGTGTCCGAAGACGCCGCCCCCCGCAGCATGCATGCCACCACGATCCTCATGGTCCGCAAGGGCGGCCGCGTCGTCATCGGCGGCGACGGGCAGGTCAGCCTCGGGCAGACCATCGTGAAGGGCAACGCGCGAAAGGTGCGCCGCCTGTCCAAGGGCGGGGTCATCGGCGGCTTTGCCGGTTCGACGGCGGACGCCTTCACGCTCTTCGAGCGCCTGGAGGCCAAGCTCGAGCAATATCCCGGCCAGCTCACCCGCGCCTGCGTGGAGCTCACCAAGGACTGGCGCACGGACCGGTATCTGCGCCGGCTCGAGGCCATGATGCTGGTCGCCGACAAGGAGGTGGGCCTGCTGCTCTCCGGCGCGGGCGACGTGCTGGAGCCGGAAAACGGCATCGCGGCCATCGGGTCGGGCGGCAATTACGCGCTTGCCGCCGCGCGGGCCCTCGCCGATTCCGGCATGGACGCGGAGGCCATCGTCCGCCGCTCCCTCGGGATCGCGGCCGAGATCTGCGTCTATACGAACTCGAACATCGTCATCGAAACGCTGGATGAAACCTGATCGCCCCACACGTTGGGCCCGTCCCGGCCCGACAGACGCGGATCCCCGGCCCTGTTCGGGGATAGACGACATTTTGCTGAGCCAAGACATCTCATGACCACATTCTCCCCCCGTGAAATCGTTTCCGAACTCGACCGCTACATCGTCGGCCAGAACGACGCGAAGCGCGCCGTTGCCATCGCGCTGCGCAACCGTTGGCGGCGTCAGCAGCTCGAAGGCCAATTGCGCGAGGAGGTCGCGCCGAAGAACATCCTGATGATCGGCCCCACGGGCTGCGGCAAGACGGAGATCTCGCGCCGCCTCGCCAAGCTCGCCAATGCACCCTTCATGAAGGTCGAGGCGACGAAATTCACGGAGGTGGGCTATGTGGGCCGCGACGTCGAGCAGATCGTGCGCGACCTCGTGGAGATCGGCATCGGTCTCGTGAAGGAGGAACGCCGCCGGCAGGTGCAGGCGAAGGCCCACATCGCCGCGGAAGAGCGCGTGCTCGACGCGCTCGTGGGTTCGACCGCCAGCGCTGCGACGCGCGATGCGTTCCGCAAGAAGCTGCGCAACAACGAGCTCGACGACAAGGAAATCGAGATCGAGCTTCAGCAATCGGGCGGCGGCGGCATGCCCATGTTCGAGATCCCCGGCATGCCGGGCGCATCCGTCGGCGCGATCAATCTCTCCGACATGTTCGGCAAAGCCTTCGGCGGCCAGCGCAAGACGCGCCGCACCACGGTGCAGGAAGCCTATGAGCCCCTGGTCACGGAAGAGGCCGACAAGCTTCTCGACCAGGACGCCATCGTGCAGGAGGCCCTGCGCCAGGTGGAGAACAACGGCATCGTGTTCCTCGACGAGATCGACAAGATCTGCGCCCGCGAGGGCCGCTCCGGCGCGGACGTGTCGCGCGAGGGCGTGCAGCGCGATCTGCTGCCGCTCATCGAAGGCACGACCGTCTCGACGAAGTACGGGCCCGTGAAGACCGACCACATCCTCTTCATCGCGTCCGGCGCGTTCCATGTCTCGAAACCGTCGGACCTGCTGCCGGAATTGCAAGGCCGCCTGCCGATCCGCGTGGAGCTCTCCCCTCTCACCGTCGAGGATTTCAAGCGGATCCTCACCGAGACGGAGGCGAGCCTCATCAAGCAATCGGTCGCGCTCCTGCATACGGAAGGCGTGGAGCTGGTGTTCACCGACGACGCCATCGACGCGCTGGCGCAAGTGGCCGTCGAGGTGAACAACACGGTGGAGAATATCGGCGCACGCCGTCTGCAGACGGTGCTGGAGCGGGTGCTCGACGACGTGTCCTTCACCGCGCCCGATCGTTCGGGCGAGACGGTGACCATCGATGCATCTTATGTGCGCGGCGAGGTGGAGACGCTCGCCAAGAACACGGATCTCAGCCGTTTCATCCTCTGACCGTCTGTCGGCGTGGGGCTCGGGCCGCAAGTCCGGGCCTAGAGCATCGGACCCAAAAGCGGAATCCACTTTTGGGATCCATCCGGGGCGCTTCCGCATGCGTTCACCGCCGCCCGATCCGGCTTCCGAACGTTACGGGATCTCATTCGTAGGAAAGACCTCACGTTTCTGCGAGGGCCCTTAGCCAAAAATACCGCAACGGGGAACGACCTCCTGCCTGAGGCGTTCGCTCCACAACACGAGATGATTGGAAGGAGTTATCCCATGCGAAAGATGCTCATGGCCCTGGCCGCGACGGCAGCTCTCGGCACGGTCGGATTCACGGCGCCGGCTTCGGCCCAGACCGCTCCCGTGAACGATCTCGTCACGGCCATTCAGAAGGGCGAGGTGCAGGCCGATTACGTGCAGCATCGCCGTTACTATTCGGGCCGCAACTTCAATTCCGGTCGTCGCTACGTGGGCAACCGCTATTATGCGCCCCGCCGCTACTATGGCCGTCCCTATTACGGCAACCGGTACGGCTACTATCGCCGCAACAACGGCAACGCCCTCGCGGCCGGTGCTCTGGGTCTTGCGACCGGCGCCATCATCGGCGGCGCGATCGCCCAGTCGCAGGCCGCTCCCGTCTATGGCGGCAACGTCCAGTCCTACTGCGCTCAGCGCTTCAAGTCCTATAACCCGGCATCGGGCACCTATCTGGGCTACGACGGCCGCCGTCACGCCTGCCCCTAAGGCGCAGAATCAGCGCGCCTGACCGGATCTCTCATTCAGGCGAGCCCCTCGATGCGATCAGGCATCGAGGGGCTTTCACGCATGCATGAGCCGGCCACACGTCATATGACGTAGATATCCGAAGCCGCGAGGCTCGCCTTGTTGGTGAGATAGACGATGAGCTGCTTGGCGGCCGCGCCCGTGCCATCCGGATCGTAGTAGAGATAGCCCTTGGCCTTGTCGTAGATCAGACGATCGCCGGCATCCTTGGCATGCGTGCCGAGCACGAACTTGGAACTGCTCAGGCGGCCCTCGGGCCCCAGCTTGGACATGTATTTGTTGTCGATCTTCAAATACGAATCGAGACTTCTGTTGAAGTCCGTAATCTTGTCGTAAGAGGCGCTGCCCGGCCGGTGGTTCTTGAAGACGAAGATGTCGCTGCCCGAGCCGCCGATGAGGGTGTCATGGCCGCTTCCGCCGTCCAGGATGTCGTTGCCGGAGCTGCCGTTCAGGATGTCGTTCCCGGCATTCCCCGCCAAAGTGTTGCGTGCGGCATTGCCGGTGATTCGATCGCTTCCGCTTCCGCCGACGGCATTCTCGATCAGCGAACGCGCATCGCCATGGTACAACCGAGCATTGGCGACATTGCCAGGAGCAAGGCGAGTATTCGGGCCTGCATCGAGGTCGGTCACCTGCGCTATGCTGAAGGTCGAAAAGGCGCCGGGCGCGAGATTGAGAACGAGATTGGTTCGATAGGCGGACAAATCGTAAGTATCGATTCCATTGCCATCCCAGAGCGTCATGAAGATCTTGGCACCTTCGGGAATTCCCCAACTGATACCATCCACCGTGAATTCGCCCGTGACCGGGTTCCACCGATAGGTCGTATTGCCTGAATTGGTGTCGAAATTGGCGCCATACATATATTGCAGGGCGGCAATATCATCCTGCATGTAGGTGGTCGGGTTGCCACTCTCGGTCGGGCCTTGCACGCCGTTATCCGTCGGCGCACCGACATAGCTCCGGTATGTCATGAGAGAATAGCTCCACGTATCCTCGTTCGTCGGGAGTGCGCCGGGAAGCTGATCGTTCACTCCTCTCGGATCATGCCCATGCTTCAGGCCCAGCGCATGGCCCAGCTCGTGCATGACTGTCGCCATTCCCCAATTGCCGATCTTCGGATCAAGGTAGTGCGGTCCACCTGTGGGCACCATCCAGATGTCGCCGTCCGTGAATGTCCCCAGAGGAAAGTAGCCATGGGCCGTTCCACCTGGAGAAATCGACGTCATGGAAAACCGAATGCTTCCATGATTCTCATCTGTTTCCGTGATCTCGTTGAACTGTAAGTTCGTGTAACTACTGACAAAAAATAAGGCATAGCGGAGAGCCGCTTGCTGCCATTCGTTTACCGGCTGAAAACCGTTCTCTGCTTCGCCTATGCCATAGCCGGCACCATAGAACGAGGCGAAGCGGGGAAAGCTGTAGTTGAGAGTGTCTATATCCCATTTGACGGTTGTCAGAAGCCCATCGATGGATGGATTTCCGCTCAGTTGAACAGTCGACATAAAGCCCCCTTCCTTGCCATATCATCAGGATATCAAGTGACTTTATATCATAGCACAGGCTTTTAGAAAGCCTGTGCTCTTTCACACACAGCGAAACGCTATTTCGCTGCGATCACCGCAATCTCGACCTTGAACTGAGGACCGGCGAGCTTCGCCTCCACGGTGGCGCGGGCAGGGCTGTTGCCGGGGGAGACCCATGCATCCCACACGGCGTTCATCTCCTGGAACGTGGCCATGTCGGTCAGCCAAATATTGGTCATCAGGATCTTCGACTTGTCGGTGGCGGCCTCGGCCAAGAGCTTGTCGATGATCGCGAGGATTTCCTGCGTCTGCTCGGTGACGCTCTTGCCGGCGGCCTGGTTGGCGACCTGGCCCGCGAGATAGACCGTGTCGCCGTGAACGACGGCGCCGCTCATGCGGGGACCGGGATTGATGCGCTGAATCGTCATGTTGAACCTCTTTACAGTCGGTGAGGCTCTTCTTTTGGCCGCTCAGCGGCGCAGCGTAAAGGCCCGGGCGAAACTTCCGCGGAACGGCGGCCCTTCAACGGAAGGGAACCGGGATGCCCAGCCGCCGTTCACTGGGATCCTGTGCTGCGTATCCGAACCACTGATTCGAACGAGGTGCATCATGTCCAGGAGACTCATCGCCGGCCTGACCGTTGCCGCAGCCCTGACCGGCTCGTCCTACGCCCTGGCCCAGGACAGGGCCGATCATGCCTTCCTGACGAAGGCGATCGAGGGGAATCTCGCGGAGGTGGCCGTGGGCAAGCTCGCCCAGGACAAGGGCAACAGCGACGGCGTCAAGAATTTCGGACATCAGCTCGAGACAGACCATTCCGCCGCCAACCAGAAGGCCATGTCGGTCGCGAGCACGCTGAAGATGACGCCTCCTACCGAACCCAGCAAGGCACAAAAGGAGACCTATCAGAAGCTCTCCAAGCTGTCGGGCGCCGCCTTCGACCGCGAGTTCGTCAAGGACATGGTGACGGACCACAAGAAGGACATCGCTGAGTACGAAAGGGAAGCCAAGCGCCAGAACGATCCCGTCGCTTCCTACGCCAACGAGACCCTTCCGACTCTAAAGACTCATCTGCAGACGGCCGAATCCCTTTCGACGGCGAAAACGCAGTAGGGCAGGGCCATTCTAGTAGAGCGTCGTCTTCTGCCTCTCGGGCAAGGCCTTGTCGTAGGCCTCGCCGTCGAAGCGGTCGGCGCTCAACGATGCTAGGATCCGGCCGGCGCTCGGAAGCGTGCTGCGCGTCACATGCCTTTGCGGATTCCACAGCTCCGAGCGCAGGATGGCCCGGGCGCACTGGAAATAGATCGCTTCGACCGTGATCACGATCACGGATTTCGGCGCCTTGTCGTCGACCTTGAAGCTTTCGAGCAGGGCAGGGTCGACGGTAATCATCGCACGCCCGTTGACCCGGATCGTCTCGCCGATCCCGGGAACGAGAAAAAGCAGCGCCACCTGCGGATCGCGCACGATGTTGCGAAGCGAATCGAGACGATTGTTGCCGCGCCGGTCCGGGAGCAGCAAAGTCTTGTCGTCCTTGATCCGCACGAAGCCCGGTCCGTCTCCGCGCGGCGAGCAATCGAGGCCTTCCGGTCCGCGCGTGGCGAGAGCCGCGAAGGGCGCAGCCTCGATGAAGGCGCGATATTCAGGGACGATGCGGTCCGCCTCCTTCAGGAGCGAGGCCTCGCCGGGCTGACCGTAGAGCGCTTCGAGTTCGGCGATGCTGGAGATCGTAGCCGGCATGAACCGCCCCTCCTCATGACGGATGAAGCCAACGCTTAGAGCATCGGCCCCGAATGTGGAATGAACTTTCGGGGCCGATGCCTAAAATCCGTCAGGCACCGCATCGTCGAGCGGCCCCCTAGAGCATCGTGCGAAGAAGTGGGAACCGGTTCTTCGCACGATGCTTCGCCAAAGAGAAAGAGCAAGCATTCTGATCCCGTCAGAATGCAATAGGCTCTAGCGCACCGTGCGAAAAAGTGGCTCCGGTTTTTCGCGAGAACGATGCGCTCTTTCCAAGAAGGGAGCATCGGATCGATCCCAAAAGTGGAAGCCACTTCCCGCGTCCGCTCCTCTCGCTCCGCACGATACGCTCGCTTGCCGCGCCTTGGCCGCAACGGGGGGCTGCGTCGTGCCGTCTTGTGCCGCGAAAAGCGGTGTGAAAGAGCTTGCAGGCCAAGGAATCCTGCCATGACCTCTCAGACGATCGCCCTCGACGCCAAGCGCCCGCCCTATACGGGCTACGCCATGGCGGCCATCGGCGCAGCTTTGTTCGCCTCCAAGGGGATTCTCATCAAGCTCGCCTATGCGCAAGGAATCGACGCGGAAACGACCCTGGCTCTGCGCATGATCCTGGCCCTGCCGTTCTACGTGGTCATCGGCCTTCATGCCGTGAGAGGCATGAAAGCCAAAGGCGAAACCATGCCGGACACGACACTGATGCTGCGCATGATCGGCGTCGGGCTCATCGGCTACTGGACCTCGAGCTATCTCGACTTCAAGGGCCTCGAATACATCTCGGCGCATTTCGAGCGGCTGATCCTGTTCACCTATCCGCTCTTCGTGGTGTTATTCGGCGCGGCCTTCTTTCGCCAGCCCATCAGGCTCAAGGCGCTTCTGGCCTTCGCGGTCAGTTATGCCGGACTGGCGCTGCTCTTCGTGCAGAACATGGCGGCTTCCGGATCGGCCACGACGACCGGCACTCTCTACGTCCTCGCCGCCGCCGTCACCTTCGCGCTCTACCAGCTGCTCGCCAAGCCCCTGATCATGAAGATCGGTCCGCAGCTCTTCACCTGCATCGCCATGGGGGCGGCCGGCATCGCCGTCATTCTCCAGTTTCTGGCGACGCATCCCGTCGAGACCATTCTGGTCTCTCCCTCGCTGTGGGGTTTAGGTCTCGCGCTGGCCTTCGGCGCAACGGTGCTGCCGTCGTTCTTCTTGAGCGCCGCGCTCAAGCAGATCTCCGCCCAGGCCAATGCCACCATCGGCATGCTCAGCCCCGTGGTCACCATCGTGCTCGCCATGGCCGTGCTCGGCGACACCGTCGGCGTTTCCGAATGGCTGGGCGCCGCCCTCGTGATCGTCGGAATCGGGTGGTTCACCCTGTCCGAACGGAAAGGGTAAAGATCACCGCAGGGTTCTGCGGAGATGTCCAGGGCCGCTTTTCACGTCCGATGCTGTCATTCTATGTCTTTGAGCATCTTTTCACGCAAAACCGGTTCCCACTTTTGCGTCCGATGCTCTAGGCATTTCCGATCAGGACGCCGGCTGCGAAGACCAGCGCGCCGCCGAGCACCACCTGGAAGGCGGCGCGCAGGAAAGGCGTCTCCATGTAGCGGTTCTGGATGAACGCGATGGCCCAGAGTTCCACGAACACCACGGCGGCCGCGATGAAAGTCGCGGTCCAGAAATGCGGAATGAGGTAGGGCAGGGCGTGGCCGAGGCCGCCGATGGCAGTCATGATCCCTGAGGCGAAGCCCCGCTTGACCGGCGAGCCACGCCCGGAGAGCTTGCCGTCGTCGTGCGCCGCTTCCGTGAAGCCCATGGAGATGCCCGCGCCGACCGACGCCGAGAGGCCGACCAGAAAGGTCTGCCAGGTATCCTGAGTGGCGAAGGCCGCCGCGAAGATCGGCGCGAGGGTCGAGACCGATCCGTCCATGAGGCCGGCAAGGCCGGGCTGCACGAAGGTAAGAATGAATTGCCGCCGCTCGGTCCGGCCCTCCTCCTCCCGCACCGATCCGGGCGTGTAGGCGAGGCCGAGCCGTCGCGCGAGGGATTCGTGATTCTGCTCCGCTGCCGCCAGGTCTCCGAGGAGCTTGCGTGTGGAAGCATCCCGGGTACGCTTGGCTGCCTCCACGTAGAAGCGGTGGGCCTGCGCCTCCATGTCTTCCGCTGCAGCACGCACCTTGTCGATGCCGAGCGGACGCACCAGCCAGTCGGGCTTGCGTTCGTAATAACCGCGGACATGCTCGCGGCGGATCAGCGGAATGGTCTCGCCGAAGCGTCGCCGGTGCAACTCGATCAGGGCCGCGCGGTGGCTGTCCTCCTCGGCTGCCATCTCCTCGAAGACCCTGGCCGATTGAGGAAAGGCAGGGCCGAGGCCGTCCGCGTAGGACCGGTAAATCCGCGCATCGTCCTCTTCGGACGAGATGGCAAGCGCAAGGATTTCCTGTTCGGTGAGCGAGTCGAAGGGGCGGCGGCCGAAACCGAAGAGGCGTGACAGCATGACGGGACCTTGTTTAGAACAATTCTAAATAATATCTCGCCCACAGGACGTCAATTCCACTGAAGGCCGGCGGCCGGGCTGACGGCTCCGACTGAAGAACAGCAGGACTTATCAAAGGCACTCTGCCTAAGCTGGTCCACACGCCTGAAACACGGGTCTCCGCGATGGAAACGCCACTTCCGACAGCTACGCCAGCCGCCTGACGCGGGTCGCCTCCTACATCCACGATCATCTGGAAGAAGAATTGAGTTTCGAGATGCTGGCCGCCGTCGCCAGCATGTCGCCCTACACTGGCATCGGATCTATGCGGCCGACACACCCGTCTCCGAGAACTGGATCAGCAGCCTACCCAGTACGCCGCCGACGGATATTTATCTTTCTCTCAAGTGAGGCTCGTGCCCTGGACATGAAAAAAGGAAGGGCCAAGCAGCGCCTCGGTGCTGAGGAACTTTACCTTGCCACCCTTGGCCGATTGACTCTTGAGGAGCGGAAAGGCCGATAAATGAGCGGCATGCAAGTCACTATGCGGTGTCCGACAGCTTTCAGAGTTTCTCAGGCGACGAAGCCTCCAGGATTCATCGGCTGAGTTCCGCCTGATGTTTTCCAAACTCGGCGATAAGAGCGTCACATTTAACTTTGGGGCCTCCACACCACGCCTCTAGGCTTAAGGAGATCTTGCCATCCTTTGTGACTGGTGTCTGGCAAAGGACGGCCGGAGCGGCCGGATGTGCAGCTTTCAAGAATGTCCAAAGGACACGATGTTGATCATCCGAAAATTGGACAGACGTGTCAGTGTCGGTGATCTTTTTGGTGCGGGATCCGCCGAGAACGTCGTCACGAAGCCGTTCGATCGATACCACTTCTCGGCCACATAGAGTATCCGCATGGGCTTCGCCCATGGAAAGCGGCAAAGCCAGCAGCGCCCCCAGTAACAGCGATTGAATTCTTTCAAATTGCGGCTCGCCCATACGCCCCTGCCTTGTTGGCTGCTCTCCAGCATAAAAAAGCCCCGCATCATCGATACGGGGCTCAGGATTGTCAATTTTACGTAACGTTACTCGCCGGCGTTGGCAGACTTCTGCTGGTCGCGCTGGGCCTTTTCGGCTTCGCGCTCGGCCTTGAGCTGCTCGGTGATGTCTTCGCCGGTCTCCTGGTTGACCACCTTCATGGAGAGGCGGACCTTGCCACGCTCGTCCATGCCGAGGAACTTCACCTTCACCTTGTCGCCTTCCTTGACGACGTCCGTCACCTTGCCGACGCGGTTCTTGGCGAGCTCCGAGATGTGCACGAGGCCGTCGCGGGAACCGAAGAAGTTCACGAAGGCTCCGAATTCCATCACTTTCACGACCGTGCCTTCGTAGATCACGCCGATTTCCGGCTCCGCCACGATGGAGCGGATCCAGTTATAGGCCGCCTTGATCGACTTGCCGTCGGCCGACGCGATCTTGATGAGACCGTCGTCGTTGATGTCGATCTTCGCACCGGTCTTCTCCACGATCTCGCGGATGACCTTGCCGCCCGAACCGATGACTTCGCGAATCTTGTCGACCGGAATCTGCATCGTCTCGATGCGCGGCGCGTGCTCGCCGAGCTCGGCGCGCGGCGCGGTCAGCGCCTTGTTCATCTCGTCGAGGATGTGAGCGCGGCCTTCCTTGGCCTGGCTCAGCGCAACGCGCATGATCTCCTCGGTGATGCCGGCGATCTTGATGTCCATCTGGAGCGAGGTGATGCCCTGATCGGTGCCCGCCACCTTGAAGTCCATGTCGCCGAGGTGATCCTCGTCGCCGAGGATGTCGGACAGAACCGCGAAACGCTCACCTTCGAGGATGAGGCCCATGGCGATGCCCGCCACCGGACGGCGCAGCGGCACGCCCGCATCCATGAGCGCCAGCGAGGAACCGCAGACGGTGGCCATGGAGGAGGAGCCGTTCGATTCCGTGATCTCCGACACGACGCGGATCGTGTAGGGGAACTCGTGGGACGCCGGCAGCATCGGGTGAATGGCGCGCCAGGCGAGCTTGCCGTGGCCGAT